>JBOGJI010000232.1:0-4094 GCA_050747865.1 Thermoanaerobaculia bacterium
GGCCGCGCCCTTGGCAGTCGCGGCGGACTGCTGCGCGGCAACGTCCGCGCCGCGAGGCTGCGCCGCGGCCCCTGACTGGCTGCCCACCTGGCCGTCACGGATCGTGGCGGGCGTGGCGGCGGCGCCGGTCGGCACCGCCACTCCCTTTCCCAGGGATCCCTGCCCCGCGGGGAGGTCGTTGGTCTGGCTGCCCGATGCGCTCTGTGCGAGGCTGTCGACCGCGCCGCCCGCGGGCTCGATGCCGGAGGCCGTCGAATGCTGCGCCGGCGCGGCATCGGAGGAGCGCTGGGCCTGATACGCGGGCGCATCGCCCGTGCTCCCGATCCCGAGGGCCGTCGAACCCTGCGTCGGCAAGACTTGGGAGTAGCCCTGCGCCTGATGAGCGGGCACTTGATTCGCGCCCAACGTGCCTTGGCCGGCCGGCGCGCCGCCTCCTGGCGGCTGCGCGGGATCCGGACTCCCCTGGTACCCCGTGGGAGTCGTCGGAGCCGCGACCGGATCGGCCGCGGGCATCCCGGCTTGGGGCGCCATGTAGCCTGGACCGGCAGCGGGCGCCGCGGGCGTGCCCTGCATCGGGGCGGTCCCGAGCGCCATCGCTCCTGGACCCCACGGGGTCTGTCCCGTTGCCGAGGCCGGCGCCTGGCCGTCAGCCGGCCGCGCCTCCATCCCCTGTTGGCCTATGCCCCGGAAATCGAACATCCCGCCCTGCCTGCCGCCCCATTGATCCGCCCGTGCGCCAGGCCCGTCCATCGCCGCGTTGACCACCTCATTCGGCAAAGCACGCGCGGCGCGTTGCAGAGCAGGCTCACGTCGGTTGGTCTGCAGAGCCTGCCCGTCGGGCGCCAGATGCGCTCGAGCGACTTCCCTCAAGGCATTGGCGACGCTCTTCTGCGCGCCGGCCCCGTCCGCGTTCCTGAGAGCGGGATCCGGCGCAGCTCTCCCGGGCGGTGCCGCGTCCCTCGTGGGTGCCGGCGCTACATCCGCGTTCCGCCCTCCCCCGTCTGGGTCCGGAATGATGACCATAGCCATGCCGCGCCCCCCGTCGAGCCGGTGCCGCGCGCCGAGAGGGAACGAGCTGGATGGCGCCGCGGCTGCCGACCCGCTCTATGAGCTTATGCAAGAAGGTTACCGATTTCCCGGCGGCTATGTCAACGTCGCCTCGATACCCATCGACGTATGTCAAGATCGTGCCCTTGTCGAACGTCGTCTTGAACGCAACGGGCGGCACGGACTCGTGATGCGGCCGATTCTGCACACCCTGCCCTCGCGGCTGACCGCGGTCTTGTTGGCCGTTACGATCCTGTTGGGCGTCGCCACCCTTGCCGCGCTGCGACTGGCGACGCGGCAGCCGCCGGCAGCGGACGAGACGGGAGTCGAACAGGTGGTGGTGCAGGACGGCACGGGGCGGCTCTGGGCGCTGGCGGTCCTTCTCGCCGGTGCGGCCGTCGCCGTGGCCGGCGGGATCGCCCTCATCTATCGCGCCGCCCAGCGGCTGCGGCGGCTGAGCGGGGCGATGGCGCTGTACGAGTTCACGGATTTCGCCACTCCGGTGAGCCTGGCCCCCGACCTGACCGGCGAAGGCGACGAGATCGCCCGCCTGGGCTCCCGGTTCGAGCGCGTGGCGCAACGCCTGGAGGCGCAGCGGCAGGCGGCCGGGGGCGTGGAAGCAGCACGGCGCGAGCTGCTCGCCCGCGTGGCCGGCGATCTCGCGGCGCCGCTCGCCGACCTGGATGCCTACCTCAAGACCCTGGCGGTCGAGGATGCCGGCCCGTCGCCGCTGCCGCCCGGAGCGCGGCGCCGCCAGCTCGAGGTCGCCCTGGCGCACGTGCGGCGTCTGCGCCGGATCGTCACCGAGCTCGGCCCACCAACCGACGAGACGTGATCCTCCGCCGGCCTGCGATGGAATCTCTGCGCATTCTGTTCGTCGCTCCGTACCCGCCCGGCTGCGTGCGCTCGCGTTCGTTCCATCTCCTCGAGTATCTGCTGACGCGCGGGCACGGGGTCACCCTCGCCTGTCCGACGCCCTGGCACCCGAAGAGCCTCGATGGCGCCCAGAGCCGGCTGGACGAGTTGCGCCGGCTCGGCGCGCGGGTGGTCACCGACCGTCCGGCACCCTGGCGCCGGGCGATGAATGCGCTGGACGCCAAGGTGATGGGCCAGCCGCGGGCGGCCCGAGCCGCCTGGTCGCCACGCCTGGCGCGCCAGATCCGTCTCGAGCTCGAGCGCCACCCCGCGGACGTGTTGCACGTCGAGCAGCTCGCCGCGGCCTGTTACGCGGTGGGCAGCGCGGACCTGCTGGGACCTTCCGCGCCCACGCGCGTCTGGGATTGCGAGATCTGCCAGAGCGACCGCGTCGCGAGGCACGCTCGCTCCGGGGCTCCGGCACGGTCGCGGCTCACCGCCCGGCTGCCGGGCCAACGTCTGAGCCGCTACGAAGGCCGCATGGTCTGGGGTTTCGATCGCGTGTTGGTGGCGAGCCCCCACGATCTCAACGCCGTCGCCCGGGTCGCCAGGCGCCTCTCGCCTTGGGCCCCCACGGACTCGGCCCTGGTCGAAGAGCTGGGAATCCTGCCCAGCGGCGTGGACTGCGCGCGCGTCGCCTTCCGCGATCCCCTGGACCGCCCCCAGGTGGTGCTCTTCTCGGGCGTCATGGACGACCCCCTCGATGCCGACGCCGCCGAATTCCTGGTGGAGCGGGTAATGCCCGAGGTGTGGCGGCGGCGACCCGAGGTACCGGTGGTGCTCGTCGGCCCGGCGCCGCCCCGTGTCGTACGCGCCGCCGCTCGCCGCGACGCGGAACGCGTCCACACCGCCGGGCTGGTGCCCGACGTCGCTCCCTATCTCGTCACCGCCGCCGTTTCCGTCGCCCCGATGCCGTACCCCGGAGGCTCGCGCCGCAAGATCCTCGAGTCCTGGGCCTGCGGCACCCCGGTGGTCACCGATGCCTGGACGGCCGGCGCCCTCGACGCCACGCACGAACAGGAGCTGCTGGTCGCCGAAGCGCCCCAGCAGTACGCCGCCGCTATCGTGCGGCTGTTGGCCGACCCGGAGCTGCGTCGGCGTCTGGCACGAGCGGGTCGCGCTCTGGTCGAGGATCGCTTCAACTGGGACCAGGTCGGGCAGCAGCTCGAGGCGCACTACGAGCTGGCCATGGCGGCTCGCAGTCAACGCACCGGCGGGAAGCTGCGCCTGCACGCGGGCTGAAGCGCCGGCGGCACATCCTGAAACAGCGTCAAGGTGGGGCGAAGGTGGGGAGTCAGGGCCTCGGTGGGTGGCGGGCCTGCCACTGCTCGACGAGCTTCTCTTCGATGCCCTCCCAGGGCTCGAAGGGGCCGAGCGCGGCCTGGGCACGTTCGAGGGCGATCCCCGCCTCCTCGAGCTTGCCGCCCTCCACCAGCTTGTCGACCTGCCAGGCGTGGAAGGCAAGCGACCGGGCCCATCTCGCCTCGAGCAGGCGGCGCCAGCGCTCGACACGGCCGCGCCGGCGCTCGTTGCTGGCCTGGCGGCGCTCGCTCGCGATGCGCCAGTCGTCGAGGCGTGCCCTGCGGCGTGTCATTTCCCGCTCGCGCCTGGCCGCCGTCCATCGGTCGAGGAGGTCCTCCGCCTCGGGCAAGTCGGGCGCCAGGCGATGCAGCCGCCTCAGCGTGTAGCGGGCGCGCAGGAGCTGACCCGCGGCCACCTGTTGGTGGCCGGCCGCGAGCAGGGCCTCGATCTGCCGGAGCCGGCGAGCGGCGAGCAGGCGGCGGCGCAGGTCCTGGACGTCCGCGCGGTCCGGCTCGGCTCGCTCGGCGGCGGCGAGATGGCTGGCGGCGCTGGCCAGCGCGCCGCGCCCGAGGAACCAATCGGCCGCGGCCAGGCTGTCGCCGGCTCCCGCCCGCCGCCCGGCCTCGCGCGCCGGCTCGCCTCCCGTCTCGTCCCGCAACCGCGGCGGCCCCTCGCGGCGCGAGGCCGGCTCGCGCGCTTCCGCCGATACTTCGATCGAGGTTCGCGACTCCGGGGGCTGCGCGGCGACTCCCGGCTCGCCGCCGACTTCGCTCGTCGCCGACGGGGAGTGGAACGGCGCCATCGCCTGGCGCGCGCCCGCGCGCCAGGCC
>JBOGJI010000233.1:0-2342 GCA_050747865.1 Thermoanaerobaculia bacterium
CGTCTCCGCCTCCTGCGGCGAAGGATCATCGCTGCCGCCGCAGCCGATCACCACCACGACACAGACCAGCGCCACCGCCACCAGCACTCCTAGAACCCTGATTCCCATAGGACAACCCTACACTACCCCTAGCCTTTTGTCAAGCGCATAGGCCCCCCGGATAGTCCGGGGGATGGCCAATCAGGCCCCCCAGATTCACTCCCCCCGGCTGCGGGTGGTCAGCATCGACGAGGGCGGCCAGGGCTATGAGCTGACCGACCGGATCTCGGGCCTTCGGTTCTCAAACGTCGCCCCCGGCGGCGATGAGTCCGCCTCGTTTACCCTCCATGCCCCCTGGCGAGCGGCGACCCCGGAGGTCGCGCGGCTCAACCTGCTGCGGGTGAGCGCGGGCCTTGACGTGCTCTGGCAGGGGCGGGTCGAGGAGGCAGACCGCCAGGGCGAGCGCTCGGAGGAGGTCGAGGTCACCGCCTACGGGCTGGGGGCGCGGCTTCGCGACGAGCGCGAGGCGTTTCTGTTCTGCGACCGCGACCTGGAGCGCTGGCGGGGGCCGAGCCGGGCGCGGCGGATCGTGATTCTCGAGCTCGAACAAACGCCCTTTGACCCCAGCGTAGAGCCGGATTCAACCAACGGGCTCGCGGCGCTGAGGCTGGAGTTCACCGGCCCGCTGGCCGCGGCAGGTCGCTGTGAGGCTTGGTATGAGGCGCCCGAGACGGTCAGCGCGATCTATTGGGATCGCACCTCCCACTCGTCCACCCCCACCCAGCCCTCCAGCACCCGTGGCTTCTTCGTCGGGGTCGGCGACACCGACGACGGCGAGCCCGCCGAGCAGACCCCCGACCAGCACACATCCACCGCCGACAGCGAGGCCGACTACTTCGAGCCCACCATCGCGCGAAAGTTCGTACAGCTTTTGTGGGAGGGCACGGTCATCAACGAGGGCGAGGCTCACACAAGCATGATCCGAAAGCTCACGGTCTACGGCGACCACGGGCTCGCCCGCCAGGGCGACGACCCGGGCGGCTTCCTGGCCACCCAGATGATCTCCCACGTCGTCGGGCGGGTGTCGGGGGTCTCCATCCGGCGCCTGGACGCGACCCCGTTCGTGGTCACCCAGGCGGCCTTCTATGACCCGGTCACCCACGCCGACGCGGTCAGCGCGCTTCACACCTACCACCCCCACGAGCGCACCTTCGGGGTCTGGGGGCCCGAGTCGGCGCTCGATCCCTCAGACGACGGCCAGTTCGACTACACCGCGCTCGAACGCGACACCCAGCACTGGCTCGCCCACCGATCAGACGCCGACGACCTCGACCTTCACTCAGAGACCGCCTCGCTGTTCAGTGAGGTGGTGGTCACCTACACCGACCCCTCCGGCGACCCCCAGCGGGTCACCCGCACCCGGACGGTGGACGAGCTGGGGTCGCAGACCCGCACCGCGACCATCGACGGCGGCACCCTCACCGAGGCGTCGGCACAGACCCTCGGCGACGCCTTCCTGGCCCTGTTCGGCGGCTTTGCCCCGGCGCGGGGCTCGTTCACCGTCTCGCGCCCGATCCGCCACCACGAGCGCGGGCCGCTCCCGCCGGTCTACCTGCGCGCCGACGGCTCGAACCTGCGCGTCCCCGACGTGCTGCCGAGCACCACCCTGTTCGAGCTCGACTCCGATCCCGACCGGCGGACCACGTTTCCGATCAAGCGGGTGGAGGTAGACGCCTCGGGCGCGCTGCCGCGGGTCACCTGCGAGCTCGACCAGTCCTCAGACGCGCTCTCGGCGCTTCAGGCCCAGCTCGCGCTGGCGGCCCGGTTCGCCGGGGGCGGCGGCGGGGGCGGCGGCGCAGGTGGCCGGGGATCGGGCTCGATCACCCTCGGCGGGGCGCCGCCCTGGTGGTCGGGCGGCATCCTTCGCTAAGCGCGGGCTGATAGTCCCAGTGATGGCCAAGAACGGACGCATCATCGTCCACGAGGACCGGATCACCAAGCTCGAGGTCGGCCTCGCCGCGCTCAAGGCCCGGGTCACCTACGGCTTCCTCGCCCTCGGGGTCGCGGTCGCCTCGCCCAAGCTCGGCGGCCCGTCGCTGCCCGAGGCCGTCGCTGCCGGGCTCCGGGCGGTGTTCGGATCCTGAAGCGAGCACGGCGGGCGATCCGCCGCATCTGGCGCCACGCGCCGCGCGACCGGCGCCTGCAGGCGGTCTGGCACTGGGCGACCGAGCCCCAAAAGCGCGCCCGCCGCTACCGGCGCTGGTGCGCGCTGGCCGAGTGGGCCGACGACAAGCGAAAGGACGCCCAGCCCCGAAGCCCAAAGCGCGAGCGGTGGGCCAAGCGCCGCGACATCTACCTGCGCC
>JBOGJI010000234.1:0-1878 GCA_050747865.1 Thermoanaerobaculia bacterium
GGTCACGTCCCGTCAAGTGGTGTACGAGGCTGAGCGCGCCATCCTCGCTTGACGTCTACGCGGCGGCTGCGATCGCCATCACCTCCTCGGGCTCGTCGACGGGGTCGGCGAGCGCTTTCGCGATCGACTCGGCGCTCATGTAGCGGCGCGCCACCGCCCACTCGTCGTTCTGCTCGGCGAGGACAGCGCCGACCAGGCGGATGATCGCGGCGCGGTCGGGGAAGATGCCGACGACGTCGGTGCGGCGGCGGATCTCCTTGTTCAGCCGCTCGAGCGAGTTGTTGCTCCAGAGCTGGCGCCAATGCTCCTTCGGGAAGCTGGTGAAGGCGAGCAGATCCGGCCCCGCCTCCTCGAGCAGCGTCGCCGCTTCGGGGAAGCGCGGCTCGAGCTGGTCAACGATCCGGCGGTGCTGCTCGTGGACGGTGGCGGCGTCGGGCTGGGCGAAGATCGTGCGGACCATCGTCGCGACGAAGCTCTGCGCGCTCTTGGGGACGCGCGTGAGCAGGTTGCGCATGAAGTGCGTGCGGCAGCGCTGCCAGCTCGCGCCGGGCAGCGTGGCCGCGATCGCGTCGACGAGGCCGGGGTGCGCGTCCGAGCTGACGAGCTTGACGCCAGCCAGGCCGCGCGCGACCAGGCCACGCACGTAGGCGAGCCAGGCGGCGCCGTCCTCGCTGGTGACGACGTCGAGGCCGAGCGACTCGCGGAAGCCGTCGCGGTTGACGCCGACGGCGTGCACGACGCAGGCGTTGACCGTCCGGCCCCCCTCCCGGCACTTGACCACCAGCGCGTCCAGCGTCACGTACGGGTAGGGCGCCTCGTCGAGCGGGCGGGTGCGGAAGTCCTCGACGATCTGGTCGAGCGACTTCGCCAACCTGGAGACCTGGCTCTTCGACATCCGCTCGACGCCGAGCTGCTGCACCAGCTTCTCGACGCGGCGGGTGGAGACGCCGGCCAGGTAGGCGTCGGCGATCACCGACACGAACGCCTGCTCTGCCCGCCGGCGCGGCTGCAGCAGCCAGTCAGGGAAGTACGAGCCCTCGCGCAGCCTGGGGACTGCGAGCTCGATCGAGCCCACCCGCGTGTCCCAGTCGCGCTCCCGGTAACCGTTCCTGCGGTTGACCCGCTCCGGCGAGCGCTCGCCATAACCGGCGCCGCAGACCGCGTCAGCGTCCGCGCTCATCAGCACCTCCGCCATCTCCTTCACCATCGCCCGCAGCAGATCCGGGCTCGCCTCCTCGAGCTGCTTGCGCAGCCAGCCCGACACCTCCATCGTGTGCTCGACCACCGTGCTCCTCCTCGCTGAGTTCTCGACAGGACCTCGCGAGGATGACGCGGTGGTCAGCTATCACCCCGACCCGCCGCAGCCGCTCCGCGCTCGCCTACGGCTCGCGCTCCACGACTACGGCGGAAACACCCTCAACCGGCTCGTACACCACCAGCGGGGACGCTACTGTGGCGGTGTTCGGTTGACCCGGCTTTTTCGACATTTCTCTACGGAGGGTGTCCTATTCGCTGCCGTGAGTGGACCTCTCTGTAGTGAGACCTGCTCCTCCGCTGGCCCCGAGGTGACTGCGTAAGAGAACCGAGGTTGAGCTTCTTGCACCGCGGCTGGTGCCGCTGAGCGACGAGCAGCGTCGGGAGGCGGTAGGGCTGCTCGCCGAGCTACTGCTTGATGCTGCACGGAAGCGCGAGGGGGTCGTTTCTGGCGGCGCTTTCGCCGGCGCTTTGGACGGCGCTTCGGGCGGCGTCGCCTCGCTCCCGGATGAGGGCGCGAAGACGCAGCGGGCGGCGTGATGGGCCGGTTGCGCGAACCCCGACAAGAAGGGACGGGTTCGAATCAAAGGACTGGCGCGAGGCCGCTCCGCGTTAGCGCGGAGC
>JBOGJI010000235.1:0-55267 GCA_050747865.1 Thermoanaerobaculia bacterium
GGCGACACCCGCTGCAGCACCCACAGGCCGGCCAGCGCCACCAGGGCCAGGGTCACCGTCTCGACACGCGCCATCGCGTCGTCGCCGTTCAGGCGCGAGAAGACGATCTGCGTGGTCATCACCCGGAAGCCGCCGCCGAAGATGTACGGCGCCGAGAACGACGCCAGCGCGGTCATGAAGGTCAGCAGCGCCGCCCCGGCCAGCGCCGGGCGCAACAGGGGCAGCGTGACCCGCGTCAGGGTGCGCCGGCGGCCGGCGCCGAGCGAGGCCGCGGCCTCGAGCAGGGCGGCGTCGAGGCGGGCGAGGCCGGCGCGGGTGAAGAGGTAGAAATACACGTACATGGAATACGCATGGACGAGCAGGATGGCCCCGGCGCCGCCCAGGCGCCAGGGCGGCTCCTCGAGCCGCAGCATTGCCTGCGCCGCGCGGGAGACGAAGCCGCTCTCCCCGTACAGGAACAGGAAGGCGATGACGCCGACCAGCGGCGGCAGCGCCACCGGCAGCGCCACCAGGGCGCCGAGCAGCCGCCGGCCGGGGAAGTCGGTGCGCTCGAAGACGAAGCCCAGCGGCACCCCCACCGCCGCTGCCAGCGCCACCGAGGCGAGGGAGATCCAGAGGCTGCGCCACAGCGCCAGCCACTCGTCGCCGCGGCGGGCGAAGTCGGCGAAGTGGTCGAGGGTGAAGCCGCCGGCGCCGGCCAGGCCGAAGGCCTGGGCGACGGTCATGGCCAGCGGGTAGCCGACCACCCAGGCGAGCAACGCCGCCAGCGCCGCGGCCCGCCAGGTCGGGACCCGCCTCAGCGCGCTCACGAGGAGGCCGTCCCGCCGAAGACTCTCGGCGCAGCGCCGTCCCTGGGTGCCACCGCCACGGCATCTCCCTCCCTCGCCGGAGCCGCGGGCTCCAGCAGCACCTCGACCTCGGGGTCACCCGGCAGAGCGAGGCGCACGGTGACGTAGGTCAGGACGCCGGTGAAGCGGCGGTTGAGGACGTGTCCGGGGACCGCGCGCGGCGCTCCGGGCTCGACCAGGCGGAGATGTTCGGGGCGCGTCACCAGATCGACGGGGCCGCCGGGCTCGAGCGGGTGCCCGCCGGGGCCGGCCACCACCTCACCCGGCCAGACCGGGCCCTCGGGGCCGGCGAGCCGCGCGCCGCGGCCGCCGTCGTCGGTCTCGGCGAGCGTGCCCGGGACCCCGCTCGCCCGGCCCACGAACTCCGCCACGAATCGTGTCTGCGGCGAGGCGTACAGATCTTCGGGCGTGCCGATCTGCTCGACGGCGCCGTCGTGCAGCACGGCCACCCGCTCCGCGAGGTCGAAGGCCTCCTCCTGCTCGTGGGTGACCAGCACGGTGGTGATCCCGACCTCGCCCACGGTGCGCTTCAGCGCCCGCCGCGTGCGCTCGCGCAGGCCGGGGTCGAGGTTCGACAGCGGCTCGTCGAGAAGCAGCAGGCGAGGCCGCGGCGCCAGAGCGCGGGCGAGGGCCACCCGTTGCTGCTGGCCGCCGGAGATCTCCCCCACCTTGCGTCCTTCGAAGCCCTCGAGGTGGACCAGGCGCAGCATCTCGGCGACGCGTTCCGCGACCGCGGCGCGCTCTCGTCCCCGACCGACGTCCGCGAGCCCGAAGGCCACGTTTTCGCCCACCTTCAGGTGAGGGAAGAGGGCGTAGTGCTGGAACACCATGCCGAAACGGCGGCGTGCCGGCGGCAGGTGGGCGACGTCCGATCCCGCCACCCGGATCGAGCCCGCGTCCGGCGTCTCGAAGCCGGCGAGCAGGCGCAGCAGCGTCGTCTTGCCGCTGCCGCTGGGGCCGAGCAGGGCGAGGACCTCACCTTCGGCGACGGTCAGCGAGACCTCGCGGATCACGGCGACGTCGCCGAAGCGCTTCCGCAGGCGCTCGAGAACGAGAAACGGCTCGGGGGGCATTATTTCGGTAGCGTCGGGCGTCCCTGCCCGACGCCTCGGGCCCGCTCGCCGCGGCCGCGCACCGTGCGATCCCAGGTCGCCATCCACTCCTGGCCATGACGCTCGAGGCGGCCGCGGTCGATCTCCGCGACGGCGAGCTGGCCGAGCACCGTCCGCGCCCACTCGGGCAGCTCGGATACATCCAGGTCGCCGCCTGCCGGCAGCCTGAAGGCCTGTTCGGCGGCCAGCTCCAGGGCCTCGCGCTCACCGATCCAGTCGATGAAGGCGCGTGCCGCGTCGGCGTCGGGCGCGCCTTCGATCAGCCCCACCGAGTCGACGATGATCGGGGTCCCGGACGCCGGGAACCGGTAGTCGAGCGGACGGCCCCATTCGAGTTGCCACAGCGCATCGGTCAGCTCCCAGACGGTCACCAGCCCCTCGCGGCGGACCAGCTTCTCGATCATCAGCGTCGGGTTGAGGACGTATTCCTTGGTCTGCGCGTCTAGCGCGAGCAGCCAGTCGAAGCCGGCCCGGGTGTCGCCGGTCGCCGCCAGCGAGCGGGTCAGCACCATGCCGAAGAAGGTGCGCATGGTGCCGCTGGCCATGGGGTCGCGGATCAGGATCTCGTGGTCCCAGCGCGGGTCGAGCAGATCGTCCCAGTCGCCCGGCGCCGCGGCGTCCGGCACCGCGTCGGAGTTGTAGAGGAGGACCGGTGCCGTGCGGTAGACGGCGTGGTAGCGATCCTCCGGGCCGCTGTAGCCCTCGGGCAGTCGATCGGCCCACGGCGGGCGGTAGGCGGAAAGCAGCCCTTCCGCGGCGCCGCGGGCGAAGATCTCCGACGGGCCGCCGAACCAGACGTCGCCTTGCGGATTGGCCGCCTCCGAGCGCACCCGGTCGTAGACCTCCTGCGAGCCCATGTCGAGCCAGCGCACGTCGACTCCCGGGTGCTCAGCCTCGTAAGCCTTCTCGACCAGCGACAGCAGATCGCGCCCGTGCGGCGAGTAGAGGAGCAGCTCCTCGCGCCCGTCGCCGCAGCCCGCGACCAGCGTCGCCAGCACCGCGCTCAGCGCGGGCGAACGAAGCGATCGAATCCTCATGGGGCGGCGTCCTCGTCCTGTGTGCGCGCCAAGGCCAGCAGGTTGGCGAACAGGCGGTACGCCCCGGGCACGCCGGCGGGGAGCTGGCGGAAGAAGGCGAGGCCGGTGTAGACGTAGGTGCCCTCTCCCACCGGCGCCACCAGCAGCGCTCCCCGTTGCGGCTCCTCCCTCGGATCGGCCATCGCGAGCAGCGGGCGGAACGGCTCGCCCCACGACGACGGCATGTAGAGCCCTCGCTCCTGCACCCAGCCGTCCCAGTCGCCGGGTCCGATCACGTTGGGTGTGGTCAGCACCGGGCTGTCCGGCTCGAGCACGGTCACGGCCGCCGCCTGGTCGGTGACCCGGCCGTGCGGGCGCGCGATCTCCAGGGGATAGGGCGCGTAGCCGCCCGTGCTGTAGTCGTACTGCTGGTACTGGACGATCACCAGGCCGCCGCCGCGGGCGTAGTCGAGCAGCAGCGGATTGGCGCTGCCCAGAGCCGGGCTGACCTCGAAGGCGCGGGCGCCGATGACGAGGGCGTCGAAGGGCGACAGGTCGCGCGTCGCTAGCTCCGTTGGCGCGAGCAGCTCCACGGGCAGGCCGAGGTCGATGAGCGCCTCCGGCACCCGGTCGGCCGCGCCGCGCACGTAGCCGATGCGGTCGACGGGCGGCAGGGCGAGATCCAGGGCGACGACGCGCACCGCCGCCGGCCGCGGGTAGGGCGTGGCGCGCACGTGGGAATAGTCGACCAGCGGCACCGCCGCATCGTAGCGTCCCTCCGCCGCGCAATCAGACCCGTCGGCCGCGCAATCCACCACCGCGGTCACGGTGATCAGGTGCTCGCCCGGCGCCACCGCCCCGGACGGCTGCAGAGTCAGGCGCACGGTGGACCGCGCGTTCTCGGCCGGCAGGTGGAACGGCTGCGTCGACGAGCGCCACCCGTCCGGCGCGCTGGCCTCGAGCCGGCCGGCGAGCGGGAAGGCGGCGTGCGAGGTGAGGGTCACCTCCGGGGTATGCGGCTCACTGCGGTCGGTCGGCCACACCAGCAGGTCCTGCGCCACGGTCACTTCGAGCGGTGGGACCACCCGAAGGGCTCGCCGCACCTCGCCGAGGGCCTGGTCCTGGCGGCGATGGACCACCTCGCGCACGAGGTCGATCTCCTCGCCGGCCAGACGCAGCCGGAACGACGCCGAAAGCGGCGGCGGCGCGAACGGCTCGCCGCGCAGCGGAGGCGAGGCGGTGGTCCAGTCGTAGAGGTCGCCATCCGGCGGCGCCGCGAGGAAGTAGGGCACCGTGGCCGGGGTGTCGGGCGGCACGTGCACGCGAAAGGCGCGCCGGAAGTAGCCGGGCTCCGCGGTGTCGCGGAACCGTGACTCGAAGCTGTCTTCATCCTCGATCTCCGCCGGCTCCACGGGGAACCCGGAGACGGACGTCAGCCGGACGTCGAGCAGCACCGCACCCGAGCCGCCGGCGTCCCAGACGGCGGTCTCGACGGTGAGTTCGGAGCCCGCGACCAGCAGGTCGCGATCGGCGAAGGCGTCGAGGCCGAGGCCGGCGACGGCCGCCAGCAGCTCGGCGGCGACGGCACGTTTCTCCTCGATCAGGTCCGCCACTCCCGCGTAGCGGCCGAGCTCCGTGCCGGCCGAACCCCGGCCGGCAGGGACGCCGGCCGCTTCAGCCCGAGATTCCACGGCCGCGAGTGCCTCCGTGAGCTGCAGATGGATCTCCGCGGCCAATGGAAGGACGGCGCCGGGCTCGGCCGCGGTCAGCTCGGAGCGCGCCTGCCGCGCCAGCTCCTCGACCCGCGCCAGTCGCTCGCCGACCGCCGCCCGCAAAGGCTCGGGCAAAGGTTCCGCGACGGCCGCCAATCGCGTGTCGATACCGGCGAAGAGGTCGCCCGCAGCGGCATCCTCGCGCCGCCCCGCGCCACGCTCCCACGCCAGGCGGCCGGTGAACGGCCCCAGCGGCTGCAGCCTCCCCATGTCCTGGCAGCGGTGCTGGCTGCGGCTGGCCATGGCGATCTGGTAGATCGAGCGCCCGCTGACCCCTTCGAGTACGCCGAGCGGAATCTCCAGAGTCGCCTCCTCCGGCCGCCACCTGGCGCCGCGGTAGAGCGCCTGCGGCCGCCAGGGGGAAAGCCCTTCGGCGGCCAGCTCGGGGACCGCGTCCGGATCCCCGGCCATCTCATAGGCCTCGTCGGCGACGACGCCCGCCGCCTGGTGCTGCCCGTGCCCGGCGCGCTCGTCCGGCGGGAAGACCGAGACCACCACCTGCGGCCGGAAGCGGCGGATCACCCGCACCGTGTCCTCGAGCAGGACCTCGCGCGGCCAGCGCTCGAAGGTCTCCGCGAGCGAGCGGGTGTAGCCGAAGTCGAAGGCACGGGTGAAGAACTGCCGCCCGCCGTCGATGCCGCGGGCGGCGAGCAGCTCGCGGCTGCGCAGCAGGCCCAGCTCCATGCCGAGCTCCGGGCCGATCAGGTTCTGCCCGCCTTCGCCGCGGGAGAGCGACAGGTAGGCGGCCTCGCCGCCGAGGGCTCGTGCGACGTAGGCGATGAGCGTCGTGTCCTCGTCGTCCGGATGGGCGCCGATCACCAGCAGCCGCCGGTGCCCGGTGAGCTTGGCCAGCAGCCGATCGGCGCGCGCCACGCCGCCGGCGGCGGGTGGCACGAGAGGGTCGTTCAGCGGATCGAGCGCTCCGGTGGCGCCGGCGGGCGAGGTCGGGTGGAGGAGGACGAGGACGGGGAGGGCGGCGAGCAGGAGGACGACGGGAAGGATTCTGCGCATCGGTTGTCGCCTGGATCGCCCGAGACCCGCGCGCCCGGAGGTACGATCGTCACGCGGTCTGCGCAGTATAGCCACTGCCTGCCGCCGGCCGAGCCGGTTCTCCCACCCGAGCCTCGACGCGAGCCCGGCGAGGCCGAGCAGTTCCTTGACATGCAACTAAAAAGTTGCATAATATGTTGTCGTGCAGGCGGATGCCGACAAGGTGTTCAAGGCACTGGCCGACGCCACCCGTCGGCGGCTGCTCGATCGGCTGCGCGCGGACAACGGCCAGACGCTCGGCGAGCTCTGTGCGCGCCTGGACATGACCCGGCAGGCGGTGACCAAGCACCTGAAGCTGCTCGAGGAGGCGCAGCTCGTGGTCCCGATCTGGCGCGGCCGCGAGAAGCTGCACTACCTCAACCCGGTGCCGATCCACGACATCGCCGAGCGCTGGATCGGCAGGTTCGAGCGGGGCCGCCTGCACGCCCTCGTCGAGCTCAAGGAACAACTGGAAGGAGAGACCGATGGCTGATTCGAGGTTCGTCTACGTGACCTACATCCGCACCACGCCGGAGAAGTTGTGGCAGGCGCTGATCGACCCCGAGTTCACCCGCCGCTACTGGGTGGAGACGTGGCAGGAGTCCGACTGGGAACCCGGTGCATCGTGGCGGCTGATGATCCCCGACGGGCGTATCGGCGACAGCGGCGAGGTTCTCGAGATCGACCCTCATCGGCGGCTCGTGCTGTCGTGGCGGGTCGAGTTCATGCCCGAGCTGCGTGCCGAAGGCCATTCCCGTGTGACCTTCGAGCTCGAGCCGGTGGGCGAGTCGGTCAAACTCACCCTGATCCAGGAGATCGAGCGCCCCGATTCCAAGCAGGTCGAGGAGATGTCCCGAGGTTGGCCGCACCTCTTCGCCAGCCTCAAGAGTCTCCTCGAGACCGGCGAGCCTCTCGGGGAGACCCGTCGCTGGCCGGAGGGGATCTGACCGAGCAGCAGGTAGACCTATTCCGCCATCAGACGCGCCCAGAAGGCGATCATGTTCCAGACGTCGGCGGCGCCGGCGTTGCGGTCGACCTCGGCGTGGGTGAGGAGGGGGCTGGTCAGGTGGAACACTCGCGTCTCCCGCTCGAGGTGGCGCGCCAGCAGAACGGACTCGGCGGCCGGGATCACGCGGTCTTCGGCACCGTGCAGCAAGTAGACGGGCGCCGACGGGCTCGGCGCGCGCTCGGGTGAGAGGGCGGGGTCGTCGCCCCATGCCTCGGCATGCGGCAGCAGCAGAGGCCCCAACGCCCCTACGTCACGAGCGTTGACGGCCGCGAGCAGCCGCCCGGCCGGATCGGCGAGAGTCGCCGCGTATTCGCGCGCACGCGCGAACGCCCCGGCCGCCTCGGCCCGGTCGGCCAGAGTCCGGGAGGCGGCGTCGAGGAACATCCGGATCCCGTGACGCAGTGGCTCGACCTGCTCGACGGGCACGACGCGGTCGGCGACCGTGTGCAGGAGGATCGCCATGCCGTAGTCGTGCGGCTCTGCAGAAGCTCCGTCGGGCAGCCTGCCGGTGCACAGGAACCGCAGGACCCGCGGCAGGTCGCCGTGGCCGCCCAGCGAGAGCACGAACCGGATCCGGTCGGCAAGCGGGGCGTGGCCCGCGGCGACGACCGTGAGCCCGCCGCCGAAGCTCACGCCGATCAATCCGACCGTGCCATCCGCGGTGAGCCCCGCTTGGGAGCTCGTCCAGCGTGCGGCGTCTTCGATCTGATCGGTCGTGCGCGCGGAGACACGGTAGGCGCGCAGGTCCGGGTAGTCGGGAGAGACGACGGCGAAGCCGTGCGCGGCGAGGCGGGAGGCGAAGCCGACCAGCCGCAGCTCGTCGAAGCCGGCGGGATGCAGGCCCGGGGTCAGGACGACGGCTCCGCGGGTGCTCTCCGCCGGCCGGTAGACCTTGGCGGGCAGCGGGCCGTGGCGCGTGGGGATCGCCTGCTTCTCGATCGACAGGACCTGGAGCCGCCCCGCCGTCAGCCGGCGCGCCCACAGGGGAGCGTCGGCGGTATGGGCGACGAGGGAGACTCCGCCGACGTAGTCGCGCTTGCTGCCCAGCCACGCGGCAGCCAGCAGCGCGGCCACGGTGAGCGCCACGATCGCGCGGACTCGCATCCCGGGACAGTCTACGAGGGTCGCGGGCGGCCGCGGTCGGCATAGACTTCGCCCACCATGGCACGTGTCCAAGCTGTTCTCGAGGCCTCCGCATGCTGCTTCGTGCTTCTCCTGTGCGCCGTCGGGGCGAGCGCGCAGGAACGGCCGGATCCCCGCACCGAGCTGCCGCGGATCGCGCGGGAGCTGCTCGCGGCGGTGGCAACCGGCGACCGCGCGGTCTGGGATCGCCATCTCGCGGACGACGGAGTCTTCACCGACGAGCGCGGCGTGCGGAGAACCAAGGCGGAGCTGCTGGAGGTCCTGCAACCGCTCCCCGCCGGCTATGACGGCCGGCTCGAGCCGCGCGACGTCGAAGTGCGCGATTTCGGGACCACGGCGGTCCTCACCTTCCGCGCCGAGGAGAGCCTGACCTTGCACGGCCAGACAGTGGCCGACACCTATTTCGAGACCGACACCTATCTGCTGCGTGACGGGCGCTGGCAGATGGTGGCCTCACACGTCCAGGCGGAGGTCGGCGATCCTCCGGTCGCGGAAGTGCCCCAGGCGGCGCTCGATCGCTGCGCCGGCGTCTACCAGCTCGCGCCGGACGTCCGGGCGACCCTGCGCCGCGACGGCGACCACCTGGTGATGGAGCGCGAGGGCCGGCCGCCGCAGTCGCTCCTTCCGGAGACCGAGCGCGTCTTTTTCACTCCCGAAGGCTGGGATGCCCGCTGGATCTTCGTCTCCGACGCCGACGGCCGCGTCACCCGTTTGGTGGCCCGGCGGCGGGGAGCCGATCTGATCTGGACTCGGGTCGGCGACTGAGAGCCTGTGAAGATATCTCCCGCCTCCCGCTGCTAGCGCCCGAGCCGTCCGGCCTCGCGTGGCGATCGGCCTTGATGCCGCGATCCGCGCGATGAGTCCGCTTGCCTTGACATGATATTGGCATAGACGTATACTAGGATTCCATGGCGATGATGGAGCGGACAGACGACTGCTGAGGAGAGATCTGATGGGCATCCTGGACAGCATCGGTGACGCGGCAAGACAGGTCGGCGGCGTATTCAAGGGGGCCGCCGAGGCGCTGTGGGAGACCGGCGAGGGCATCGTGGGCCTCGGCGTCGGAATCGCCAAGACGAGCTACGACACGAGCCCCCTGGGGCTCGCGATCACCGGCGCGACGCAGCTCTACGAACGAACGACCGGCAACGAGGCGAAGCTGCCGGAGTGGCTGCCCTCGGCCGAGCGCGGCGCGGCCCGTCTCGGCGCCGCGGCCGAGGTGGTCGGCACCATCGTGCAAGACCCCGGCCTGCTGGTCGACGCGGTCGTCGACCCGATCAGGGACGACTGGAACAACGGCAACTACGGCGAGGCCATCGGCCGCGGCGCCATCGAGGTCCTCGGTGTCGTCTTCGGCACGAAGGGCGTTGACAAGCTCGCCAAGACGGCGCGCATCGCCGACGCCGCCGGCGACGCGGGCCGCGCCGCCCGCGCCGCCGATACCGCGACCGACGCCGCAAGGGCCGGCCGAGCAGCCGAGACCGCCGAGGACACGGCCGATGCGGGCCGCGCCGCACGGCAGGCGGACCGAGCCACCGACGCCGGGCACGGCCTAAGCCGGTCCCAGATTGACGAGATCAAGGCGACCCCGAAGGGTCAACGGCCAGACCCGAGCGAATATCTGTCCCCGACCTATATCTCCGACCACCTGGCCCAATTCGACGCCGGGGCCACGCGATTCATGCCGCGCAGCACACTGAACAAATACGGCATCGCTCGTGAGGACGGGACGTCCTTCGTCATGCCGCGACACGAAGCCGACCTGATCGAGGATGCCGCGAGGCGCGGTGACCTGCGCTACGTGGAGGAGGCGTTGGGTCTGAAGGAGGGCTTCTTCGATCAGGGAGAGCTTGTCCGGGTCGACGTGCCGAATCCGCGCGAGCTGAATCTGCGCATACCGTCGGGAAACGAAGCCGGGGCGAGCGAGCTTTGGATCCCCGGAGGCAAACTCCCGAACGGGGCCTCTGAGGCTGTCATCGACGCCGGCGGCCTGCCCGATTCGCGCTACACTACGCGTGTCGTCGAGGTCGCCGGGGGAAACGGAGAATGAAGCACGCGAAAGACTACTTCGTCTCGCGCGAGCACTACTATGCGCTTGGCGTCGACGAGGACACTGGTCGTCATTACCTCTCGATCCCGGTCGACAACGGTCGCGTCTCGTACGAGGAGTATTACGAGATCGACGAGGAGACCTACAGCCGTTACATGGCCGATCCCGAAGCCGCCTTGGCGTTTGCGGAGCGGTGCAGGAATCGCGAGGTGGACGACGCGCTGATCTACCAGCCGAGCAAAGTTCGCGGCGAGCCGTATCGGCCCAAGGCATCGCCGTAGTCCACAGCCCGCTTTCTCCGGGCTGGGGGCGGTGGCGATCAACTTCAGAGACGTCTGGTTCAGCCGGCGGGGGAGGTGCATGAGACAATGCCGGCGTTGTGTGTTCGCTGTCCCTGCGTCTGCGGTTGAGCGCTGTACTGCTTGTGGCCGGCGCGGCTAGCGTGGCGTCGGCGGTGGCCGGCACGGCGACCGAGGTGGCGCCCGGCAACCTGGTGCGCTGGAGCGGGGACGCGGCGGTGACGGCCTGCCAGATGCAGGGCCGTCGGTGGGTGCCGATCGAGGGGACCTGCTGGTACGCCGTCGACCTGCTGCAGCCCGCAGGCGGCGTCGAGCTCGGCCGGGTGCGCGACGGGCGGATGGAGACCGCACGAGTGGCCGTCGCGGAATACCCGTATCCGGTGCAGCACATCACGCTGACCGACACCAGCCGGGTCGATCTGTCGCCGGCCGATCTCGAGCGCGCGGAGCGCGAGGAGGCCGAGATCGAGCGCCTGTGGGAGCTCGACACGCCGCGCCGCTTCACCCTGCCGCTGGCAGCGCCGCTCGAGCCCCTCCCCGGGGGCGGCCGGTTCGGCAGCCGCCGCTTCTTCAACGGTCAGCCGCGCAACCCGCACTCGGGCGCCGACTATGCGGCCGCGAGCGGCGCCCCCGTGCTCGCCGTCGCCGACGGCACGGTGGCGCTCGCCGGCGACTTCTTCTTCTCCGGCAACTCGGTGTTCATCGACCACGGCGACGGCCTCATCGGCATGGCGTTCCACCTCTCCGCGATCGACGTCGCCGAAGGTGAGGAAGTCGTGCGCGGCCAGGTCATCGGCAAGGTGGGCGCCACCGGCCGCGCTTCCGGCCCGCACCTCCACTTCGGCGTCCGCTGGCGCGGCGCCCGCGTCGATCCCGCCCTCCTCTTCGATCCCACGCGAGTCCCGGCGGTCGCGCCACCGCCGTGACCGTGCGGTCCGCGCTCCATCGACCGCTCTGCCCGGAGGGACGCGCCGCGGCGGAGGGGGCGGCGAGCGCGGTCTGTGCCGAGGCGGCCCGGCCCTACGTGCTCGCCGCCACCATCCTCGCCTCGGCCATGGCCTTCATCGACGGCTCGGTGGTGACCATCGCGCTGCCGGCGATCCAGGACGAGCTGGCGACGGACTTCCAGAGGCTGCAGTGGGTGGTGCACGGCTACACGTTGATGCTCGGCGCCCTGTTGCTGGTCGGCGGCGGGCTCGGCGACCGCATCGGCCGGCGTCGCGTGTTCGTCGCCGGGCTCCTCCTCTTCACGCTCGCCTCGATCGCCTGCGCGGCGGCGCCGTCGATCGGCGTATTGATCGCCGGGCGCGTCGTGCAGGGGATCGGCGCGGCCGCGCTGGTGCCGCAGAGCCTGGCGATCATCGCCGCCAGCTTTCCGAAGGAGGTGCGGGGCGCGGCGATCGGGACCTGGGCCGCTGCCTCCGCGGTGACCACGGCGCTGGGGCCGCCGCTCGGCGGCTTCCTGATCGACAGCCTCTCCTGGCGGGTCGCCTTCTGGATCAACATCCCGCTCGCCGCCGCCGCCTTCTGGCTGACGCAGCGCCACGTGCCGGAGAGCCGCAACGAGCAGGCAGGCGGCGCGGTCGACTGGGGCGGGGCGGCGGTCGCCGTCGTGTCGCTCGGCGTGCTGACGCTCGGGCTGACGATGCTGTCCGAGCAGGGCGGCAGCCGCGGCCTGGCCTACTCTTGCCTCGCCGTCGGCGCGCTCGGCATCCTGCCGTTCCTGCGCCTGGAGAGCCGGGCTGAGAACCCGGTGATGCCTCCGGCGCTCTTCCGCTCCCCGGTCTTCACCGGAACCAACATCGTCACGCTGTTCCTCTACGGGAGCCTGTCCGGTGCGCTTTTCCTCCTGCCCTTCGAGCTCATCGAGCGGCGCGGCCTCTCGGCGACGCAGGTCGGCCTCACGCTGCTGCCGCTCGGGCTCATCATCGGCCTGTTCTCGCGCCGGGCCGGCGCGGCGGCCGACCGCGTCGGGCCGCGGCCTTTCCTCGCCGTGGGCGCGCTGCTCGTCGTCCTCGCCTGTGCCGGGCTGGCGCTGAACCTTTCGAACTTCTGGCTGGGCGTGCTGCTGCCCGTGCTGCTGCTCGCGGCCGGTTTGGCGACGGCGGTGTCGCCGCTCACCACGGCGGTCATGAACTCGGTGCCGGACGCGCAATCCGGGGCCGCCTCGGGGGTCAACAACGCGGCGAGCCGGCTCGCGGGCCTGTTTTCGGTGGCGATCCTCGGCGCCGTGGCGAGCTTGCTCTTCGCCCGTGCGGCGCCGCCGCAGGCGCGGTTCGGCGTGCTTCCGCCGCTCGACGATCCGGCGCGCGCCACGCTGGAGGGCGCTTTCTCGACCGGGTATGCGGCCGCCATGGCTTTGGCCGCCGTGGGGGCCGCGGCGGCGGCGGTCTGTTCGTTCCTGTTGCCACGCCGCGCCGCGCGGCCGGCGTGAATCGGCTGCGGGCCGACCACCACATCCTGTGCTACCCTTGCGACCCGGAGACGGTTTTGACTGGTCAAAAGCTCGCCAGCGCGATCCTCGCCATGCAGCTCCTGGTGCCTCTGGTGTGGGCGCCGTTGCGGCTGGCGCCGCTGGCTCGTGAGTGCACCTGTGACCACGCGCACAGCCACTGCACCGACTGCGCCTGCCCGGTGCCACCGGTGAAGCGCCCGCAGCCCGAATGTCACGGCAGCGGTCCGGGCGCGCAGTGCTCCATCTCCTCGGCCGGCAAGTCGGCGCCCGTCGCTCTGCTCACCGTCCTGGACGAGCTGTTTCGGGGCGCCACCATGCCGACGGCGGCGCGACTGCTGCCTCCCCGGTTGAACGGCGTCACGCGGCCGCCCGAGTCCCAGGCGCCGTTGCAGGCGAGCCCCGCCCCTCCGACCCCTCCGCCTCAGCCTTCCTTTCGCGTCGCGTAGCCCGTCGGATCCCCGCCGCACGCCGCGACGGAGATCCGGGTATCGGGCGGCCGCGCTCCGTGAGCCCCTACCGGGTCTCTTCGTGTCCTAAGACAACGGGCTCCCGGCGGCGCGGGCCGTCCGCGATGACTCGAAAGGAAGGAGTAGATGATGCGCACGTGGAGTGCCAGGCGCAGCGCCTGGATGTTCCCCTCGCTCGTCGCGGCCGTTGCCCTGCTGGCCACGGCGCCGGCCGGAGCTATGAGGTTCGCACAGACGGCTGAACCGAGCCAGACATCGCGCGGCGACGAACCGACCGAGGACAAACGACCCGAACAGTCAACGGAGGACGACCCGCCCGCCGCGCGCGGAGAGGTCAAAGAGTCGATCACCGTCTTCGGTGAGGGCGTGGAGGAGACCGACTACACCAGCCCCAAGAGCTTGCTTACCTCACAGGACCTCGAGCCGATCGCCGTCGTGACGACCGAGGACATCGTCAAATACGAGCCGAGCCTCGTCATCCGGCGCCGCTTCATCGGCGACGCCAACGGAACCATGGGCATCCGCGGCTCGAACATGTTCCAGACCACCCGCTCGATGGTCTTCGCCGACGGGATCCCCCTGCACTATTTCCTCGAGACTCGATGGAACGGGTCGCCGCGCTGGGGCCTGGTCAACGCCGATGAGGTCGGCTTCGTGGAAGTGGTCTACGGGCCCTTCTCGGCCGAATACAGCGGCAACGCGATGGGCGGCGTCGTCAATATCGAGACCAAGATCCCGACCGAGCGCCACGTCCACTTCGAGGGCATGCTCATCAACCAGGATTTCGACGCCCTGGGGGTGGGGGACGACTCGCTGGACGGCTTCCGGGGGTTCCTCTCCTACGGCGACCGGATCGGCGGCTTCAGCTTCTACGGTGCCATGACCCGGCTGGAGAACCACGGGCAGACACAAGCTTTCCTGTTCGACACCCAGGGTGTGCCGAGCGGAGAGGAGGTTCCGGTCCGCGGATCGCTGAGTGGCCGCGACGAGTACGGCGAAGGCGCCCGCTACTTCGGCAACGCCGGCCCGGTCGATTCGCTGACCGACCAGTTCAAGCTCAAGCTCGGCTACGAGTTCGGTGACGGCTGGCTGGCGCTGCTCAACACCGGCTATGAGGTCCGAAACCTCGAGACCGACGCTGCCGAGAATTACCTGGTCGGTCTCGACGGCCAGCCGGTGTGGAGCGGCAGGGTGGTCGAAGACGGCGTCGCCTTCGACGTTTCGGGCAGCGACTTCCTGGTCGACGTGCAGGATCGCCGCACGCTGCTCCTGGGGCTGCGCCTCAGCGGCCCCCTGAACGATCGCTGGAGTCTGCAGGCGGCGCTGAGCTCGTTCGACATCCTCGAGGACGAGGCGCGCGCCTCGCTGCGCAATCCCGCGGACCCCGCGTACACGCCGACAGGCACCGTCCGCGACAACGACGACGCCAGCTGGCAGTCGGCCGACGTGAAGCTGCAGAACGACGCGCTGGGAGGCAACGACGCCCTCAGCCTAGTCACCGGCTACCGCTGGGAGACCTACTCCCTCGGCGTCAGCAACTACGACTCCGACGACTACGCGAGCGGCGCGCGCAGCGCGCTCAACAACGCCAGCGGCGGGGACAGCGAGCTGCACGCCCTCTTCGCGCAGCTCGGCTGGCGTCTTGGATCCCGATGGGACCTGGCGCTCGGCGGGCGTTACGAGGACTGGGCGACCGACGACGGCTTCTTCAACGACCTGGGGGAGGTCGAGCACCATGTCGACCGCGCGGAGGAGCGTTTCTCGCCCAAGTTCTCGCTCGGCTTCGCTCCCAGCGCCGGCTGGCGGCTGCGCCTGTCGGCGGCCAAGGCTTACCGCTTCCCGATCGTCGAGGAGCTGTTTCAGAACGAGCGGAGCACCAACGGCACCTCGATCGCCAACGCCGACCTGGAGCCCGAAGACGGCCGGCATCTCAACTGGATGGTCGAACGCTATCTGTCGGCCGGCGTACTCCGGCTCAACGTGTTCACGGAGACGATCGAGGACACCATCGAGGGCCAGTCGACCATCGTCGACAACCGCACCATCCGCACCTTCCTGCCGATCGACGAGGTGGAGACCCATGGAGTCGAGCTGATCTACGGACGGAGCCGCATCGGTGACAGCCGGCTGGGCGCGCGGTTCAACGTCACCTATCTCGACTCCGAGATCATCGAGAACCGCGCCGACCCGAGCCTCGAGGGCAAGGTCTATCCGCGCATGCCCAGGTGGCGCGCCAACCTGCTGCTCGACTACGCGCTCGCCGCTCGCTGGCAGCTCGGCGGCGGCGTGCGGTACTCGAGCGACAGCTACGGCGATCTCGACAACGCCGACACCGCGCGCGAGGTCTTCGGCGCCATCGACGCCTACACCCAGCTCAATCTCAAGGTCGGCTACCGGCTCAACGAGATGGTCCGCTTCAACCTGGCGGTCGACAACTTGACCGACGAGATCACGTACGTGCACCACCCATGGCCCGGCCGCACGGCGAGCCTGGAGGTGGTCATCGACCGTTGACGACAGGGGCGAGGAGGACACCATGCGATTCCCCGGAGCCGTCTCTCGTTTCCTGGCGACCGCCGCGCTGGCGGCGGTCGCCGGCTGCGCGCCGGACGGCGTACCATCGCCGCAGGCGGGGGCCCACCATCACACCGTGGCCGAAGAGCCGCCGTGCGAGGAGACCTCGATCGACTGTGGCAACACACCGAGCCTCACCTTCGACCGCTCCGGGCGGCTGTGGGCGGTGTTCGAGCAGGAGGGGCACGCCTACGTGACCCGCTCGGATGACCGAGGCGCGAGCTTCTCGCCGCCGGTGCGGGTCAACGCCGAGGCCGAGGAGATCGAGACCAACGGCGAGGGCCGACCGAAGCTGGCTCTCGGGCCGCGGGGGGAGGTCTATATCTCGTGGACCCGCAGCACCGGGAGGTTCAGCGGTGACATCCGCTTCAGCCGTTCGCTTGACGGCGGCGCCAGCTTCACGCCACCGGTGACGGTGAACGATGACGGCAAAGACACCGGCAACCGCTTCGACTCGCTGTGGGTCGACGCTGCCGGCGACGTATACCTGGCCTGGATCGACAAGCGCGACCGCGATGCCGCGGAGCGCGCTGGCAGGAAGTACCGGGGAGTGTCGGTCTACTACACCGTCTCCATCGACCGCGGAGCGTCGTTCGTGCCCAATCGACGGGTGGCGCACAACGCCTGCGAATGCTGCCGCATCGGCATCACCGACGCTCCGGGAGGCGGCGCGGCGATCCTCTGGCGCCACGTCTTCGCCCCCAACGTCCGGGATCACGCCTTCACCCTCCTCGACCGCGAGGATGCCGGCGAGCTGCAACGCGTCTCCCACGAGGGCTGGGCGATCGACGCCTGCCCTCACCATGGGCCCGCGCTGGCGCCTGCCTCCGTCGACGGCTACCACATGACCTGGTTCACCGCCGCGGACGGGCGTCCGCGGATCTACTACGGCCGGTGGGACCCGGAGAGCGGAGAGACTCGCCACCGGCGGGAGATCGCCGGTGGCGCGCAGGCCTCGCATCCGCATATCGCCCGGACCGGTGACCTCCTGGTGGTCGTCTGGAAAGAGGTCGGCTCGCCTCGCACCAGCGTGTACAGCATCGTGTCGACCGACGGTGGCGAGACCTGGTCCGACCGCCGATCCCTCGCGACCACCGAGGGCGCTTCGGATCATCCGTTCCTCCTCGGTTACGGCGGCGACACCTATCTCGCCTGGCACACCGGCTCCGAGGGCCTGCGGATGGTTCCGGTACCTCATGAGGGCTAGCCCTGGGGGCCGCACCTACGACACCCGGGATTGTCGAGTTTCGGACGGTCGTCCCTCTCGCCTCGGACGGCGCCGGCGCTCTGACGCTCCGGCCACTGCCGAGCCAGCTCGCGGGCGAGGACGACCTCGGCACGGCGCTCGACCTCGGCCTCCGCAGGCGAGCCTTCCGCGATCAGCAGGGTCTCGTCGAAGCCCACCAGACCGGGGCCATTTACGGTCTCGGCGCCGGCGGTCAGAGGAGCGGCAAGGAGGTCCAGCTTGTGGTAGGGATACGGTACACCGGAGTCGGCCTCCAGGGATCGTATGATCCGCGGCAGCACGTCCTGGAGGTGGGCGGTCTCCGCGGCCCTGCCACGCGGCGTGAAGATGCGTATCTCGATCCCCTTTGACCCGGCGGGTTCAGTTCGCGCCACGTCGAAGGGTCCGACCCCGAACGCATCATGTGCTCGTTGAGCTGCAGGTTGATCCGCCGCCGGTGCGCCTCGGCGGCGTCCACGAAGTGGAGGTGCTGCGCCAGGTCGGTGCCGGCCATGCCCATGGACAGCCCGCGCACGGCGAGGGCCGGCGCCAGCAGGCCGGCCCAGGACTGCAGGCGCTCCTGGCGTTCGTAGATCGCCCACAGCTCCCCCCAGCGCCGGTCGTAGACCCGGTCGCCGAATGCCTCGCTGTCGATCAGGGCGATGGCGTCGAAGTTGACGGGGAGATCCTCGAGATCGTCCACGCCGTATTTCTCGAGCGCCTCCCGCTGCAGCTTCGCGATGCGGGCGTCCGCGGGGTCGTACCAGTCGATCCCCTGCGTCATGTCGCGCTGCACAAGCTGCCAGAACTCGCTCGCCGTGGGCGCCGGAACGAGCCGCTCGGAGAGGTCGGCCGCCAGCCTCGGCGGCAGCAGACCGTTGGCCATCCACAGTCCGACGAGGACGAGCAGGGCGGCACGCGAGGAGGGCGCCAGGGCTGAGACCGCGAGCGAGAGGCCGAGCCAGGCGATGAAGTAGAGGAGGTAGCCGAGGGCGAGCAGAGAGGCCCGTCCCCCAGGTCCGGGAGCCCGGTCGTGCCGCCGGCGACCACCAGACCGGCGGCACCGAGCAGGGCGACGGGGACCAGCGGCACCAGCAGGGCGCCGCCCAGCCCGATGAGCTTGCCCAGGACGAGGTCGCGCGCCCGTGCCCCCTGCGCGAGCTGATGCCGCCAGGTGCCGCGCTCCCGCTCGCCGGCAACGGCGCCGAAGGCGATCAGCACGATGATCAAGGGCACCAGCAGCCGCAGCACCGTGGCCGCGGTCAGCTCGCCGAACCGCGCGAGCGCCGTGCGGTCGGCGGCCGGCCGGAAGGAGGCGGGGTCCTGGTAGTGCGCCTCCATCCACAGCGCCACCCCGGTCTCGGCGTCGACGCCGCGGTCGACCCAGGTGAGTGGCGACGTCGGTTTGAACGCGTATTGCCCGAAGTGGGCCGCCGAGTGCGGATTGCGCGACCCCTGGTCGAGCCAGGCGGTGCGGTCGGCCTGCCGGGCGGCGGCGACCTGCCGGGCGTTCTCGGCTTGCGCCCGCCAGCCCACGATCGCCGCGACGGCTAGCAGCACCAGGACATTGTCACCGTCCAGGCGAGGCGTCGGTCCCGCACCGCCTGGCGCAGCTCCTTCGCGGCGACGGTTGCGATCACGACACACCTCCCGGGAGCGCCCTCGACTCCACCGCCACTGCGACGTCCGGAGCAACCTCCAGAGGCGCCACGTCCACCTGTTCGAGATAGATCCGCTCCAGGTCGGTGTGCGAGACCCCAGAAGTCTCCAGCTCCTGGACCAGCCGTCCCTCGCGCAGGATGCCGACCCGCCGTGCCACCTCGCGGGCGCGGAAGAGGTCGTGCGTCGCCATCAGCACCGCCACGCCGTCGCCGGCCAGGTCGACGAGTGTGCGCGAGAACTCGTGCGCCGCCTTGGGGTCGAGCCCCGATGTCGGCTCGTCGAGCAGCAGCACCCGCGCCCGCTTCGCCAGCGCGATGGCGACGCCGACCTTTTGCCGCATCCCCTTCGAGTAGGCGCCAACCCGTCGATCGACGGCGGCAGGAGGCAGCCCGGCCCGCTGCAGGAGCGAGGCGAGCTGCGATGGGCTATGTCGCTCGCCGGCGAGCTCGCTGAAGTAGCTCAGATTCTCTCTTCCGGTCAGATTGTCGTAGAGGTTTACCTGCTCGGGGATGTAGCCGAGCAGCCGGCGGGCTTTCAGGGTCTGCTTGGCGACGTCGAGGTCGCCGACCCGCGCGGCGCCGCCGTCGAGCGGCATTCGAGCGAAGCTAGGGCTGCGGGCTAGGAGCCGAGGGGGGGCGGACCACGGGGCGAAGCGCCGGTCAGCGGGAGCGACCTGAGCTCGCCCTGCGCGCTTGCCGGTAGGGAGCCGCTTCGGACGGGAGCGGAGAGCCCGGCGGGCGACGCGAGCCGAGCGGTGCCGGCCTTCAGGCGGTGCAGGCAGGCGGTGCAACTGCGGTGTACAGGAGCCGTCGCAGCGTCGAGGTGCGGCGCCTCCCAGGGATGCGCCGCTTCGGCGAACACCAGGTATTCGGCTGCGGCGTCGACCGCATCCCAGTGGGGCCCATGATGCGCCTCGCCGAGCTGCAGGGCCAGCGCCGGCAGAACCGCCAGCGCGAGGAGCCCTCGCCACCACCCTCTCGTGAGCCGACACGACGATATCATGTCTGAGCATACCACGAGTCGCGCGAGAGGCTCCATGGGACCGCCGGCGTTCCACCCGGAGTCGGGTGACGGGTGGTGCGCGTGCGACGCGGCGCGCGGTTCGTTCTACCGATGGGTGGGATCCGGTAGCCGGTAAGCCTCGTCGGCGGGGCGGGCAGCGCGAGGAAACCAGAGAGGGCGGCGCAGGGTGCCTTGGGGGGGGCGCGTCAGCCCGCGCCACTCGGCGTGCACCGCGCGGGCCTTGGCGCGATCGACGCCGATGTCGCCGACGCGGTCCTCGGGGTCCGCGCGGCGGACGCGGACCTTCTGGTGCCAGCAGTGCATGCCGCTTATCGGGTCGGGCTGGACGGGGAAGGTGATGTTCTGGTGGACGCCGCTCTCGCGCCACCAGCCGGCGCGCCGACCCTTCTCGGCCGGGTCGAGCTCGGCCTCCGCCGCGCGCCGCCAGCGCCAGAGGTCGCCTTCGACGGTCATCACCACGGGGGTGCTTCCCCAGCGCGAGGCCTTGTCGCCTTCGCCCACCGGGTGCCAGCGCCCGAGGTGATGGCTGCAGGCGACGACGCCCGGCCGCATGCCTTCGGTGATGAAGGGGCGGAGCACGAACCAGCCGATCGCCGTCTCCACCCGCACGGTATCGGCCTCGGTCAGCCCCAGGCGCTCGGCGTCTTGCGGGTGCATCCACAGCGGATTGCTGTGGCTGATCTCGTAGAGCCAGGGGGCGTTGGCCGAGCGCGAGTGGATGAGGGTGGCGAGGCGGAAGGTCGGCACCAGGACCATCTCGTCGGCGGTCAGGCGCGAGCGGGCGACGTGGCTCTCGATCGCGCCCGGCAAGGCGTGCTCCGGCCAGCCCCACTCGGCGAGCGTCGGGGAGTAGATCTCGAGCTTGCCGCTGGGCGTGGCGAAGCCTTTCTCCTCGTGGACCCGGTAGACGTCCTTCTTGACCTCGAAAGCTCCGAAGCGCCGCATGTACTCGAGCGGCGCCAGCCCCTTGGCCGCCGCCGCCTCGGGGAGCCCGGGCACGGAGTTCTCGAAGATCCAGCGGTAGGTTTCGTCGATCGTCACCTGCTCGCCCGGCCGGTACGGCGACTCGAAATGCCGGCGGATCCCCAGGGCGCCGTCGGGGTCGATGCGCCAGGAGAGCTCGATGAAGAGCTCCTCCTCCTCCCACACCTCTCCCGGGTTGGTTTCCCAGGTCCGCTCCACCGTCTGGCCGTCGCGCTCGGCGAGCACCCGGTGGACCGGTTGGCGGAAGCCGATCCACGCCCCGGCGTGGGTCTCCTGGCTCATCAGGTCGTGGCGCTCGGGGGAGTGGCCCATGGGCAACACGAAGTCGGCGTAGCGGGCGGTCTCGTTCCAGGTCGGGGTGAGCGCCACGTGCAGGCCGACGCAGGACTCGTCGGTGAGCATGTCGATCCATGCGGTGCCGTCGGGATAGGTCCAGACCGGGTTGAAGACGCGGGTGAAGTAGACGTCCAGCCGGCGCTCGCCGTCGACCAGGTAGGGCAGGAGCGGGGAGAGCTCGAAGAAGGAGAGCGGGTAGTCGCGCGGGAAGAGCAGCTCGTTCCAACGGCTCTGGGGCGGCGGGCTGGTGAACGACTGCGGCACGAACTTGTTCCAGCCGGCGAGCGAGGTGCCTCCGGGCGTGCCCACCGACCCGGTCAGCACGTTCAAGAACTGTAGCGCCCGGGCGATCTGCCAGCCGCCCAGGTTGCCGGTGGCCGGGCCGCGCCAGACGTGGCTCGAAAGCCGGTGGCGGGTGTCGGCGATGAGCTCGGCGGCCTCCTCGAGCCGCGCCGCCGGAACCCCGGACTCCTCTTCGGCTCGCGCGAAGGTGTACTCCGCGTAATGGCTCAGCAGGGCCTCGACGAAGGCGTCGAAGGTGGCGTCCACGTCCGGCCGCAGGTGGGCGAGCGTCTCCTGCCAGTTGCTGTGGCGCTCCAGGGTCTCGGCGTCGAAGCGCCCGGTCTCGAGCATGTGACGGGCAATGGCGAGCAGCACCGTGGCCTCGGAACCGGGCCAAGTCGGCAGCCACAGGTGGGCCTTGGCGGCGGTGTTCGAAAGCCGCGGGTCCATGACGATGAGCTTCGCCCCGTGCGTGAGCGCCTCGACGATGCGCTGGGCGTGGGGGTTGAAGTAGTGGCCCGACTCGAGGTGGGCCGACAGCAGGAGGATGGTCTGCGCGTTGGCGTAGTCGGGCGACGGCCGGTCGCCGCCCGACATGATGGTGTAGCCCAGGCGGGCGGCGCTCGAGCAGACGTTGGTGTGGCTGTTGTGGCCGTCGATCCCCCAGGCCCTCAAGACCCGCTGCATCACCAGGTCGTGGCCCGGGCGGCCGACGTGGTACATGACCTCGTCGTGGCGGCCTTCGGCGAACGCCGCGCGGATGCGCGCCGCGATGGTGTCCAGGGCCTCGTCCCACGACACCCGCTCGAAGCGCGCCTGGTGCCGCGCACCCACGCGCTTCAAGGGATAGAGGATGCGGTCGGGATCCTCGATCTGGTTGAGCGTCGCCGGCCCCTTGGCGCAGACGCGGCCGCGGCTCCCCGGGTGCACGGGATTGCCCTCGAAGCGCACGATGCGCCCGTCGGCGCGGTCGACGTAGGCGAGCAGGCCGCAGGCCGACTCGCAGTTGAAGCAGATGGTGGGCACCAGACGCAGGTGCCGCTCCACGCGCCTCGGCCAGGCGGCCGGGTCGTACTCCAACCAGTCGTCCCAGCGTTCGGGGGGCGGCGTCGTGGAGATCGCGTCCGGCACCAGCTTCACGACAGCGGCACCTCCTGCCCGGCACGGATGTAGGCCCAGTCGAGCAGCGCCATGGCGAGGAAGACCAGCGGCGGCCAGAGAATCGCGGCGCCGGCGGCCGCGAGCCCGCCGACGAAGCTCGGCCGGCGCACCATCAGCCGGTGGGCCTGCCGGGCGTGGGCCGTCGGCAGCGGCACCACCAGAGCCAGCATGCCGACGACCAGATAGAGGCCGACGGCGAGCGGCGCCGAGATCCCGAACAGCCACGCCAACCCCGCCGCCGCCGCGATGCTCTGCACGGTCAGCGTCGCCGGCAGCAGACGATCCTCCGACCACAGCTCCCGCCCGCGCGCCTGGCGGAAGAGGAAGGCGGTATACACGGACGTGGCGAGCGCCACCGGGACCCCCGGCACGCTCCACGGCGCCCCGCCCAGCCCCAGCGCCCACGGCAGGCTGAGCAGTGCGTGGGCGGCCAGGATCCAGCCGCCGCGCACCAGCCAGGAGCCGGGGTTCGGCCGCGTCAGCAGGTAGAAGAAGCGCGCCGGCTTGTGCAGGTCGGAGATCAGCAAGACGCAGGTGACGGTGGTCATCACCAGGCTCAACCAGCCGAGGAGCACGGGATGGAGGGCCGGCAGCCAGGGCGACAGACAGGCCGCGAGCAAGGCGCCCGAGGCGGCCGCCTTGGTCACCATGTAGGCGGCGATGCGCCCGCCCCAATACCGCTCCCGCGGCACGTCGTACACCGCCCGCGCCGCCAGGGTACCGGGCGCCGGCAGCGGATCGGGCACCTCGGCGTGGCTCAGGGTGCGGGTGCCGTCGACCGCCAGAGGATCGAGCGCCGCCGGATCGGCGTCCAGGTAGAAGGTCTGCGGCCGGGTGCGGCGCTCGGGCTTGCGCACCGTGGCGCGCCGGGCGGCGAGCGCGGCGCGGGTCTCCGGGTCGTCGAGGTCGATGACGTGGATCGCCTCCTCGGGGCAGACTGAGACGCAGGCCGGCGCAAGACCGACATCGAGGCGATGGGCGCACAGGTGGCACTTGGCCGCGGTGCCGTGCCGGTCGTCGATGTGCAGCGCGTCGTAGGGGCAGGCCTGGATGCAGGAGGCGCAGCCGATGCAGCGGTCCCGGTCCAGGTCGACGATGCCGTCCGGCCGCTTGTGCAGCGCCCTGGTGGGACAGATGGTGATGCACGGGGCGTCGGCGCAGTGGTTGCACCGCAGCACGGCCGCCGAGCGCCGGGTGTCGGGGAAGCTCCCGTGCTCGATCCACTTCACCCAGGTGCGGAAGCTCCCCAGTGGCACGTCGTTCTCCGCCTTGCACGCCACCGTGCAGGCATGGCAGCCGATACACGCCGCCTGATCGAGAGCGAATCCGTACCGCATGCAGCGCCCCGCAGCCTAGCAGACGCTCTCGCAGTCGAGTGACGACTGCTATACTGAGGGGAACGACTTCAGACTCTTCAGCCTGGTGCGGCAAACGAAGACCCGACCCCGATGGTGGCAGGCGCTGTTGATGGTTGCGCTGTCGACGGGCGGGACGCTCGTGGCCGCGGAGATGGGTCTGCGGCTCTACTACTGGAGCAAGGGGGTCGGGCGGGACGACGTTCGGGAGCTGTTGCTGCGGTCGCAGCACGCGGAGCTGCGAGAGCTGGGGAAGGGCGGCGGCCTGCACGGCCTGCTGCGACCGAGCGCGATCCCCGACGCCGTCTACGAGATCAAGCCGCATCTGCGCGGGACCTTCCGGGGGAAACGCCTGGAGACCAACGCCTGGGGTCTGCGCGGCCCCGCGGTGAAGCGGCGCAAGCCGTCCGGCGTGATCCGGGTGGCCGGCCTCGGCGATTCCCACATGTTCGGCTGGGGGATGCCGGATGAGGCCTGCTACATGGCCATCCTGCAGCGCGAGCTCGACGCGCAGGCGCGGCCGGGCGTCCGCTTCGAGGTCCTGAACTTCGGCACGCCCGGTTACAACACCGCCATGGAGGCGGCCATCTTCGAGCACAAGGCGCTCGCTTTCGCACCGGATTTCGTCGTCCTGCACTTCGTGGGCAACGACCTCGACCCGCCCCACTTCCTGGAGCCGCCGCGCCCGTTTCGGCCGTCGCGCTGGGTCCTGGTCGAGACGGTCCGGGGTCTGTTTGGCGAGGTGGAGGAGGAGTTCGACACGTCGCGGCTGCCGGCCGCCGAGCTCGAGGGGCTGCAACGGGCCTCCCACGAATCGTTCCGCCACCTGGGCGGTAGTGAGGAGCTCCGCCGCGCGCTCTTCCGCATCCGGGAGCTGGCGGAGGAGCGGCAGATCCCCACCCTCTTCATGATGCTGGGCGAGAGGTCGCGGGTGCGGCGGTTCGCGCGCGCCGCCGCCGTCGAGGCCGGTTTCCCCGTCCTCAATCCGGCCGGATACTTCACACGGCTGCTCGCCGAGACGGGTCGCGAAGTCACGCCGGAGAGCTTCCGCGAGACCTTCAGCCGCGGGGACCTGCATCCGACCCATCTCGGTCACCGAGCGTACGCCCGGACGCTGCGCTGTGAGCTGGCCTACCTGGGGCTTGCCGGCCTCACGGCGCGGGCCACTGCCGGCTGCCCGCCGCAACAGACCGTGGCGCCCCGCGAGATCGGCGCCCGGAGGAAGGCCGGCGGCCGGTGAAGCGGAGGAGGGGCGAGGTGGGCAAGATTCGGCCGCACTGACGGGGCTGCGCATCATCCACGGGCCTAATACGTTGCGGTCCGCTCGAGGACCGGGCGCCGCTGCCGTATCATCCGCGGTCATGTCCGGCACGCGGCTGCGAGTCGTCAGCGACGTTCGTTGCGGGCGGCATCGCGTGCCGGCGGGCTTCCCCGAGCGTCCGGAGCGGCTGACGACGGTCCTCGACGCCCTCGAGCGGGCGGGGATGGAGGTCGAGGCGGCCGGCGACCACCCGCAGGCCGCGGAGCGTGTGGCGACGCTGCACAGTCTGGCGTACGTCGAGCGCTTCGAGCGCGCGGTGGCCGCCGGGCGCTCCCTCCTCGACACCGACGACAACCCGATCATGGCCGCCACCTGGGAGGCGGCCTGGGCCGCGGTGGCGGCCTCGCTCCACGCCGCCGACCGGGTCCTCGACGGCGCCGCCCGGCGGGCGTTCGCCGCAGTGCGGCCGCCCGGCCATCACGCCGAGCGCGGCGAGGCCATGGGGTTCTGTTTCTTCAACAATGCCGCGCTGGTGGCCGAGCACTGCCTCGCCCGCGGGCTTGGGCGGGTGGCCATCCTCGACTTCGACGTCCATCACGGCAACGGCACCCAGCACCTCTTCGAGGAGCGCGCCGATGTCTTCTACGCCAGCCTGCATCAGTTCCCTTTCTATCCCGGAACCGGCGCCGCGAACGAGCGGGGCCGCGGCGAAGGCGCGGGCACCACGCTGAACGTGCCGCTGCCCGCCGGTACCGGGGACGCGGCCTACGAGGCGGCGCTCGAGGACGAGGTGCTGCCACAGATCGAGGCGTTCGGTCCGCAGCTGCTCGTGCTCTCGGCCGGCTTCGACGCCTACGAGCGCGATCCCCTGGGCGGCATGCGGGTCACGCGCGCCGGCTTCCGGCGTTGGGGCGAGATGCTCGGGGAGCTCGCCGATCGGGTCGCGGAAGGGCGCGTCGTGGTGGTGCTGGAGGGCGGCTACGCGCTGCCGGACCTCGGCGCCCTGGTCGTGAAGCACCTCGCCGCTCTGGCCGGCGGCTCGTAGCGGCCGCAACGAGACCGGGCTCTAACGGGTCCAGCTCGGATGGGCGTCGTGGGCGCTGCCGAAGGTGAGCTGGCGCCGGCCGGTGCCGTCGGCGCCGACGACGTACAGGTTGTAGCGCTCCTTGTCCGGCCCCGCGGCGAAGGCGATGTGGCGGCCGTCGGGGGACCAGCTCGGGTGGTAGTCGTAGAGCTGGTCGGCGGTGGTCACCCGCCGCGGCTCGCCGCCGGCGAAGCCCACGGTCCAGATGTCCCCCTTGCCGTCAGCGCGCATCGACACGAACGCCACCGAGGCGCCGTCGGGTGAAAAGGCGGGCCGGCAGTCGCCCTCGGCGCTGGCCACGATCCGGTAGCCGCTGCCGTCGGGACGCACGGCGGCGACCCTCCAGGAGCTCCCCCGCCGCCGCGCGGAGAGGGCGAGCCACCGGCCGTCGGGCGACCAGGCGGGGATCGCCTCGATGCGGCGCCGCTCGTCGGTGACCCGCCGCGGGTCGTTGCCGTCCCGGGTCATCACCCACAGGGTGGGATCGCCCGCGCGCTCGGAATCGAAGGCCAGGAAGCGCCCGTCCGGCGACCAGGCGGGGTTGCGATCGTCGGCCGGATGGGAGGTGAGGCGTCGGACGTTGCCCCCGTCGGCGTCGACCACGTAGATCTCCTCGTTGCCGTCGCGGTTGGAGAAGAACGCGATGCGCGTGCCGTCCGGCGACCACTTCGGGTTCATGTCGTCGCCGGGGCCGCGGGTCACCTGCCGCACCTCCTGGTGGTCGAGGACGAAGATCTTGGCGCGACCGGTGCGGTCGGACTGAAACGCGATGCGACCGGAGAGGTCGGGAGGCAGGCGCACGGAGGCAGTCGCCGGCCGCGGCTCATCAGGCGTGGAGGCACCGGATGCCGCCCTGCCGTCATCGCCGCATCCACTGAGCGCCGCTGCCACCACGACGAGCACTGCCAGGAACCGTTGTAGCATGAGTTGCACGTCGTCTCGCCAGTGTATCCCGAGGATGTGGCGGAAGAAACTCTCGGCGGCGCGGCAGAGCATGTCGAGCAGCGACGGCGGCTGGCACGTCCGCCGTGCGGTATCCTTGCCCGCACGGCAACATGGGGAGTCGCACCTGTGGCCGGCCCACCTTCAGAGGATGCCAGGCGTGAGAGTCGTCATAGTCGATGATCAGAGCTCAGCGCGCACGATGCTGCGGTACATCATCGAGGACGTCGCGTCCGAGCTCGAGGTGTTCGACTTCGGCGATCCAGCTGTGGCGCTGGCCTGGTGCGAGGCCAATCAGCCAGACCTCCTGTTGCTCGACTATCGCATGCCCGGCATCGACGGCTTGGAGTTCGCGCACCGTTTCCGCCGCCTGCCGCTGCACCGTGACATCCCGATCATCCTGGTGACCGTGGTCGGCGACGAGCCGGTACGGCAGGCCGCGCTCGACGCCGGCGTCATCGATTTCCTGGTCAAGCCGGTGCGTCCACGCGAGCTGCGCGCGCGTTGCCGCAATTTGCTGCAGCTGCGTCAGCAGTCGGAGAGCATGAAGCAGCGTGCGCTGTCACTGGAACAGCGCCTGCTGGCGAGCATGCATGAGATCGAGGAGCGCGAGCGGGAGACGCTTTCGCGGCTGGCACGCGCGATCGAATACCGCGACTCCGGCACCAGCGCCTTCCTCGAGCGCATGTCTCGAGTTGCCGGGTTGATCGCCGAGCAGCTGGGCTTGCTCGAAGACGAGGTGCGGGTGATCGAGTTGGCCGCGCCGTTGCACGACATCGGCAAGATCGCGATCCCCGACGCGGTGCTGATGAAGCCCGGCCCACTGACCGACGAGGAGGTCGCGGTGATGCGCCGCCATCCGCGTATCGGCTACGAGCTGCTCGGCGGCAGCCAAAACCGATTCATCCAGACCGGTGCGGTGATCGCGCTGCGCCACCATGAGCGTTACGACGGAAGCGGCTACCCGGATGGCCTGATCGGCGAGGAGATCCCGCTGGAGGCCAGGATCGTGGCGGTGGCGGACGTGTTCGATGCGTTGATCTCGCCGCGCCCGTACAAGGAGGCCTGGGACGTGGACAGGGCGCTGGCGTACCTGTTCTCTCAACGCGGCCGGCACTTCGACCCGCGTTGCGTGGATGCGCTGATGGGTTGCCGCGAGCGGCTGGAAGAGATCTGCGGCCAGTTTTCGACCGCCAGCGCTCGTCGGGGCGTAGAGTAGTCGACGATGGTCTCCGTACTGCGCAGATTCAAGTCGCGTCTGGCCGCACGGCCCGACAGTGAGCACCAGCAGGATCTGGTCCGCATCGCGATCACGGCCCTGTTCATGAGCTACCTGGGCTGGCGCCATATTCATGTGGCGGCCGGGAATGCGGCCTTACCGGTCACCTGGCTGATTCTGGTCGGCGCGCTGGCGGTTGCGCTGGGCCTGCTCGCTGCGATCCTCTGGCGGCCCGGTGTCTCGCACGCGCGGCGGTGGATCGGAATGCTCAACGACTACTCGGTGATGGCTGCGATCCTGTGCATCGAGAGCGAGCCGGCTGCGCCGCTGTACGCGGTGTACCTGTGGGTCACGATCGGCAACGGCATGCGCTACGGGCACCGCTACCTGCGCATTGCCACGGCGTTGGCAGCGACCTCGTTCCTGGTGGTGGTCCTGTTCTCGCCGTACTGGCGTGCCAATCCGTACCTGGCCTGGGGCCTGCTGCTTGGCCTGATCGCGGTGCCGCTGTACTTCGACTCGCTGCTGCGGGCGCTGATCCGGGCGGTGGATGCCGCGCGCACGGCAAACGAAGCCAAGAGCCGCTTCCTGGCCAACATGAGCCACGAGTTCCGCACGCCGCTGCACGGCCTGGCCGGCATGTCCGAGCTGCTGGCGACGACGCGGCTGGACAGAGAGCAGCGCGAGTGCCTGGACACGATCGAGGCTGCCACCCGCAGCCTGCTGGCGCTGGTGGAGGATGTGCTGGACATCTCCGTGATCGAGGCCGGCGGGATCAAGCTGGACCGGGTCGAGTTCGTGCCGCAGGACCTGATCGACAGCGTCGGCCTGGTTCTGCAGCCGCAGGCCAAGGCCAAGAAGCTACGTTATGAGGCCGAGATCGCGGACGACGTGCCATCCTGCGTGCGCGGCGACATGGTGCACCTGCGCCAGGTGCTGCTGAATCTGGTCGGCAATGCCGTCAAGTTCACCAACCAGGGCTCGGTGACGCTGGATGTGGCGGTGACGGAACGGGCCGCAGAACGTGTGCGCCTGCGCTTCACCATCTCCGACACGGGCATCGGCGTGCCGGCGGCGATGCGCCAGCGGCTGTTCGAGGCGTTTGAGCAGGCCGATGGCGGCCTCGCGCGCTCCTATGGCGGTACTGGCCTGGGGACGACGATCGCCAAGGGCCTGACGGAGGCGATGGGCGGCAGCATCGGTTTCGAGAGCGTGGAAACCCGCGGCAGCCGGTTCTGGGTCGAGCTGCCGTTCGAGCGTGCAGACGGAGTGCCGGCGGACGTGCAGGCGGCGTCGCGGTCGCCGGCCGCCGTCGACTTCGACGGCACGGATGCGCCGGCGGGCAACGTGATCGCCTTTTCCGACCCGTTCCTACGCCACCGAGTGCGCGTGCGCAGCCTGTCGATCCTGGTGGCCGACGACCATGCCGCGAACCGGATGGTGCTGCAGCGTCTGGTGGAGAAGGCGGGCCACCGCACGACCTGTGTCGATGGTGGCGAGGCGGTGCTCGATGCGTTGGCGGCGACCGACTACGACGCGGTCATTGCCGACCTGCATATGCCCGACGTCAGCGGCCTCGACCTGCTGCGGCAGTTGCGGGTGATGGAAGCCGGCAGCCGCCGACGCACCCCTGTGGTCATCCTCAGCGCCGACGTGACGCCCGAATCGATCCGCGCCTGCGAGCAGGCCGGCGCGCGTGCATTCCTGGGCAAGCCGGTGCCGGCCGTACGCCTGCTCGACTCGCTGGCCGACATCGCACGAGGCGACCGCCTCAGCGCAACGTTGGTGGCCGAGCGCAGCGTGCCGGTGCTTCTAGGCGACGGCGTACTCGACAGCTCCGTGCTGGACGAGATGAGTGGTCTCGGCATGGGGGCGGGATTCGAGCGCGAGTTCATCGCGCAATGTCTGCTCGACGCCGAAACCTGCCTGGACGCGCTCGCGGCGGCGGGCGAGGGCAACGACTGGGAGCGTCTGCGCGAGCAGGCGCACGCGCTCAAGGGTGTGGCCAGCAACTTCGGTCTGATCAAGCTGGCCGCGGTCAGCGGTGAGGCGATGCAGCTGCCCGACTGGCAACTCGCACGCGAGTGGCAGACACGGGTGGACATGCTGCGCGACCTTCTGGCCGAGGGCAGGGCGGCGCTCGATGCCCGCGAACGGCAACGCGCCGCGCGCGACGAAGGCGAGCATTCCCCTTGATCTTCCGGCCCTGCACGGGGCGCCTCAGGCCGCTACCGCGCCTGCCCGACGCTGCTGCGCCCGCACCAGTCGGTCCATCGTTCGCAGCGACTTCTCCTCGAGCTGCAGTGCGGTGTCCACCCAGATTTCGGTGATCCGCATCATCTCCTCCAGCAGCGCCGGCCGAGACAGCTCGCGCACCCGCTGCATCGCGCCGCGCGCATGCGGCGTGCGGCGATTGGCGTGGATCACCTTTTCAACTGCGGCGACGCCTTGGCCGCGCGGCGCCAGCACGTCGACCAGCCCCATCGCGTGCATCTGCTCGCTGCTGTAGCACTCGCCTTCCAGCATCAGCTTCTCGGCCTGCTGCGGCGGGATGCGCTCGCACAGAAAGGACCAGGCGCCCATCCCCGGGAACAGGTCGAACAGCACCTCCGGCAGCCCCATCGTCACGCCCTCCTCGGCGACGATGGTGTGACAGCTCAACGCCGCCTCGAACCCGCCACCGAGCGCGTCGCCCTGCACCAGCGCGATGGTGTGCGCGCCCGCGCCACATCCGTCACGGAACCCTTGCGCGCCGCGCACACATTGGTGCGCGTAGTGCAACAGCCCTTCGCGATCGCCACTGCGGATCAGTCGCGAGAACAGCTCCAGATCGCCGCCGAGATTGAACGCATTGCCGTCCGATGCGAGCACTAGATGTGCCGATGCGGAGGTGTCGGCACGCCGTCGCAGGCGTTCGCCCAGACTGCGCTGGTAGTCGAGGACGTCCTCGACCAGCTCTGACGAAAAACACGGGCGCTGCCCCGGAGCGGCGTTGGCGTGCATGTGGCACCAGTACACGTCGCGCTGAGGCTCCTCATCGACGCGCAGAGTGCGGCCGGGCGCAGCGTGGCGGATGGGCTGAGCTGCTGACATTTCGGATCCTCCCTGGTAAAGTTGCAGGCTCGATTGTTGGCGTAAATCGTAGCATACGCCTACGCAGCCCGCTTCAGTAACGCCAGCTGGTGATGTCGGCGCCCCGCGGTGCCGATTCTTCGATGCGCTCCAGGATCCGCGGCACGTACATCGTGTCGTAGCGCAGGCGCGTGATGTGGTTGGGGTTCTCGTGGTCTCCGTTCCAGCAGCGCTCGGCGCGGTCGCCGTATTCGACGACGCCGTCGTAATGCGGATCGGTCGTCGACTCGAGGAACTCCTCCATCAGATTGACGGCATTGTTCAGGTAGTAGTTGTCCATGTCGCCGCAGTAGATGTGGATCTTGCCGACGAGCTTCTGTCCGAGGGTCGACCAGTTCATCTCCAGCACGTGGCGCAGGTCGTACTTCTTCCACGCCTCGGCCACCTGCGGGTCGACCTCTCCGGTCAGCTTGTTCCAGAGGCGAGCGGGATAGCCGTCCTCGCCCATGGGTGAGAAGGCCGCCTCCCAGATGTCGAACTGCTGGCCCGAGCGGCCCTTGGCGCCCAGCGCCTCCCAGCCGCCGGTCGAGCCGCCGTCGCGCGGAATTCAGCCTGTTGGAGCGACGTGGGGGAGCGGCGCCGCGGCCTACAAGGCGCGAGCGAGGCGTCGCACCGCGGAGGGAATCTCGTCGGCTCGCGTGCCGCCGTAGCCGAGAACCAGGCCCTGCCGGTGGTCCGGGCCGAGGTAGCAGGTCGAGAGCGGCAGCACCTTGACGCCCTCCTCGAGCGCCCGCGCCGCGACTTCGACGTCGCGCAGGCTCGCGGGCAGGGTCGCGACCAGGTGCAGTCCGGCCCGATCTCCGAGCACCGTGATGCCTTCCCCCGGCAGATCCCGAATGGCGTCCACGAGCGCGCTGCGGCGCTCGCGGTACAGCTTGCGCATCCGGCGCAGATGGCGCGCGAAGTGCCCTTCGTTGAGGAAATCCGTCAGCACCGCCTGGAGGAAGGTCGGAGGCGAGATGTCGGCCGTCCAGCGCAGCAGGCCGAAGCGATCGACGAGGTCGGGCGGCAGCACCAGATAGCCGATGCGCAGGCCCGGGGAGAGGACTTTGCTGAAGGTCCCGATGTAGATCACCCGGGCGTCGCGATCGAGGCCCTGGAGGGCGGCGATGGGCAGGCTCTCGTAGCGGAACTCGCTGTTGTAATCGTCCTCGATGATCCAGGCTCCGGTTCGCTGGGCCCAGTCGAGCAGCTGCATGCGGCGCGAGGCGCTCATGGTCACGCCGAGCGGGAACTGATGCGACGGCGTGACGTATACGGCGTGCGCCCGCGGGCAGCGGGCGACGCCCTCCGCCACGTTCAGGCCCTCTTCGTCCACCGGCACTGGAACGAGGCGCGCGCCCGCCAGCGTGAACGCGTCGCGCGCTCCCCAATAGCCGGGCTCCTCGATCCACACCGGCCTTGACGGATCGAGCAGCAGACGCGCCGCGAGCGCGAGCGCCTGCTGGGAGCCGCTGACGACCATGACCTGGTCGGGCTCGCAGAGCACGCCCCGGGACGCTCTCAGGTAGGCGGCGATCGCCTCGCGGAAGGACTGCAGGCCATGCCGTGGGCCGTAATGCAGGAGCTCCGGCGAGATGTCGCGGGCGCGGCGGGTGAGCAGGGTCGCCCAGACCCGCAACGGGAACTCGTCGACGGCCGTGCCGCCGATGGTGAGCGGGCCGGGACCCGCGAGCCAGGGGGGTGGGCTCGACACATCTGCCGCCGGACCGCTCGCAAGCTCCCGGGGTCCGGAAGACGGTGTCCTGGGCGCAAGGCCATTCGTCGTTCGCGACGGCGCGACCGCCTCCGGCAGCGAGGCGGCGACGAAGGTGCCGGCTCCGGTCTGGGCTTCGCAGTACCCCTCGGCGACGAGCTGCTCGAAGGCGTTGAGGATGGGGAAGCGCGACACGCCGAGCTCCGCGGCGAGGTCGCGGGTGGACGGCAGGCGCTCGCCGCCATGCAGCCGGCCGTCGACGATCGCCTCGCGGTACCCCTCGTAGATCTGTCGATAGAGGGGCTGCGGCGAGTCGCGATCGATCGCGATGACGACGGGGACGACGCCGTGCCGCGCGTCCTGCATGGGACCATCTTAGCGGCGCGGGGGCCGGTGCTGTCCGATGTCGGGACAAGGCCATCGCGATCCAGGCTGCCGAATGGAGATCCGAGTGGCTGGATGTCGGTGCCGGTCGGCGGCCAACCGCCGGCGGGCCTCGTGGCCGGAGAACGACGGTGGCGCCGGCCATCCGGGCCTCGACGTTGGATCCCGGCCCTCGTGGCAACGTGCTTGCAGATCTGCTCGAGCAGGGGCACGACGGCGAAATGGTCATGCACGCGGAGGGAGAAGTGGCTATTGAGAACCGTCGCTCACGAAGGCAGGCTTGCGAGTCAGCGTGCCGGGCCTACGCGCCCGGCCGGGAGCGAAGCAGTTGAGCAAGGCGACCCAGTGGAGCAACCGGTCCCTGTCCGGAGCTTGGGGGCCCGGAGCCTTGGGCGGAGAACCGTCGACCTCGAGCGTCGTCCGTCCTTTCTCCGCCGCTGGCTCGGTTCCCCAGGCGGCGCCGGCGGGCCGCGGCGAGCAGCACGGGCCCGGGCCGCGCCCCAAGTCACTTCCCGATTTCTTGTCGCGGCTCCTGGTCCGCAAGGATGGATGCCTCGTCGTCGTCCGCCTCGAGGAGGTCGACTGGATCGAAGCGGAGGGCAACTACGTCCGCTTGCACGACCGCACGGCGAGCCACCGCTACCGTCGGACGCTGGACGCTCTCGAGTCCCGCCTGGATATGCGACGTTTCGTGCGCACGCACCGTTCCGCCATCGTCAACGTCGAGCGGATCCTCGAGCTCCATCCCACGGGCTCCGGCGGCTACGACGTCCTGCTCCGCGACGGTACGCGGGTGCCGCTTTCGCGCGGCTACAAGAAGCGCGTCTTCGTCTTGTTGGGAAAGGAGTGACCATGCCGGTCTTCGAACGTCCTTCACCGAACGTGAGGCGATTCCGCCGCGGGGCCGTGGGCCTGCTGTTACTCGGCCTGCTGGCGTCGCCGGGAGGCGTCGCCGGCGCGGACGACCAGGGCGGTCCGGTGCTGGTCGAGCTCTTCACCTCCCAGGGGTGCTCGAGCTGCCCGCCGGCCGACCGCCTGCTCGCCCGCCTGGGCGAGGAGAGCGACGGCGCCGTCGTACCGCTCGCCTTCCACATCGACAGCTGGAACTATCTGGGGTGGACCGATCCCTTCTCGAGCTCCGCCTGGACCTCGCGTCAGGCCGCCTACACGCGTGCCCTGAAGGCGACGCCGTACACCCCGCAGGTGGTGGTCGGCGGCCGTGTGGAAGTGCTGGGGTCGGACGAGCGCGCGATACGAGAGGCCGTCGCGGCGGCCGCGGCGACGCCGCGCGGGGAGCTCAGTCTGGCGGTCGCTCTGGCCGGCTCCAGGCTCGAGGTGACCGTAGAGGTGGAGCTGCCAGAGGAGCTGCGGGATCGCAAGCTCGACCTGATGGTCGCGGTGTTCGAGTCCGGCCTGGTCACACCCGTCGAACGGGGCGAAAACGGCGGCCACACGATGCACAACGACTACGTGGTGCGGCGGCTCGAGCGCGCGGGCCGGGTGCGCCCCCGCGATCCGGCGCGCAGCAGCCACTCGGTCAGCCTGAAGGTCGCTGACGATTGGCGGCGGTCGGAGCTCGGCGTCGCGGCATTTCTCCAGGAGGCGGGTTCTCTCGTGGTCCACGGCGTGGCGGTCCAGACCTTCCCGGAGAGTGCCGGCGGATGAGGGCGACACGTCCGGTCCTGACGGCTGGCTTGGCGGCCGGCACCCTGGACCTCATTGCCGCGATCGTCACCAGCGCGTACTACGGCCGCAGTCCGTCCTGGCTGCTCAAGCTCATCGCCAGCGGCTTCTTCGGCTCGGCTGCGTTCGACGGCGGCGCGAGCACCGCCGCCCTGGGTGTTGTGTTTCATTTCGTGATCGCGACCGGCGCCGCCGCCGTCTATTACGCGGCAAGCCGTCGCTGGCCGGTGCTGACGACCCGACCCCTGGCCTGCGGCGCGGCTTTCGGCATCGCGGTGTGGGTGTTCATGAATCTCGTCGTGCTGCCGTTCTCGGCCTACCCGTTCCCCTCTTCCTTCCGCGCCGTGGGGGTGATCCGCGGTCTGCTGATCCACATCTTCTGCGTCGGCCTGCCCATCGCCCTGGTCGTAAGGAGGGTACGATGAACGTGCATGGGCAGGATCTCCACCCGGCTACGCGCCCGGGGCTCGCGCTCCGCTCTGCGGCGCGCCGGTAGGCAGGTCCTCGTCCATCTCGGGCTGGCCGCCGTGGCCGTAGGCGGCGTGGTCCTGGCCCTGCGCGCCGCCGGACCGAGCGTCCGCGGCTTCGCGCTGGGGACGATGCGGGTCGCCGTCACGCCCGCCGTTCGGGGAGCGGTCGACGTCTACATCCCGATCGTGGACTGGGGGGTGCGCATGCGCCCCTACCGGACGCCGCTGCTCGTCTCGCTCGAGTTCCGGTCTCTCGACCGGGCCTCGGCTCTCACCGCGCTGCGCTCGGGGGTCGCGGCGCAGGCCCGGCTCGCCACGCTGCAGCAGGATCTCGCAAGCATGGTGCGCCTGGAGCTGCGCCGTGCCGCGGGGGTCGCCCTGATCGGCGGTGCCGCCGGAGGTCTGCTCGCGGGATTGCTGCTCGCCTCCCGGCGAGGCTGGCCGTGGCTGCTTCTCGGGCCGGCGGAGGGTGTCGCGGCGGTGCTCTTCATGGCGAGCCTGTTCGCCGTCGACCTCTCACGCGCCGACTTTCGCCGGGCCCTGGACGAGCCCAGCTTCTACGCCCGCGGTGAGGAGCTGCCGGAGCTGCTCGCCTTCTCCAGCCAGCTGCTGACCGTCAGCGAGCAATACACCGAGGACTTCGATCGCGCCGTCGCCGGCCTGAGCAACCTGGTGGCCGCGGCGACCGGGGGAACGGGGCTGCCGGAACCGGCGCACACCGCCGTGCTCGCCTCCGACATCCACGCCAACACCTTCCTGTTCCCGGTGCTGCGCCAATACAGCCGGGGGCGGCCGGTGTTCCTGGCTGGCGACTTCGCGCTGCTCGGCACCGAGCTGGAGGAGACGGTGGTGCCGGGCGTCGCGGCGCTGAGCCGAACCGTGGTCGCGGTGTCGGGCAATCACGACTCGCGCTCGCTGATGCGCGAGCTGGCCAGGGCCGGCGTCATCGTGCTCACCCGCGAGGGCAGGCTGCGCGCCAACGGCCGCGTTACCGGAGGACCGGTCGTCGACGTCGCCGGCCTCAAGGTCGCCGGCTTCGAGGACCCGCTGGAGCGTGGGGAGGAGGGCATCGGCGGACATCTGCTCGAAGGCCGCGGAGCCTTCCTGGAACGGGCCGGCCGCGAGCTGCTGACCTGGTTCGCCGGCCTGCCCGAGCGACCCGACGTCGTCATGCTGCACCAGCACCCTCTCGCCCACGTGCTGCTGGACGAGCTGGAGGCGGGCGAGGGACCTCCGGTCATCATCCTCACCGGTCACGACCACTGGGCGCACTACCACCAGGCGGGCGAGCACCTGCTGCTCGACGGCGGCACGCTGGGCGCCGGCGGCCCGTTCGCCATCGGCGAGACACCGGCCGGCTTCGCTCTACTCCACCTGGACCGTGACCGCCGGCCGCTCGCCCTCGACCTGATCGAGGTCGAGCCCCTCTCCGGTCAGGGAACGGTGCGGCGACGGGTGGTGCGGCCCGTCGAGGAGTCGGCGGCCGACGCGAGCGCCACGGAGTAGGCGGCGGCGGTCCGAGTGCGCATCGCGGGAATGGCGGAAGGCGCGGCAAGGGCGTAGACTCGCAGAGGATCGACAGGGCATGAATACGGCGGTCGCGAACGACGGAGGCGGACGGCGGTTGCTCGTCACCGCCGCGGCGGCGGTCATCGTGATCGCCGGCATGAAGGCGGCGGCGCCGATCCTCGTGCCCTTGATGCTCGCCCTTTTCATCACCCTCGTGAGCTTCCCCCTGCTCGAGTGGCTGCGCACACACGGCTGGCCGCGATCGCTGGCCTCGGCGGCGACCCTGGTGGTCGACGCCCTGGTGCTGACGGCCTTCGGCTTCCTGGTGGCGCGGGCGGTGGATCAGTTCGTCGAGGCGGCTCCCGAATATCTCGAGCGAATCAAGCAGATCGCGCGCGGCTCGATGGAGAGACTGTCGAGCTTCGGGCTGTTGCCGCCCGAGTGGGTCGACCCCGAGCGCATCGGCCTGCCCGACGTGCTGGACCTCGCCCGCGTGGTGGTCGGGCGCACCTTCGCCGGCGTCACCTCGACGTTCCTGTTCGCCACCTTCGTGCTGCTCTACATGCTGTTCATGCTCGGCGAGGCACAGGCTCTGCCGGACAAGCTCGACCGCGCGTTCGGATCGAGCCTCGCGGGCTCGCGGCGCATGCACCGCTTCGTCCGCGACGTGCAGCGCTACCTGCTGGTCAAGACCTGGCTCAACCTGATCCTGGCGGTGCTGGTGTGGATCTGGCTGGTGATCCTCAAGGTCGACTTCGCGTTGCTGTGGGCGATCCTCTCCTTCCTGCTCCACTACATCCCCAACCTCGGCATCATTCTCGCCGCCGTGCCGCCGGCGGTGCAGGCGCTGATCCAGCACAACCCGGGACGCCTGCTGCTCGTGGTGCTCGGGTTCCTGGTCGTCGGTGTGGTGCTCGGCAACCTGGTCGAGCCGCAGATCATGGGACGTCGCTTCGGGTTCTCCTCTCTCGTGGTCCTCATCTCGCTGGTCTTCTTCGGCTGGATCTGGGGACCGGTGGGCGCGCTGCTGTCGGTGCCGTTGCTGGTGGTCCTGCGCGTGCTGTCGGAGAACTCCGACGACTGCCACTGGTTGGCGGTGTTGCTGGGTCGCGGCCGCCCTGTCTCGGCGCCGCACGCGCCTTGACACCCGGAACCGATCGGGCTACCGTTCCAAGCCACTGGTTTGCGTGGTGTGGCGACCTGTCGACCCGCGCGGTGGAGGGGAGGGTCGGAACGTGTCACGATCGATAGTCAATCTGCTGGTGGGGACGGTCGGCCTGTGGACGGCGGCTCCCGCCCCGGCGCAGCAACCCCCGCGAGAGCTCCACTGGACCGGCGATCACTGGACGGCCTGGCACCCGCCGGCCAGCGCGCCGGAGGGCGCCGAGATCCACGTCATCGAGCCCGGCGACACGCTCTGGGACCTCGCCGCCCGCTTTTACGGCGACCCCTACCTGTGGCCGCAGATCTGGGATCAGAATCGGTACATCGAGGACGCCCACTGGATCTATCCCGGCGATCCCTTGGCCGTGCAACCGTCCGTCGTGCCGGTCGAGTCGCTCGCCGAGGGCACGGAGCCGGCTCCCGGGCGCTGGCAGCCCGCTCCCGAGTGGACGTTCACCGGCGAAGAAGCGGGGGAGCGGCGGCCTGAGTTCGCCCGCTTCGAAGGCGCTCCAGAGGCGCTGGGCAGCGAGTCCGACATCACATGCAGCGGCTACATCGGCGAGGTGGAGGAGAGCTTCGACTCGCAGGTGATCGGCTCGGAGCACGAGTCGCTGACGCCGCGGCTGTCGGGAGACGTCTACGGGCGGGACTTCTACACCGGTGTGCAATCTGCGAAGGCCGGCTTGACGCTGGGGGACATCGTCTACCTGAACGGCGGCGCGGCACAGGGGATGACCCCTGGGCGGCTGCTCACCGTCGTCGAGCCGGCGGAGAAGGTGCTCCATCCGGTGAGCGGCGACGTCGTCGGCAGGCACTACCGATACGACGGCGCGGTCCGCGTGCTGTCGGTGCAGGAGGAGTCGGCGATCGCCGAGATCACCCAGGCCTGCCGTCCGATCGTCGGCGGCGCGGGGCTCAGGCCGTTCGAGGAAGAGCCGGTACCGCTGGGCCGGCGCCTCCCGATGCAGCCGGTCAACGATCCTCCCGCGGAGGCCGAGCTGGCCGATGCGCCCGTCGTCCTCCACGCGGACGCCGGTGTCGTGTCGCTGGGAACCGGCCATCTGGTCTATATCGACCGCGGTGCGGGAGACCGGGTAGCCCCTGGAGACCTCTTCACGATCTACCGGGCCAACCGCGTGGCGGGCCTGCCGCCGCTGGTGCTCGGGGAGCTGGCGGTGCTCTCCGTGCGCCCGAACGGCTCCCTCGCACGCATCCTGGAGTCGCGCTACCCGGTCCATGTCGGCGATCGGCTCGGGGCCAGGCCATGAAGAGGGACCTGAACGGTCGGCTCTATTCGCTGGTGGACGAGCTGGTCAGCCGCGGGATCACGCTGCAGCAGGCCAGGCGGGAGTTCGAGAAGCAGTTCATCGTCGCCACCCTGCGCAGCCATGAGGGCAACCTCTCGCGCGCCGCCAGGGAGCTGGGCGTGCATCGCAACACGCTGCGCAACAAAGTGACCGACCTGGGGATCGGCTCCGATGATCTGCCCGGCCGCGGGCGATCGCGCAGTCGCCAGCCGCGCCTGGGCCGCTGAAGCGGCCGACCGCGGCAGCGGGGGCGCGGCGACGCCGCTCCCAGGGGCCCCGCGCAGGCGCTCTGCCGGCCGTTTCTGGCACCGATCTCGCTTTGCTTCCGCCGAGCCCAATCCGGGCGGCGTCGTGGCGCCCCCGCCCCAAGCCTGGGAAGCCGTCCATGGGTACAGCGCAAGTCGCGATTTGCCGGGTATTTGCGAACTGTATCCGCATGCGATCGATACCAAGGTGACGACATGAGCCCCATCCAGCGATGCCAGTTTGACGTACGGCGAGCCATGGGCCTGGCACTCGGGGCGGCGGGATTCGTCGCCTTCATGGCCGTTTCCGTCCCCTCGATCACATCGGTACCCGATGCTTCCGTGCCGCCACCGACGGTCGACGAGGTACGCCTGTCCAGGGAGCTGACGGACTGGCTGCTGGGCGGCGAGGCGGTAGGACGGTTCAGCACGTTCACCTCCGCCGACCTCGCGGCGGCCCTGCGCCAGGAGCCGCAGACCTTCGAGCTCTTTCGCCGGCCGCTGGAGCTGGCCGCCGAGAGCGAGCTCTTGGAGGAGCTGCCGTACGGCGAGCTGATCCTGCGCTCCGCCCGGCGCCACCGTGTCGACGCCCTGTTGCTCGCCTCGGTCATGGAGACGGAGTCGCGCTTCGATCCCGCCGCCGTATCGCCCAAGGGGGCGGTCGGCCTCATGCAGGTCATGCCGGCCACGGCCCGCCGGCTTGGTATCCGCAACCCCGCGGATCCGGGCCGCAATGTCGAGGCCGGAGCGCGGTATCTGAGCCAGCTCCTGCGACAGTTCGATCAGGATGTCGTGCTGGCGCTGGCGGCCTACAACGCCGGGCCGGCCAAGGTCGAGCGGTACGGGGGCGTGCCCCCGTACCGCGAGACGCGAACCTACGTCGAGCGCGTCCTCAACCGGTACGTCGGGCACTATCGGGAGCTCTGGCAGTCCGCGGGCGGCGACTCCCCGTCGCAGAGCTGACCCTGCGACCCTGAAGCGGGGGGCCGCTTGCGGTCACTTCTCTTTCTTGTCGTTGGATGCGGCCGCCGCCTCGTCCGCGCTCTCGTCCCCTTGCAGCCCGCGGCGGAAGTTGCGAATGCCTTCGCCGAGGCCGCGCCCGAGCCGCGGCAGTCGAGAGGCGCCGAAGATCACGAGCACGATCGCCAGCAGGACGAGCAGCTCGGTGGTGCCTATGGGTCCAAACATGGGATCACCCCTAGAGGCAGTGTAGCACGCGCGAGCTCCAGGCAGCGCGCAGACCGGGGGCCAGAGACCGGCCTTCCGGCAGCGCCTCCAGGTGCGTGAGCGCCCGCTCGAGCGTGGGCGCGAGCAGGGGGAGGTGCTGGCGCCGGCCCGCGGCGGCGGCCGCGGCGTAGGTGCCCATCGCCTTGAGCGTGCGCTGCGCCGCCGTGCGGTGGAAGCGCTCGCGGGAGACGCCGTCCTCGACACCGGCCTCCGCGAGGAGCTCCCGCTCGAGGTCGCCCGGCAGGAACAGGCTGTCGTTGAGCAGCGAGGCCAGATCGTACAGCGGCGGTCCCAGGCGCAGGTCCTGATGGTCCAGCACCACGAGCGTGGGAGGCGGCGACACCGGCACCAGGTTGCGCACCATGAAGTCGCGATGGCAGGGTCGCGGCGTCTCCTCGGCGATCCGCGCGGCCAGGACGTCGAACAGCTTCTGGACCGGATCCATCAGCTCGGGAGGGGTTGCGTCTTCGGCGAACGCGGTCCACGTGCGGGCGAGCTCGGCGCGCAGGAGCCGGGCATCGAGCGGCGGGTTGAGCGCCGCCACGTCTCCCGGAGGCAGCCGCGAGATGCGATCGGCGAGCCGCAGGGCCTGGCGGAACCAGGCCGCCAGGGAGTCGCGCTCGCGGGGCGTGCTCTCGTAGAGTGTGCGCGCTCCGACGTCCTCCAGCAACATGAGCCCGCGCCGGCAGTCCGCCGCCCGGATGCGCGGCACCGGCACCGCGATCTCCTCCAGCCAGGCCGTCGTGCGGCGGTAGCGCCGGCAAGCTTCACGAGCGGCACGCGGGTAGCGCACCGCGATCGCGCGCTCGCCGTCCACAAAGTGCACCCGCGAGTACTGCCGTACCGACACGTCGCCGGCAAGCGGCTGCAGGCGGTCGACCTCATGCCCCAGATCGCGCAGCCAGGCGACGATCTCGGAGGCGACCCGCGGCTCCACGGGGGATTCCGTCATCGGATTCATTATCTCCCGCGCGTTTGACAGCCGCGCGGGCCGTCGCGATAATCGCTTCCGTCTTGATTGGCCGGGAACGAGGTGACGAGGTGTTGGATCAGGAGACGCGGCAGGCCTTGCATGATCTCGAGCGGGTGCTGATGGACGCGGTGTCCAACTCCGCCGACGCGGCGCTCGCCCTGCACCAGCTCCAGGCCCGCGGCTACTCGCTCTATCTCGCCGTCGACTGCGACGGTGAGCTGCCGGAAGAGCCCAAGCCGTTGAGTCTCCCGCCGGCGCGGGGGGCGAGCCGTCCGTCGTTCCGCATCGACGGCCGCGACCTCGCGTTCCTGCGCTCCATCGGCATCGACCCCACCCGCCGTACGCGCCGCCGCAAGAGCAGTCAGTAGGACTCGTGCTTCCAGATGAGTGCGTGATTGCGGCTCGCCGTGGCACCGTCGCGGCGATAGCTGGACCACCGTCCGTCGCCGCAGCGGGTACAGTGGCGCCAGGTCTCGGCGGTCTCGACGCCGGCGGCGGCGAGCTGGCGCTCCACGGCCAGCGGGAGATCGGCGTGAGGAAGGTCGCCGGCGCCGGGCCGCAGGACCCCGTCACCCGCCACGGCGGCGATCGAACGGGCCACGTCGTCTCCGATCTCGTAGCAGCATGGTCCGATCGCCGGGCCGATCCATGCCGTCACGGTGGCCGGCGCCAGGAAACGGCTCGCCGCCGCGCCGACCACGCCGGCGACGATGCCGCGCCAGCCGGCGTGCACCGCGGCGATGCGCCGACCGTCCGACATCAGGAGCGGGACGCAATCGGCCGTCACGACGCAGAGCGCCAGGTCGTTGTCGTCCGTGACCAGCGCGTCTCCCTCGCCGCAGAGGCCCGGGCGGGCCGTGAGCACGGTGGCGGAGTGAATCTGCCGAGCCCAGGCGGTGGCGGTGCCGGGGGGCGCGAGACGGGACACCAGCGCCTCCGTGGCGGCCGGCTCGCCGCGGCCCGTGAAGGCGATCGACACGGCACCGGAGCGCGCCCGGGCGATCTCGCGAGCGACGCCTGCCGCACGTGATCCTGTAATTTCTGGGTCGGCCATGGGGAAGGGCACCTATACTAATGCGACCCGGCGGGCGCCGGGCTGTCGATAAGGCTAACGCGGCATCCGAAGTGATCCAGCTCTTCGACGTCACCAAGCGGTATCCGGGAGGGCGTACCGCTCTCCACGAGGTGAGCCTGTCGATCTCGGTCGGCGAGCTGGTCTGGCTGATCGGGCCGAGCGGCGCCGGCAAGACCACGCTCCTGCGCCTGATCTACCGCGAGGAGGTGCCGACCTCCGGGCACATCCTGGTCAACGGTCGCAACGTCGCGTCGCTGCCGCGCCGCAAGGTGCCGGCGCTGCGGCGGTCGGTGGGGGTGGTCTTCCAGGACTTCCGGCTGATCGCCCGCAAGACGGTGCTGGAGAACGTCTCCTTCCTGCTGCGCGTCCTGGGCGCGAGCCCGAATGAGCGCCGGCGGCGCGCGTATCTGGCCCTGCGCCGCGTCGGCTTGGCGCACCGCATGAGCGCGTTTCCGCGCGAGCTCTCCGCCGGCGAGCAGCAGCGGGTGGCGATCGCCCGTGCCCTGGTGGGCCAGCCGGAGGTGCTGGTCGCCGACGAGCCGACCGGCAATCTCGATCCGGATCTGTCGTACGAGATCCTGCAGTTGCTCGAGGAGGTCCAGCGGGCGGGCACCACCGTGCTGGTCGCGACGCACGATCCGTTGCTGATCGAGCGGCGCTCGGCTCGGGTGCTGATGCTCGACGACGGCTGCCTGGTGGCGGATCGGCGGACCGACGGCTTCGTCCCCGGGGTCGCTCCAATCCCTGACGTGCGGCCCGACATGGCCGGGAGTCGCAGGCTCTGGGGACCCTGATCTCGCGGCTGGCGCGTTCCCTGCTTTATTTCCTGGTCGAGGCGGCGGTCGGCCTGCGGCGCAGCTGGAGCGTCGGCCTGCTGGCGATCCTGACCATCGGTACCAGCCTCTTCGTGCTCGGCCTCTTTCTGCTCGGCAGCCACAACCTGGCGGCGCTGGTGGAGCAGTGGCGCCGCGAGGCGAGGATCCTCGTCTACTTTGCCGAAGAGGCCTCTGCGGACGCCATGGCGCGATTCTCCCGGCGAGTGGAGTCGCGGCCCGAGGTGCGAGAGGTGTCCTTCGTCGATCGGGAGCAGGCCAATGCCCGCTTCGTGCGGCTGTTTCCCAACCTCGAGGGCGCGCTGGGACGGGGTGGGGAAGGCGCCCTGCCCTCCTCTCTGGAGATCCAGCCGCGGCCGGGCAGCGCGCGGGCCGTGGTGCGGTGGCTGCGCGGCCAGGCTGCCGATCCGGTGATCGGCATGGTCGACGACGACCGCGAATGGCTGGCACGGTTGCAGGCACTGGTCGGGTTCCTCCGCTTCGTAGGCCTGGCGCTAGGCGGCATCCTGCTCGCCGCCTCGGTGTTCACCATCGCTGCCGTGGTGCGCCTGGCCTTCTATCTCTACCGTGAGGAGATCTCGGTCATGCGCCTGGTCGGGGCGACCGAGCTCTATGTCCGGGGTCCGTTCTATCTGAGCGGCGTGCTGCTGGGTCTGGTGGGCGGCCTGGCGGGCGTCGCCGGCCTGATTCTCGCCTATCGCATCGTCGCGCCCGCCGTGCCGGTGTCGATCTTCGCGGCCGTCGTCGAGGGGGGCTTCCTTCCCTGGTCGCACCTGGCCCTCCTGGTCCTGGTGGGGGCCGCCGCCGGTCTCGCGGGCGCGGTCGTCTCCCTGCGACGAGAAGGCTGAACAAAAGCCGCCCCGTTCCACAGGGAACGGGGCGGCTTGAGAGATCTGAAGCGGTAGCCGCTATTCCGTCGTGAGGATGATCACCGCACGGCGGTTCTCGGCCCGGCCTTCCGACGTGTCGTTGCCGGTCACCGGCTCCTGATCGGCGCGGCCCTCGGTGGTGATGCGCGCGGGATCGATGCCGTGGCGGGTGACCAGGTAGTCGCTGACCGCCTGGGCGCGCTGCTCGGACATCGCCTGGTTGCCCTCGGGCGAGCCCGAGGAGTCGGTGTAGCCGATGATCTGCGTATCCAGCTCAGCATCGTCCTGCATCTGCAGCGCCACCTCGTCGAGCTTGGCCTGGCAGATGTTGTCGACCCGGGCGCTGCCGGAGGCGAAGTGACACGTCTCGCGGATCTCCCTCGGGGCCTCGGGCGCCGGCGGTGGAGGCGGAGGCGGCGGTGTCGGTGCCGGCGGTGTCGGTGCCGGCGGCGGCGGCGGCGGCGGCAGCGACACCGGCTGGCCGCACAGCGGACCGTTGTCGCGGCCGAAGCGGTAGGCGAAGCCGGCGTTCAAGAGGAACGGGTCGATGTCCACGTCCAGCCCGGAGACCGAGTCGGACTCGAGCGAGATGCCGTTCAGGTAGCGGACGTTGGCGTTGAAGGCCCAACCGCCGCTCGCCGGCACGTCCAGCCCGAGCTGGGCACCGAAGCCGATGTCGTCTCCGAAGTCGCTGTCGAAGTCGCCGAGCGAGCCGCCCATGGAGTAGGTCGTCTCGCCGGCCCGAGCCCACCCGATGAGCGGGCCGAGGTAGAAGTCGACCGGGCTCTTGGGGCTGACGTGGAAGTTGAGGGCGAGGGCGAGGACATCGAGGTCGATCTCCTCGTCCGCCATCAGCCACTCGAAGTTCGAGTCGAACATCAGGTGGCTGTCCACCTGGTAGCGGGCGATCGACGGTTCGAGGCCGAGCAGGCAGGACAGGCGCCACTCGAACGACAGGCCGGCGCCGACGCCGTTGTCGACGCTGAGGTGCCAGCGTTCGAGCTCGTCAGCCGTCGAGTTGTCGACGACGGCCTTCTCGCCGATCTGGGCGCGTCCGAGGAAGCCGCGCAGGATATAGCGCGGCTGCTGCACCACGCCGCTCCAGTCGTAGCCTTCGGCGCCGTACTCGAGCTCGCCGGTCTCCATCGGCTCTTCCATGGACTCTTCCATGGGTTCTTCTTCCTGTGCCACGCCGACGACCGGTACCAGGAGCAACAGCAGGGCGATCAGAATCCATCTCTGTTTCATGGCGTCTCCTCCCCTCGGCTCGAACCGTTTACCCTCCCCGGGAAATCCTAGCACGGAACGATATTTCGGGCACTATGCAGGAAAGTTTCCCGGACGATCTTCTTGCCTCCCTCAGTGGTACGACTTCACAGACAGATGCGCCTCCAGACCCCCTTCCTCGTGCAATGCATGCGCAACGATACCCGCCAGGAAGAAGGTGTGGTTTTTCAACCGTACAGAGGATTCAAAGCCTATGCCAAGATCGGGTATGTACTCGTCGAAGTCGCCGTAGACGTCGTCATCGAAGCCGATCGTGCCCACGCCACCGTAGAGCACCCAATACCAGTCCTGCCAGGTCAGCCCGAGCGCGCGGCGGTCGGCGTCGAGAAACCAGGGGGTGAAGAACTCCCAGGTGCTGTGGATCTCCTCGGTGCCGCGGAAACGGCCGTCGAGGCCCCTCAGCCGGTCCCGGCCGTCGAGCGAGAAGAACTCCGGGCGCGGGATGTTGAACTCCTCGAACGGCTCGAGGTCCGGCGGCGGTTGCCCGTCGTGCTCCTCGGGGCGGCTGTAGAGGAAGTTCCCGGCGTGCAGCCGGCCGATGAGGAACGTGCGCCGCGAGGTCTCGAACCGCTTCACCATCTCCAGCTCGCTCTTGACGTAGCGGAACTCGCCGCCCAGGCCGTCGAAGGCGTAGGTCAGGGCCCCGGTGAGCCCGAAAGCGCCGGGGCCGATCTTCTGGTAGGCGGTGAACAGCTCCTCGGAGAAGGCGCGGGACTCGCCGACGATGGCGTTCGAGCGGCGGTCGTTGGGGGTGCCGATCTGGTGTCCGAGCCGGACATAGGTGTTGGTGCGGTTGGTGCTGAAACGGAACGATTCGGCGTTCGAGGTGTAGCGGTCGAGCTCGGCGAGCAGGAAGGTGCGGCTGTGCAGGCTGTGGGGCCACTGCAGCAGCAGCAGACCGCCGCGCGTGCGCGTGAAGTCGTTGGAGCGCCGCTCCAGGTTCGGGAACTCGATGGCGTCGAACACGCCGATCTGGTAGATCGTGGAGTAGCCGTAATAGCGGTAACGCAAGAAGGCGGAGATGTCGCCGTCCACGAAATCGTACTTCACCTGTCCCTGGTAGAAGGCGTTCTTGATCAGCGTCTGGAGCTTGAGGTCCATCTGCCCTTCGGGGAAGTAGAAATCGACTGAGGGCAGCAGCGGCTCGTCGTCCCGCTCCTCGGCGGGCTCCTCGCTCGCCGGTGACGTCTCTTCCTCGCCGGACGAGGCCCCGGGGTCGGCCGGCCGCTGCGGATCCGCCGCCGGAGACCGCTCCTGCGCCGCGCCGAACGAGCCGGAGACGGCGAGGAGGATCAGCAGCAGACCGATCGTCGGGCCGGGGAGGCGCATGGACGAGAGATTGTAGTTCTCCGCGGAGCCGGGAGGCACGAAAAAGGGGGCCGAAGCCCCCTTTGGATCCCGGTTCTGGATGGTTGGAGCGCCTAGCGACGATCCGGCCGGCGGCCGCCGGGAAGCTCTTCGAGCTCGCGCTTGATGCGCTCCTCCTCCTGCTGGCGAGCCTCGGCGTCCGCGTTCTCCTGCTCGACTTGCTGGTTGTATTCGGCGGTCTCCTGGTTCTGCTGCACGCGGCTCACCGCCCCGGAGTCCCCGGCTTGCTGATAGGCCTGGATCGCCTCCTCGAAGTTGTCCTGCTTCTCGTGGACGAAGCCTAGCTGGCGCCAGACCATGCGCTGCGCGTCGCTGCTCGAAGCCCGGCTCTTGGCCTGCTCCAGGGCGGCGATGGCGTTCGAATATTGCCCCTCCATGGTGTAGGCCTGACCCAGGTAGAAGTGGGGCTCCCAACCGGCGCCGCTCTGCTGCGTCGCCTGCCTGAACGTGTTGACGGCGGCGCCGTAGTCCTTGGCGCCGAGCTGGGCGCCGCCCAGCTTCATCGTGCTGTCGTAGCCCGGCGCCACCGCGACGAGCTGCTGCGCCGGCGCGATCGCCTTGCGGTAGGCGGCGGCGCCCGCGTCCCCGGACTTCTGGGCACCCTCCATGAAGAGGGCCTGGACGTACGCCTTGAGGTACGTCGGGTTGTCGCCGTCAAGCTCGACGGCCTTGCCGAGGGCGACGATGGAGGCGCCGAGCTCGCCGGCGTTCTGGGCCGCGGCGCCGTAGGCGAACTGCGCCTTGGCGTCGCTGGGGTTGGCCTGGGTGGCCTGCCGCAGCGGCGCCAGCGCCGCCGCGCCCTGGCCGCTGTCGGCCAGCGCCTTGGCCAGGAGCTGGTTGTACGCGCCCTGAGCGCTCGCCGGCAGCGAAGAGGGGGCGATCCGCTGCAGCAGCGCCGCGGCGTCCGCCGCGCGACCGTTCTCGAGGTAGGCCTGCGCCAAGTTGATCTGGACCTGCGCCTGGTTCGGATCGAGGTCGTAGGCCTTGCGCAGGCTGTTCAGGCCCTCGCTGCTGCGGCCCAGCTTGAGCAGGGACATGCCGAGCAGCCAGTGGCCCTGCCACGCGTTGGGCGCCCCCTCGATGTAGCCGCTCACCTCGTCGACGGCGGCCTGGTAGTTGCCCGCCTGGAAGGCTGCGAACGCCGTGTTGAAGTCGGCGGCCCAGGCGGAGCCGGCGAAGGCAAGCACTGTCAGCACGGCGAATATCGGGCCCCGCAGGCGCGTGAAGCGCGCGGCCGCGAAGCGGCCCCGAGCGAAGCGAGGCTGTGGGCTGGTGATTTGGCGTTTCATGGTCGGTTCACTCCTCCCAGAGAGATTCCGTAGTCACTGCGTCCACGTCTGAGGGACAGCAAGCGACGTGCCAGAGACCCCCGCCCGGGGACCTCCGGCGTGGACGCCTCTGCCGATGGGACGGTCAGTTCAGCTGGAAGTTCACCGTCAGCGTGTAGTAGACGTCCACCGGCTTGCCGTGCAAGGTGGCCGGCTCGAACCGCCACCGCTTGACGGCGTCCACCGCCGACTGGTCGAGCCCCATGGGCAGGCCCTTCAAGATCTTGACGTTTTCGACCACCCCTTCCTTGTTCACGATGGCCTGCACGATGACCACCCCTTCGATGCGGGCGCGGCGGGCGATCTCGGTGTAGGTCGGCTCGGCCCCCGAGAGCTTCACCGGTGCCTGGACGTCGCCGCCCACCATGATCGGGCCCTGCGGCTCGGCCGGCGGCGCGTCCGGCATGCCGAATATGAGATCGGTGTCGGGCAGGTCGATCTCGGGCTGGAGCTCCTCGGGGTCGACGATCGGTTCCGGCTCGTCCGGCGTCGGGTCCGGGATCGGCACCTTCTTGGTCTTCGGCGGCGGGATCTCCTGCTCCTGTGGCGGCGGCGGCGGCTGGAAGCGCACCTGCTGCACGACGTAGACCTTCTTCTCCTGCTCGATCTCGCGGCCGATCGTCGGCAGCGCCCCGAAAACCCACCAGAAGCCCGCCACGGCCAGATGTAGCGCCACGGCGGCGGCGATGGCCACTTTGCGAATCCGCCGCTCCTCCGCCTCCTCGCGAGCGAAGTCACCCCATTCCCCGAGGGCGAACTCGTCGTCGCCGGCGTTGGAGGACTGCTGCTGGAGCGTCTCGTCGTCTCGCTTAGCCATGACCGGTCTCCATTAGAACCAGAACTGGTCGATCTCGCGCTGCGTGGGCAGGTTGATGTTCTTCACCTCGATGCCGATCTTCTCCTTGCCCTGGCGCAGCTCGTCGAACACGGCGACCATGGCGCCGTAGGGCGACGCGGGAGTCGGCCGGATGATCACCGGCTTCAACGGATTGCGCGCCAGCTTGGGCTTCAGGTAGTCGAGGATGTCCTGGAGCTGCATCGGCTGCTGATCCACCAGATAGGACCCGTTCTGCTGGATCTCGATCAGCGTCGACTCCTCCTTCTCGACGATCGGCGGCTTGTCCTCCTCCTTGGGCAGGGCGAAGTCGAGACCCTGGGTGGCGGCGAAGGTGGTGGTCACCATGAAGTAGATGATGAGCAGGAAGGCGATGTCGGCCATCGACGAGGTGGGGATCTCGTCCGACGGCTTCTCACGTCTGAATTTCATGATCGCGACTCCTTTACGACTGCTCGTCCACGGTCTCGGCGTCCGACAACAGGTAGATCACCCTGGCTCGGGACTGCTTCAGCGCGTCGATGACCTCGTCCACGTAGCGGTACGGGACCTCCGTGTCCGCCTTGAGCACGAACTCCTTGTCCGGGTTCTGCGCCACCACCGAAGTGGCGAACGACAGCACCTCGGCGGGACCGGAGACGGGGACGCTGGTCTCCTCTCCGCTGGAGACGCGGATCTGCCCGTTCTCCGTGATCGAGATGTACGCGGATCGGCGCTCGGGCTCCGAACGGATGACGCTGGCGGGCAGCTGGACCTGGGTCTTGTCCACCTCGATGTTGAGCGTCAGGAGGAAGAAGATGATGAGCAGGAAGGCGATGTCCGCCATCGAGGCGGTCGGGATCATGAAGTTCTGCGTCGAGCGTACGCGCAGTCTCATGGCTTACCTCCTCGTCTCCTTCCGTTGCGGCTCCAACGGAGTCATCGTCGTCAGGTGCGCGCCGGCGCCGAGACGCCCGCGCCGGCGGCCGCCGCGGCCTCGGGCCGCACGCCGCTGCGCTCCAGCTCGCCGAAGGTCTCGAGCAGCATGTTGGTCGAGGTCTCGATGTCGCGCACGAACTTGTTGATGCGGCTCATGAAGTAGTTGTAGAAGAGCTGCGTCGGGATGGCGATCGCCAGACCGGCGGCGGTGGTGATCAGGGCCTCGGAGATACCGACCGCCACCGCGGCGGGGTTGGAGAGGCCCTCTCGCGCCAGCGCGTCGAACGACCGGATCATGCCGGTGACGGTGCCGAAGAAGCCGAGCAACGGCGCCACGTTGGCGACGGTGGCGAGAACCACCAGTCCCCGCTCCAGACGGCCCATCTCGAACAGCGCCGCGTTCTCGATGGTCTTCTCGACGTCCTCCTTGGGGGCGCCGTACTTCAAGAGCCCCGCCTTGACGATCGAGGCCACGGGCCCGCGATACTGCTCGCAGACCTTGACCGCGTCGCGAATCGACTTGTTGACGATCAGCGCCTTGCGCAGCTTGGCGAGGAACTCGTTGACGTTGATCCTGGCCCGGCGCAGGTTCCACCAGCGCTCGATGATGAAGACGACAGCGACGACTGAGAACGCGAGAAGGAACCACATCACGTAGGGGGCCTGCATGGCCCCGCCTTTCTGCATGAATTCCCAGAAAGCAGTCACTATTCCTCTCCTCTTGCTCCATTGACCCGCGACGTGCGGATCCGGTTCCCGTTGTCTGGTGCCGGGCGCCTGGCGTCCAGCCGGCGTCGCGGCACCGCCCCTCCGGTCACAAAATCCTCCTCACGCTGCCTACGGTCCAACGCCCCCGTCCCGCATGCCGGAATCCCCGCGAGGGGGGTCGGTGCCGCGGGGACGTCGGGGGAAGGGAGCACGTTAGCATGGGCGCGAAAACAGGGTCAAGAACGGCCGTCCCGGCGGCTGCCCGCGACCGCGCCCGCCAGGCGGTCGAGCCTGTAGCGATGGGCGGCGCAGATCGCAACGGCGAGAGCGTCGGTGGTGTCGGCGGACAGCGTCGGGTCATTCAGGTCGAGCAGCATCTGCACCATGCGTGCCACTTGTCGCTTGTCGGCGCGGCCGTTGCCGGTGACCGCGGTCTTGACCTGCGCGGGGGCGTATTCGACGACCGGCACGCCGCGGCCGGCCAGCGTGGCGAGCAGCACGCCCCGGGCCTGTGCCAGCACGATCAGGGAGCGGCTGTTCGATCCGTGGAACGGGCTCTCCAGGGCGGCGATGTCCGGTCGGGCGGCCGCGACGACGGCCGCCAGCCCGTCGGCGAGCCGCGCGAGACGGTCCGCCAACGGCAGACCCGAGGGGGAGCGGAGGCAGCCGCGGTCGGTCGCGCGCAGGCGGTCGCCTTGCTGCTCGACCAGGCCGTAGCCGGTGTTTCGACTGCCGGGATCGATGCCCAGGAAGAGCACGATCTCAGGGCCCGCCGGCCCGTCCGCGGGCCTCGCGGGGTCGCGGCCCGCGGGGTTCAGGCCCGCTCACTCGCCATGGCCTCCTCGTCGATCTCCAGGTTGGCCCAGACGTGCTGCACGTCGTCGTGCTCCTCGAGCGCATCCAGCAGCCGCAGGGCCTGGTTGGCGGCGTCGGCCTCGGGCTCGACCTGGGCCTTGGGATTCATGGCCAGCTGGCGGGAGAGGGGAGCGAGGCCATGCGCCTCCAGCCGCTCGAGCACGGCGTGGAAGGCGTCCGCGGGCGTATAGAGCTCGTAGGCCTCACCGTCGGTCGACAGGTCCTCCACCCCGAGCTCGAGAGCCAGCTCGACCAGGCGCTCCTCGTCGACCGCCGCGCGGTCGAGGACGATCTCGCCGCGCCTCTCGAACTGCCAGGCCACCGCTCCGGCCGCGGCCAGGCTGCCGCCGTGGCGCGAGAAGATGTGGCGCATCTCGGAGACCGTCCGATTGCGGTTGTCGGTCACCGTCTCAACGAGCACGGCGACGCCGCCCGGGGCGTACCCCTCGAACACCGCCTCCTCGTATTGCATCCCCTCGAGCTCGCCGGTGCCGCGCTGGACCGCGCGGTCGATGTTGTCGTTGGGGACGTTGTTCGCCTTGGCCTCGTCGATCGCCGAGCGCAGCCGCGGGTTGCTCGCGGGATCACCGCTTCCGAGCCGCGCTGCCACCGTGATCTCCTTCAGGATCTTGGTCCACAGTTGGCCCCGCCGGGCGTCGGTGACGGCCTTCTTGCGCTTGATCTGTGCCCACTTGCTGTGTCCGGACATGATGATCGCTCCCGTACGATCGCATTCTACCCGCACGACCCACGGGAGATTCTTTCACAGGCTCTAAGGTGTGGTAGAACCCCCGGCGGATGGCCTGGTTCAAGAAGGACAAGAAGGCCAAGCCGGAGCGGGCGGCACGCAGCACCGTCCCGGAGGGGCTGTGGGTCAAGTGCGACGGCTGCCGCGAGATCATCTACTCCAAGGAGCTGGAGCGGAATCTCAAGATCTGCCCCAAGTGCGGGCACCACTTCCGCATCGACGCCGCCGAGCGCATCCGCCTGCTCCTCGACGAGGACGAGCCTCGGGAGCTGTTTCCCGGCATCCGCCCGGGCGACCCGCTGAAGTTCGTGGACACCATGCCCTACCGCAAGCGCCTGGCGAGCTACCAGGAGAAGGTCGGCCGCGACGACGCGCTGGTGGTGGTCGAAGGTCACCTCGAAGAGGTGCCGGTCGTGCTGGCGGCCATGGAGTACCGCTTCATGGGCGGCTCGATGGGCTCGGTGGTGGGCGAGAAGATCACCTTGGCGGCCGAGGAGTGCCTCGGCAGCAGACGGCCCCTGGTCGTGGTCTCCGCCTCCGGCGGCGCCCGTATGCAGGAAGGCGTCCTGTCGCTGATGCAGATGGCCAAGATCGCGGCGGCGCTCAACCGGCTGCGCGAGGAGAAGGTCCCCTACATCTCGGTGCTCACCGATCCGACCACCGGCGGCGTCACCGCCTCGTTCGCCATGCTCGGCGACTTGAACATCGCCGAGCCGGGAGCGCTCATCGGCTTCGCGGGTCCGCGGGTCATCGAGCAGACCATCCGCCAGCAGCTCCCCGAGGGCTTCCAGCGCTCGGAGTTCCTGCTCGAGCACGGCTTCCTCGACATGGTGGTGCCGCGCACCCAGCTCAAGGAGACGCTTGGCCGCGGGCTGCGGCATCTCCTCGGCTAGCCGCCGGCTCGGCTGCCGCCACTCCCGCGCCCGAACCGCATGCCCCCCCCCGATCGTCTCGATCTCTTGCTGCGCCGTCTGGAGGAGCAGGGCATCCGCCTCGGGCTCGAGCCTCTGGCCGCGCTGCTGTCCGCGCTCGGCGGGCCCCAGGGCGGGCTCGTCGCCGTCCTCGTCGCCGGCACCAACGGCAAGGGATCCACCTGCGCCCTGCTGGATTCCATGGCGCGCGCGGCCGGCTACCGGACGGGGCTCTACACCTCGCCGCATCTGGAGGGGGTCGAGGAGCGCATCCGGATCGGCGGTCGCCCGATCGAGCGGCACGACCTCAAGGGCCTGCTCGAGGAGGTGGTGGCGACGGCCGCCGACGGCGGGCTGGAGCTCCCGACCTACTTCGAAGCCTTGACCGCCGCGGCCTTCCTGGCTTTCCGGCGCGCGGGCGTGGAGCTGGCGGTGTTGGAGGTCGGCCTGGGCGGCCGCCTGGACGCCACCAACCTTGCCCATCCGACTCTCTCCGTGGTCACCGGTATCGCCTACGACCACGAGGACGCCCTGGGCCGGACCCTGGCGCAGATCGCGCGCGAGAAGGCCGGCATCTTCCGCCGCGGGCGGCCGGCGCTCGCCTGGGGCGAGGACGCCGACGTGCGCCGAGAGCTGCTCGCCGTCGCGGCCGAGTGCGGAGCGAGCCTTGAGCTCGTGGACGAAACCGTCCAGGACCAGGAGACGACCGCAAACGGGGACAACGGGTTGAGCCTCCGGCTTCAGACCCCGGGCGACGAGTACCGGCTCGAGACGCCGCTTGCCGGGGCGCACCAGGCGCGGAACCTCGCCCTGGCGGTACGCGCCGCCGAGGTGCTGCGTGTCTCCGGCTTCGAGCGGCTGGACTCCGCGGCGATCCGCCGCGGCGCCGCGGCAGTGCGCTGGCCCGGGCGGCTGGAGCGCGCCGCGCTGCCGAGCGGCGTCTCGGTCCTTCTCGATGCCGCCCACAACCCCTCGGGCGTCGCCGCCCTCACCACGCACCTGGATCTCCTCGGCCAGCCTTTCGACCTCCTCTTCGGCGTTCTGGCCGACAAGCGGGCCGACGCCATGCTGCCGCCGCTCGCCGAGCGCGCGCGCCGCGTCACCCTCACCCGCCCGCCGGCGGCCGGAGCTCGCGACCCGGAAACGCTTCGCGCCCTGATCCGTTCGGGCATCGCGTTCGAGTGCGAGCCCGACCCCGCCAAGGCCCTCGACCGCGCACTGGCCGCCAGTCCGGACCTGCTCGTCTGCTGCGGCTCCATCTACCTCATCGGTCCGCTACGAACGCTCCTGCGCGAGCGGCACGGCGCACCCTGGCCAACGCCTTGAGCGCGAGCCGGTCTTTCGTGACCGGGGCTATGGACCGTATAGCGAGAGGCTGAAGGTCTTGGCGAGGAAGGCGGCCATCTGGTCGCGGCTCACCGGGTTGGCCGGGCA
>JBOGJI010000236.1:0-75486 GCA_050747865.1 Thermoanaerobaculia bacterium
CGTGGGGGGAGTTCCAGGCGCATGCCTATCGCGCCCGCCACACGGGGGAGGAGCACCTGGCGCTCGTCCTGGGCCAGGTCGACGGCGAAGAGCCGGTGCTGGTGCGCCTGCACAGCCAGTGCCTGACAGGCGACCTCTTCGGCTCGGCGCGCTGCGACTGCGGCCTGCAGCTCGACGGGGCGCTGACCGCGATCGCCGACGCCGGCCGCGGCGTCCTCGTCTACCTGCAGCAGGAGGGGCGGGGCATCGGGCTGGCGAACAAGCTCAAGGCGTACGAGCTGCAGGAGCAGGGGCACGACACCGTGGAGGCGAACGAGCAGCTCGGCTTTCCCGCCGATCTGCGCGACTACGGCCTGGCGGTGCAGATCCTGCGCCACCTGGGGGTGCGGCGGGTGCGCCTGTTGACCAACAATCCCGATAAGGTGGCGGCGCTCACCGACTACGGCGTGGAGGGGGTTGAGCGGGTGCCGCTGGAGGTACGTCCGACGGAGACCAGCCGGGCCTACCTGGAAGCGAAGAGAGACAAGCTGGGACACCTTCTGAAGCTGGTCTGAACCCGAGGAGAAACATGACCGAGCATCTGATCGCACCGCACGGCGGTGCTCTCAAAGAACTGTTGGTATCGGAGGAGCGCCGGCAGCAGCTCAAGGAGGCCTCGCGCGACTGGGTCTCCTGGGACCTGACCGAACGCCAGATCTGCGACCTGGAGCTGCTGCTGAACGGCGGTTTCTCGCCGCTCACCGGCTTCCTGAACGAAGGCGACTTCAGCTCCGTCTGCGCCGACATGCGTCTCGAGGACGGCACGCTGTGGCCGATCCCCATCACCCTGGACGTCAGCGACGAGGTAGCGGAGCGGCTCGGCGAGGGCGACAAGCTGGCCCTGCGCGACCCCGAAGGCGTGATGCTGGCGGTGCTGACGGTGGAGAGCAAGTGGCGGGTCGACCGCGAGGAGAAGGCGAGGTCGGTATTCGGCACGCTCGACCAGAAGCACCCGGGCGTGGCCCACATCTTCCAGCGCACCAACAACTTCGGAATCGGCGGACGACTCGAGGGCCTGCAGCTGCCGGCCCACTACGACTTCGTGCCGCTGCGCCTGACGCCGGCCCGCCTGCGGCGACGCTTCAGCGACCGCGGCTGGCGCCGGGTGGTGGCCTTCCAGACGCGCAACCCCATGCACCGCGCCCACTACGAGCTGACCATGAAGGCGGCGCGGGAGCTCGAGGCCAACCTGCTGATCCACCCGGCCGTCGGCATGACCAAGCCGGGCGACGTGGATCACTACACGCGGGTGCGCTGCTACGAGGCGCTGCTTCACCACTACCCGCAGCATTCGGTCTTGCTCTCGCTCCTGCCGCTGGCCATGCGCATGGGCGGGCCGCGCGAGGCCCTGCTGCACGCCATCATCCGCAAGAACTACGGCTGCACCCATTTCATCGTCGGCCGCGACCACGCCGGCCCGGGCACCGACTCCCAGGGCAATCCCTTCTACGGCCCCTATGACGCCCAGAACCTGCTCAAGGAGCACGAGGAGGAGCTGGGCATCCGCATGGTGCCGTTCCGCATGATGGTCTACGTGGAGGACAGGGCCGCCTACATGCCGGTCGACGAGGTCCCCGATGGTGCCCGCACCCTGGACATCTCCGGCACCGAGCTGCGCCAGCGCCTGGCCCAGGGCCGGGATCTGCCGCACTGGTTCACCTTCCCCGATGTCGCCAACGAGCTGCGCCGCACCTACCCGCCGCGGGCGACGCAGGGGTTCACGGTCTTCTTCACCGGCTTCTCCGGATCCGGCAAGTCGACTCTCGCCAACGTGCTGATGGTCAAGCTCCTGGAGATGGGCGGCCGACCGGTGACGCTGCTCGACGGCGACATCGTGCGCAAGAACCTCTCCTCCGAGCTGGGCTTCTCCAAGGAGCACCGCGACCTGAACATCCGTCGCATCGGCTATGTGGCCAGCGAGATCACCAAAAACGGCGGCATCGCGCTGTGCGCCCCGATCGCACCCTACGACGCGGTGCGCAAGGCCGTGCGGTCGGAGATCGAGAAGGGCGGCGGCTTCATCCTCGTCCACGTCTCGACGCCGCTCGAGGTCTGCGAGCAGCGCGACCGCAAGGGCCTGTACGCCAAGGCCCGCGCCGGCCTCATCCAGGAGTTCACCGGCATTTCCGACCCCTACGAGGAGCCGGCGGACGCCGACGTGGTCATCGACACGACCGACATCACTCCCGAAGAAGGCGCCCAGCTCGTTTTCCTGCACCTCGAGAAGGAGGGCTATATTGCCGGTGTCTGAGGACCGCCACCGCGACCTTGCGCGCATCCGCGAGGCGCTGGAGGCCGCCTGCGAGGTCCTCACGCGCTACACCCCGGGCGAGATCGAGCACCGCGTCAAGTCGGGGGCCGGCGACCCGGTCACCGAGGCCGACCTGGAGCTCGACCGCGTGCTGCGTCAGAGCCTGCTGCGCGACGGCGAGGGGTGGCTCTCGGAGGAGACCGCCGACGACCTGTCCCGCCTGGAACGCAGCCGGGTGTGGGTCGTCGACCCCCTCGACGGCACCAAGGAGTTCGTCCTGGGCCTGCCCGAGTGGTGCGTCTCCGTCGGCCTGGTGGAGGACGGCGAGCCGGTGGCGGGAGGCATCCTCAATCCGGCGGCCGGCCATCTGGTGCTGGGCGCGGTCGATCAAGGCGTGACGCTGAACGGCGAGCCGGCCCGCTTTCGCGATACGAGTCGCCTCGACGGGGCGACGGTCCTCGCCAGTCGCAGCGAGGTGAAGCGGGGGGAGTGGGAGCGGTTCGCCGGCGGCGCGTTCGAGATCGTGCCCATGGGCTCGGTGGCCTACAAGCTGGCGCGCGTCGCCGCCGGCCTCGCCGACGCGACGTGGACGCTGGTGCCGAAGAACGAGTGGGACGTGGCGGCGGGCGTAGCCCTGGTGCTCGCCGCCGGCGGCGAAGCCTGGCAGCCGGACGGCTCTCGCCCCCGATTCAACCGCTCCGGCACCCGGCTGCCCGGGCTGGTGGCGCACGCCGCCCACCTGCGGCCCGCGATCGAGCGCTTCCTGATGTAGCCGTGCCCGCAGCGCGGGCACGGCCGAAAAGGACCGCGGCGGCCGGCGCCGGAGAACTTATGGCACCGACCGCCGCGATGGAGACGCTACGGTCTACGGCCCGTAGAGAACGAGACCGAAGTTCCGCGTGATGAACACCGACATCTCGGCTCGCGTGATCGGATCGGAGGGGCAATACTGTAGCGGGCTGTCGGTGCAGCCGGCCGCAACACCCCGGTTGAACAGGTCCTCGATCCAGTTGGCGAACTGCGACGGACACGGCACGTCGGCGAAGATCCCGGTGCACGCCGGTGGCGTATATCCCGAGCCAAGGAGCGTCTTCAGCAGGAAGGGTGGCATCTGCTCGCGCGTCACCGCGGCCGCTGGGCAGTAGTTGCCGCCGCCGCAGCCGCTGGCGACGCCGCGCCGCGCCAGCTCCTCGATCCACGGGCAGAAGATGCTGCCCGCCGGCACGTCATTGAACATCTCTTGACCCGCCACGCAGGCGGGCGGCGCGTAGCCCGGGCCCTCGAAGGCCTTGAGCATGAACGCCGCCATCTGGTCACGAGGATTGGACTGCGTCGGGCAGAACTCCGTCGTCGTGCAGCCGGACGTGATCCTGTGATGCCAGATGGTCTCCACGAACCGGTAGAAGATGTTGGATCTCGGCACATCCAGGAAGCTGTCGCCGAGATGCAGCTTCCAGACATGGGTGGAGCCGTCGGTCAAGCTTTCGGAGAATGTGGCGTCCCAGTGCCGTGCCGGGCGCACCGCGGGGTCGTTGACGCCCATCTGGTAGCAGACTCCGGTGGCGCGGCAGCTCGCGGCGTCATCGGGCTCCACGATTCCGTAGTCGGCAAAGTCGAACGACAGCGCGTAGGCGGCTCCGGCGGGCCCGGTGTAGTTCGACGCGGTGCCTTGTGCGACCGTGGTGAGGCCGCTCTGGTTGACCCACTGCGGTGCCACGTCGACTGTCTCTCCCGGCTCGAAGACATCGTTGCCGTCCGAGGCCAGTACCTCGAAGTCGACCTCCAGGCCGACCGGGTCGAACACATCGATTGCTGGGTTGCCGCGCTCGCACGCAGTCTCGGCGATCGTCAAGTCGAGGTCGAGGGTCACGACCCCGAGAACGTTCACCTCGAGAGCGAGCTGCAGCCCGATGGCCAGCGCAGAGTCGGTCGTCACCTCTGTGTGTCCGATGCGCAGGACCGCGCTGGCGATGCCGATGTCGACCTCGATGTCCTCATCGAGCACGACATCGACCTCCTGGCCGAGCAGCGTCACGGTCACCGGCGGGTCGACCTCGGCCGACGGTTCTCCCAGAATCGGGCACAGAGAGGTCGACGACACCGCGTCGAGCCCCAGGATCTGGGGCAGCCCCCCGAGCCCGCCCAGGCTTACGCCGACGTCGGAGAGAAACGACGTCCCCGTCGCCCGCACGCCGTCCGACGACGCCGTGCTCGACACGACCGCGGCCGACACCAGGGGCACGTTCCCGATGACGGGGAGCGCGATCTCGAGCAGCGTCTCCGTGGCCTCCTGGTCTTCGTCACCCTGCGACACCTCGACGTGGGATAGCTCTTGATCGAGCAGGTTGATCGGGATGCCGAGCACGGTGCCGCTCAGCGAGGCACGGGCCGCCGTGGCGCTCGCGTCCCCGGCTGCCGCGGCGGCGGGCGCCGCGCCCGCCAGCAGGGCCCCGGCCAAGATTATCGCCAGCTCCCACCTTCCGCTTCCTCGTCCCGCCGGGACCCTCCCCGCGGGGGCCGTGGTACTACGCGAATCAGACATCCGAGTCCGTTGCATGACTTCTTGCCTCCTTGCTTCCATTAGCCGTTGCGCCGGCGTTGTCGTGACGCGGCGCGGGTTCTCGAACCAGCACGGATGCCGCGGCCCCGGCCTTCCAGCCGGGCGCCGGCCCCGCACGCATCAGCGATCAACTCCCGTCCTGGTTGACGCGTGCTCTATAAGTGGCGTTTGGGTCGTGTTTTGCAACACCGGCGGCTCGAGCCCGGGTGGTAGCGTCGCGCGACCGTCGGGACGCCTTGTGCATATTGGTGTGCCGCGATATGCTTTGCCTTCCGTGGCCGCAATGCCGTTCCTTCGTCCGCGCTCCTTCCGTCATCAGGCCGCTTTCATGTTGGCCGTGTTGCCGCCTCTCCTCCTGGCCTGCACGCCTTCAGCATCGTCGCGAGCCGACGGTCCGGCGGCGCAGTCCCCGGCGTCCGAACCACTCCCCGAGGTCGCCGCAGCGCGCATCGCCTACGGCAGCGCGAGCTACCGGACCACCTTCACCATCGAGGAGCGCGAGATGGTGGTCGACACCCGTCGGTGGCTGGAGCGGTCCGACGAGGGGGGCGAGGCGGTCGTGCGTCTGCGTGAGGTCACCGAGAGCACGCAGGGCGACGCCGAAGACGTCACCGACCTCGACGCCAACACCCTGCGGCCGCTGCGCAAGAGAGCGGGGCAGGCTCCGGCGTTCGTCGAGGTCGACTACGGCGACCGCCTGGTCACCGGCCGGATCGAGCTGGGTCAGCAGGAGATCCCGGTGCGCCTCGAGCTCGACGGTCCGGCTTTCGGCGACGGCGCCTCGCTGGAGACGGCGATCCTGGCCCTGCCGCTGGCCGACGGATATCGGACCTCGCTGCGCAGCGTCCAGGTGGGCCTGCAGCAGAGCGTCCGTGCCTGGTCGCTGGAGGTCCAGGGCGGCGAGACCGTCGAGGTGCCGGCGGGCAGCTTCGAAACGTTGCGCGTCGAGCTCGAGCCGCGAGACGGCACGGACGGCGGCAAGACCCTGTGGGTGAGCCGGGAGACGCCCCGCCTGCTCGTCCAGGCGGAGAACCGCCTGCCCGCCGACCTCGGTGGCACCGTGACCACCACCGTGCTGCTCCGCGTGGAGCCGGCGGAAGGTTCAACCCCGTAGGCGTCGCGCGCCACCGTCGGCCTCTCGGTCGATTCCGGCTGCAGCTTCGATGACTGCTGAGAAGGCGAAGGCCGGAGCCGTGCGGCTCCGGCCTTCGCTCACGGAAGCGAGCTCCGGCTGGCGCTAGACGCCCAGCGCTCGCGCCTGCGCCACACCGACTTGGACGACGGCACCCACCGGCAGAACCGTGCCGTCCAGTACGGTCAGCTCGACCATGCGGATCTGGATGGCACCCGACCAGCGGACGACTCGCTTGAGCCACAGATCGCCGACGCCGACGATATCGAGATGCGTATCGAGAGGAACACTGTCGGTGATCTCGGGGAAGCCGGCGACGCTCAGTCCGAGGAACTCCGAGCCGAACACCCTGCGAGTCAGGTTGCCTCCGTCGTTCACGACATGCGCTCGGCCGAAAATGACGTCCGCCGACACCAGGCCCGACAGGACATCCGCATCTTCGATGGTCGTCGTCGTGGTGGCGACGGCGCCGGTAGGGGTGGAGTCGCCTCTCGTCCTGTTGAGCCCAGTGGCCGAGCCTAGGACACCCGGCAGGGCGACGAGAGCGCCGCCATTGCTGCGCCACTGCCCGTCGGTCCCGTCGCATGGCAGAGCTTGCCGGAACGACGGATCCAGGATCGACAGGTCTCCGACCCGGACCGATGTCGAGTAGGCCGTACCGCCGAGAATGGCGACCACATTGCTCATTTTCGTCTGCGCGTTGGCAACGACGATCTCCGTGCCCACGTCGAAGAGGATGGGCAGGGTGACGACGACCCGGAGCATGGTGGTCCGGTGACGGGCGAGATTCGCGCCGACGAAGGACGCGCGCTCATTGATGCTGACGTGACCCACCAGCGGGATGTCGACTTGCGTGTTCGGCGGAACGTTGACGTCGATCGGAATGCCCGCCACCACGAGGCCGGCGAACTGGGTGCCCCCCCCGTGGACGTTGAATCCGCTCGCCAGCCTCCGCGTCACGCTGACCGCCCTGACCGCAGACGCGCCTACCAGCCCGCCGAGGAGATCGATGCTTTCGACCTCCGAGGTCGCCCGCGCGACGAGACCATCGGCCGTCTGGAATCGCTCCGCCGTGCTCACGATGTTTCCAACGTCCAGCAGGCCCGCGACGTCCACGCCGGCGACGTTCTCCTGCCTCGAGATCGGATCCAGGGCGCAGCCGACGCCGGCCGCCGCCGACTTCTGCGATACGATCGTGTCCTCGACCTGGACGAACGTCCCGAACGCGCTCGCGCTGGCCACGGGTTGGGGTTGTTGGGCTACGGCGATCGAGGGAACCCAGCAGATCCCAGCGGTCGCCGCGATGAGCAGGGCCAGGGCTCGCGTCGTTCTCCGAGAGACAGGGTGCTTCATGGCCAGACTCCTTTCGTTCCTCCCGTCCGCAAGGGTCCATCCCCCACCGGACATCAGAGAAACCACCGCGCCTGGCGCGCGACGAGCTCCGCCGGCCAGGTGCGCAATGGTGTCTTACACATATAGAGTGGCGTCGACGACGAGTTTTGCAACACCTGAGGGCCGGCTGTTAAACAGTTGGTGGGACACCTCCGGGACCCATTGTGTGCCTGAGGCCGTCTAGGCCTGCGCCCGCTACCTCGCTGTAAGTCTCACCTGTACAACGACTTGATGGCGTACCGCGTCGGGAGCGTATAGCCGCCGTCGCTGGAAGGGTCCCTGCGCTATTCTCGACGCGTCGCCGCGGGTCCCTGGCGGCAGGGGATGAAGATGTCGGCCAACCCACACAAGTCGGACACGGTCACGATCCAGGGTATACGCCTGGCGCTCGATCGCGACATCATGTCGGACCGTATGCTCGAGGTGCTGCGTGCCGGGAGGTACGAGCAGGCCGAGGTCCGGCAGATCCCCAAGATCCTCCAGCCCGGCGATCGGGTCGTTGAGCTCGGCGCCGGGCTCGGCTTCGTGGCGATCGCCGCGGCCAAGCTCGACATCGCCGAATCCATCGCCGTCTATGAGGCGAACCCGAGACTGATCCCGCTGATCTCGCGCAACCAGGAGCTCAACGGAGTCGCGTTCGACGTGTTCAATCAGGTCGTGCTGTTGACCGACGAGCTGTCGAGCGTGCCGTTCTACATCCGCAAGGACTTCTGGGCCTCCTCGCTGGCACCGCAGCCGTGGGGCTACAGCGAACAGATCGAGGTACCGGCGATCGCGTTTTCTGAGATGTTAGAGCGCCACCGGCCGACGATGCTGATCGTGGATATCGAGGGGGGAGAGCTCGAGCTGTTTCGCCGCGTCCCGCTCACCGGCGTCAAGAAGGTCTACATCGAGCTGCACCAGAACGTCATCGGCCGCGTCGGCATGAAGCAGGTCTTCGACTTCTTCTCGTCGCGCGACTTCCACTACGATCAGCACCACTCCACCGGCAGCGTAGTACTGTTCAGCCACGTCCTTCGCTGACCGCTGTCCATCACGCCGACTGTATCGGTCAGCCCACGCCTGACCACCGATCTGCTCGCTGGTGTCGAGGTGTGGACCGTCCTTCTCCTGTCCGACCACGGCGCCTCGACAGGAGACGCCGGACGACGGAGACCGGCTATTACGATCTCACCACCAGGGAGAGGGTGCCTGCGTCTCTCGCCAGCGCTTCGTAAACCGCGTAGTGCCGCGAAAGCCGGGCGCGCCACTCCGGGTCGACCGCTGGTCGCTCGCCGCTCGCGACCTTCCCCTCGGAGAACATAAGCTCTCGACCGATTCGCGCCTGAAGAAATGGTGACCAGGCGTTGTCTTCGTAGCGAAATATGCGGTCGGGTCCGAGATCTCGGAGTGTTGTGGGCGGTTCCGGCGGACCGGCGTCGTCGGTCGACCGGCTCAGGAATCGCACGGGGTCTCCCACACGCGCGAATGGCGGCGGGGCCTCGGACACGTAGGCTGCCAGGAAGTCCTCCAAGGTCACGTCGCCCGTGTAGTTCCTATGGTACGGATGCGCGGGGTCTCTGAGCTCCTCGCGCGCGCGGTATCGATACCAGCTTCGAAGCCAGTCGATGGGTTCGCGCATGAGACTCACGACTTCCACGTCGTGCCTCTGCAACCCTGCCGACTCGATCATCGGCATGATCCGCGTCATGAATCCCTCGTAATTCATGTGCTTGAGCTCCGGCGGATGTCGAATGGCAATGTCGGCGTGGCGTGCAAGAGCTTGGTCGATCGCTGTCGAGGCGCACTTGGGCATCGAGAGTACGACTAGTCGCCGTCTAATGCTGACAATCATGAGTATCCGAGTTGCGCCAGCCGCCAGACGGTCACTTGGTAGCGTTCCGAACCAGCTCTCTGATGACCGGAGCCACCCAATCGCGCAGGAGCTCCTCGCGAGACGTCGCGGGGAATGTGAAGTAGGGGTCGTCGTGTTTCGGCGGCGGCGCCAGGAAGAGGTCGTCGCGGCCGAAGAAGCGTCTGGCGACCGCGCGGTTGCTCTGCACGAAGCGCTCGAGGACGGCAAGGCGTTCCTCCGGGGAGTAGACGGTTGTCGAATCGGTGGCCCAGTCCTTCAGAGCGCTTCTCAGGGCAGCGTTGAGAGTCAGACGCTCGCGCGGCTGCAACTGGAAGAGCGCGAAGTTGCGGGCGATCTCCAGCAGATGCACCGGGAGACTGTCGTTCCGGCGCCCGTTGTCGAGTGTCACTCCGGACGTGTCGATTCCGATAGCTTGCGAGAAATGGCCCACGACGTCCGTGACCTGGTCCTTCTCGACGACGGCAACCGTAATGGCAGGCTCGCCGAGGGTTTGGGCCCACCGTTCGAGAAGGGAGTCGTAGTCTAGCCAGTAGTAGTCATCGATCGTGGCCAGGAACTCCTGAGGGGACAGCGTCGACTTCGTCTTGTCGAACGGCCATTTGATGTGTTGATTGTACCAGGACATGAGCCAGTCGTCCTGCCGCCGCAGATAGAATACGCAGCGCACCTCGTCATACGTCTCAGATACAGCCTGGAGCCATCTGAGCTTACGGTGGATGGAGAAATCCTCGCCGCTCAGGACTATGGTGTGAGCGGTCGAGCGACTGAGGGGCTCGAGGCGCTTGAGGAGTCCCTGTCCGGTCATGCGGCGCCGATGCAACGCCCACGCGATCTGCTGGTGATGCGGTTGGTCGAAGGGGTAGGCGAATCCCTGCAGGGCGAGCTCGGACCGGTTGTTGGCCAGGAAATATTGCAAGGCCGTCGAACCGGTGCGGTGGATCCCCGCGTGGATGATCAGGCGCATGGTCCCGTCTCTACAGGTCTGCAGGGCGGCTTACAGTCTCGGTCCTCGCCGGAGCAGCCAGTTGGAGGCGCGTTTGAACACCACGCGGGGCCCCAGCTGAACCAGCTTGCGCGTGTAGGAGAGCCGATGGAAGGAGACGAGCAGCCCCTCGTCGACGCGGCCGTCACGAACCGCCTTGCGCAGGAGGGCGTTGCGGAAACGGGCGTCCTGTTCGAGATGATCCATCCTCGCGGTCACGGTATTGGCCGCCGGGTCTCCGTCCGGTGACTTCGGTCGCACGTAATAGTAGGCGAGCGGCTCGGGGATCACCGCGATGTCCCCTTCCAACGCGAGGCGCAGGTTGAACTCCCAGTCGCCGAGCACGGGGAAGGTCTCGTCGAAGCCACCGGTCGATTCGTAGGCCCTGCGGCGGAAGAGCAGGCTGATCGGTGGGAAGAGATTGCCGACGAAGAGGTCGGCGAGGTAGATCACCGGAGGGCATGGCTGGAACGCGCGGCGCTTGAGCTCACGCGGGGTCCCGTTCCTCCAGTCTTCGTGGATCTCGAGCGTATGGCTGATCGCTCCGACATAGCGGGTGTGGTGTTCGAGCTTGTCGACGGTCTTGGCCAGGAAGTCGGTGTGCCACGCGTCGTCGTCGTCGTGCAGCGCCACATAGTCCGATCGCACCGCGCGCACGCCGGTGTTGGACGCGGCCTCCATCCCGCTCGAAGTCTCGAGATGGAGGACGACGACGGCAAGGCCCCGCGCGCTGGCCTGCCCGGCGGCGGCCTCGACCGGTGTGGGGTCTCCACCGTCGTTGACGATGACCCAGATGAGGTCCTTGAAGCGTTGCGTTCCGACGCTGTCGGCGGCGCGCGCCAGAAACGCCGGCCGGTCCTTGGTTCGCGTGATGACGGCGACCGTCGCACTTGGCGGCACGGCCGCGTCGCCTTCGACGGTCTGGCCGTTCCGCCACACGGCAAACGTCCGGGACCCGACCCGCGTGGCTGGCGCGACGCGGCTCACAGCGCCTTGCCCTCCCCCCAGGCGAGGACTCGAGCCTCGATGCGTTCGATGTCCTCCGTGGTGAGCCGGTTGTCATACACGCAGATCACGGGCACCCGCCAGCCCGGATAGCCCGAGGTGTCGAGGAGGTCCTGCAACACGCGTTTCCGGTAGAAGCCGTCGATATCGACCTCCTGATGCGGCGCCGACTCGTACAGGCGCTTCGGCACCAGGAACACCGGCAGCGCTCGCGGGTCGCGGAGTGACGACGTGAAGCTGCCGTTTGTTCGCTCGACGGGAACGACGAAGCCGGTGATCCCGTCCCCGGTCTTCTGGTGTAACAGGTCATAGAGGAAGGTCGCCCAGTTGTGGTCGCGCAACGCCGGCGAGCCGCTCGGATAGCCTGGATGCTCCTCGCCAGGTAGGTCGTAGTCGATTCGCCCGGACTTGAACAGCTCGCCGAAACACCGGATGCGGCCGTTGCCATTGAGGGCCTTGCGCAGGTCCCGAAGATCGAGGTCCCCGAAGTCGATGAGGAAAAAATAGGGAACGCGGTTCCAGTCGAGATCACCGCGATCAGTATCGTGGTCGCAGCCTATGACGCGACGGTCGGCCAGCGCATGCCAGTGCAGATAGAGCAGGCGCTCATAGCTCGCCATGTTCTTGGTCAGATCAAGCGCCGGCGCCGGCTCCTTGGTGCGCACGGCATATGCTTCGTCCAGGGCGTCGCGCAACGTGTGGGCGTGTGGGGATAGCTTGCGAGCAAAGAAGAAGGGCTGTGCCTTGAGAAACGCCGCGTGATCGTTGTAGAAGACGAGTGGCTTGCCGTCGATCGAGAAATGGTAGAAGGTGAGGCTGCTCTGGGTGATCTTCTCGTCCGGCGCGATGTCGGCAACGAGGGTCTGGAAGAAGTTCTCATCCGGGATCCAGGTACGCCGAAAGAACCGTCGTACGTGCGGTTCCCTGCTGCGCTGAAGGATCTCGAGTGCCGTTGGCCACGTCAGCGCCCACCACTGGGACCCGAGCCGCGGCTGGAGGCCGTCCGGCATCCTCTGGCGTAAGCCCAGGCGCTGCTGCAGCGCGATCGACCGGCCGAACAGCCGCGGATTACGCCTCCAGTTGAAGTAGAAGCGGTAGAGGAGGCGTTCGGCGTTGTAGCCGTGGACCACCCACTGTGCCTGGTTCGGATCGACGGACTCGATGTACTCGCGGCCGGCATTCTCGGCGAGGAACGCTCTCAGGTGACCGAGCGGGCGCAACGGATAGTCGGCACCACTCAGGAGGATCACGTAGTCGACCGTCTCGCCGCTGGCCGCGATCTCATCGAGGCAGGCGAGCGTCGCCTCGACCATCGACCAATCGCCCCATACAACGCGGTGACGCCGCGCGAAGCGGATTCGTGAGAGTCGTTCCGGGGGTAGTCTCCGCGCCATCTCCGCGGCAATGTCAGACTTGCTGTTGCGGTCCCAGTGAATGACGGCGAGATCGTTCTCGGCCGTCAGACGTGTGGCGAGCCGCATGAGATTGTCCGGATGCCCATGGGCGAGGACCGCGAAGGCGACTTTCATTAGCGCGTGTTCCTTCCTGGGTCGCTCCGCCACCCGGTTAGGCAGTTCATCAGAACCACCGACCGAGACTCATCAGCCCGAGGTCGACACACTGCTCCCAGCCGGTGAAGCGTGCCGACGCAGGATTCCACAGAACGAGCTTTTCCTCCTGAGTCAGGCCTGCCGCATAGAGTTTGTACTCGGCAGACTCGTTGTAATGCTCCTTGCGCTCCAGTTCCTCCTCCACCTTGGTACGGAACGAAGCGAAATGCTTGAAATGTAATAGACATCCCGTCGGCGCGAGACCCTGAGCGTAGTGGGGTCGATTGAGCCTTCGAGGAGTGAGGAAGTGCGTGGACGAGATATAGCTGTAGTATCTACGCCACTTCACCAAGGGAAACTTGTTGAGAGCGGGAGCGGCGCCGACATGGCCGTTGCTGTAGAAGACGCGTCGGCGGACGCCGCCCTGGATCCACCAGTCACCCATCGGCATCTTCCACTGGCAATAACCGTAGGGGTCGAACCATGGGCAGACCTCGAGCGGGTCCTGTCCGACGGTGTAGATCGCCTCGTCGAGAGGGCCCTGCGAATACATGTCGAGGAGCAGGGTGAAGAACGAGAGTTTGCCGGTCTCGTCGAGGTGCGCCGTCAACTCGTGCAGGTTGCGGGTGTCGTAGTGCGGATGTACGAGAAACTCGTCCACATCGATACGCAGACACCAGTGGTCGGTACCGTATCGGCGTAGCAGGTAGTTTGCCCAATGCTCGCCGAAGTTCGCGTGCTTGTAGCTGTCTTCCGTGTACCAAACGGAGCAGTCCGGCTCCGCTGCCACCAGATCGCGGAACCCATCGGTCGATCCATTGTCGACGAAGAGGAAATGATTGACGCCGAGGCGCCGATAGTAGCTTAGAAAGTATGGAATACGTGGCGCTTCGTCACGTAACACCACAACCGCGATGATGTCGTTCTCGCCGATCGCGCGGGTGCGGTCGTGGATGCGGCGGAGGCGTATGCCGTACCTGTAGGACGCGGAGATCGGGCGGCCGAAATGGCTGATCAAGGACCGCAGTTCGCGGGGACGCAGACGGTGCAACAACGCAGAGCCGGGGATACGCATGCTGGTCAGCTACATGTCCTGGCCATGTGTGGACAGCCTCGACGGCACCATCGAGCCGCAGACGAAGCCCGGCCTGCCCGGCTCGTCGTGGCGGGCGCAGGCGGTGCGGGTGATCGAGGTGGCCGGGCGGTTGAGCCCGAAGACCTACGGGGGTTCGATCCTGGCTCCATGACGGTTCCCTCGCAACCGAGGAGGAGACAGGTTCGTGTTCGAGCTGAGGGAGGTCAGAAGTCTCCTCGCTCAATAGTGAGGGTACCATATCGCTCTGAGATTGGCGCCAGCCGAGACACCCTGTTGACTCGGAGTGGGGGTCGGTGATCTTGCGGGGTGTTCGCAGGGTGCCCCCGAGACGCGCCCGAGGCGGGAGGCTTGACACGCTCGCCGCCGACTCCATACACTGTTAGCAGTCGCCGCGGGTGAGTGCTAATGCGGTGACCGTGGCTTGGGACTCAAGTCAAGAGGGCAGAGCAACTTAATTCTATAGACGGAGGAGTCTGGCAGTGAATATTCGTCCCCTGCATGACCGCGTCGTGATCCGGCGCATCGAGGAGGAGGAGCAGGTGCGCGGGGGGATCATCATCCCCGACACCGCCAAGGAGAAGCCTCAGGAGGCCGAGGTCGTGGCCGTCGGGCCCGGCAAGCTCCAGGAGGACGGCAACCGGCAGCCGATGGATGTCAATCCCGGCGACCGGGTGCTGATCGGCAAGTACTCCGGCTCGGACATCAAGATCGGCGACCAGGATCTCGTCATCGTGCGCGAAGACGAGATCCTCGGCGTGCTGAACGGCTCGAAGTAAAGAGGAGCGGAAGACATGGCAGCTAAGCAGATCGTCTATTCCGAGGAGGCCCGGGCGGCCATCCTGCGCGGCGTCAACAAGCTCGCCGACGCCGTCCGCGTGACCCTCGGTCCCAAGGGGCGCAATGTCGTCCTGGAGAAGAAGTTCGGCTCGCCCACGATCACCAAGGACGGCGTCACCGTCGCCAAGGAGATCGAGCTCAGGGATCCGCTGGAGAACATGGGCGCCCAGATGGTGCGTGAGGTGGCGTCCAAGACCTCCGACGTGGCGGGTGACGGCACCACCACGGCGACCGTCCTGGCCCAGGCCATCTACCGCCAGGGCTCGAAGAACGTCACCGCCGGCGCCAACCCCATGGATCTGAAGCGCGGCATCGACAAGGCGGTCAAGGCCGCGGTCGAGGCCATCGACAAGATGGCCAAGCCGGTCGAGGGCGAGGACATCGCCCACGTCGGCACCATCTCCGCCAACAGCGACGCCGAGATCGGCGGCATCATCGCCGAGGCGATGGAGAAGGTGGGCAAGGACGGCGTCATCACGGTGGAGGAGGCCAAGGGCCTGGAGACCACCCTCGAGGTGGTCGAGGGCATGCAGTTCGACCGCGGCTACCTCTCGCCCTATTTCGTCACCGACGCCGAGCGCATGGAGGCGGTGCTCGAGGACGCCAAGATCCTGCTGCACGAGAAGAAGATCTCGTCGATGAAGGACCTGCTGCCGGTGCTCGAGCAGACCGCCAAGCAGGGCAAGCCGCTCCTGATCGTCGCCGAGGACACCGAAGGCGAGGCGCTGGCGACCCTGGTGGTCAACAAGCTGCGCGGCACCCTGCAGGTGGCGGCGGTCAAAGCGCCGGGCTTCGGCGACCGCCGCAAGGCGATGCTCGATGACGTCGGGATCTTGACCGGCGGCCGGGTGATCACCGAGGACCTCGGCATCAAGCTCGAGAACGTCCAGTGGGACGACCTCGGCAACGCCAAGAAGATCATCATCTCCAAGGACGAGACGACGATCGTCACCGACGCCGACTCCGCCGAGCGCCGCGAGGCGATCGCCGGCCGGGTCAAGCAGATCCGCACGCAGATCGAGGACACCACCTCCGACTACGACCGCGAGAAGCTGCAGGAGCGGCTGGCGAAGCTGGTCGGCGGCGTCGCCGTGATCAAGGTGGGCGCCGCGACCGAGACCGAGATGAAGGAGAAGAAGGCGCGCGTTGAGGACGCCATGCACGCCACCAAGGCGGCCGTCGAGGAGGGGATCGTTCCCGGCGGCGGCGTCGCCCTGCTGCGCGCCATCGAGGCGGTGGACAAGGTCGAGGCGTCCGGCGACGAGAAGGTCGGCGTCGACATCGTGCGCCGCGCCCTCGAGGAGCCGACGCGCCAGATCGTCAACAACGCCGGCGACGAGGGCTCGGTGATCGTGCGCGAGCTGCTGTCGAAGAACGGCGCCACCGGCTACAACGCGGCGACGGGCGAGATCGGCGACCTGGTCAAGGCGGGGGTCATCGACCCGGCCAAGGTGACCAAAAACGCGCTGCTCAACGCCTCGTCGATCGCCGGTCTTCTGCTCACCACCGAGGCCCTGGTGGCCGAGATCAAGGAGGAGGAGAAGAAGGAAGGCGGCGGCGGCATGCCGGGCGGCATGGGCGACATGTACTGACGCCCGATCCTGTTCGTTATTCCTTCAGAGGGCCGGCCTTCGGGCCGGCCCTTTCTATTGATTGACTCAGTCGACGTAGCCGAGGGCGCGTAGGCGATCGTCGGTGGACTCGCCAGACTTGTCCGCGGTTCCGGTGGGCGTGAATCCGAGGTAGCGGACCAGGCAGGGAGCGCCGGGGCCCGGGGCCTCGAGGATCGCCTGAAAGCGTTGGTCCTCCACGCGGGCAGGGCCGTAGAGGCGCACCTCGGTCTTCGGGATCGGGTCGGCCCTCCGGTTGAGCAAGGCGCCCACCGCCGGTCCGGCGAGCTCGGTGGCGGGACCGTCCGCCACGGTCAGGCGGCAGGTGCCGGCGACGGCGGCGCGCAGCTCGTAGGGGCCTGAAGGCAGCTCGACGGAGATCGTAACCGCCGGCGCCCTCGGCGCGGCGGCCAACCAATACGTATTCCAACCGGTGTTCCGATGCCAGCGCGCGTCGCCCGGCGGCGGCGGCTGGTTGGTGTCGGCCACGGCCGCGGTGGGCTCGACCGCGAGGTGGCGGACGGCGATGGCAAAGGGCCCCTCGGGGGGGGTGTCGCGCCGCGACCGGGCGTGCCGCAGAAAGGGCTGACGCAGAGTCTCGTACCAGCTCGCCAGCAACTGGCGCGCGGTCTCCGGCCGCGCCGCTCGCAGATCACGCGTCTCGAGCGGATCCGCGCCGACGTCGAAGAGCTGGGCGTCGGTTCGCGCGGGACCCGGCAGGGCGTCCGCGGCCAACAACGCCGCCGGCCGGCTGTCTCCTTCCTCCGGTAGCACCAGATGGAACTGCGTCGTGCGCACCCCGTGCGGCGCATAGACCGCATCGCCGGCCTGGCCGCCGTCCGTCTCCTCGCCGCCGAGCACAGCGGCCAGATCTCTGCCATCCACCCGCGCTCCCTCGGGCAACGCGACGTCCAGCAGCGACAGCATCGTCGGCATCACGTCGATAGAAGATGTCAGCCCGTGGTGGACCGTCGGCGCCAACCGCCGCGGGTAGTGCACGATCCACGGCACACGCGCCAGCGCGTCGTACCAGACGCCGCCGTGCTCGAAGCGCCCGGGGACCTCAGCCAGGTGCTCGCCGTGGTCCGAGGTCACCACGATCAGCGTGTCCTCGAGCCAGCCGCGACGCCGCAGGTACCGAACCAGCCGCCCGACCTCGCGATCGGCGTGGCGCAGCCCGCCGTCGTAGAGCGCGTCGAGGTAGCGCCTCTCCTCGTCCGCGAGCGGGCGGCCGGGATCACGCACGCGTCCCTGCGGAGTGAACGCCTCCTGCGCCCGTTCCACGTCGATATCGCCGCCGAACGCCCGCGCCTCCGGCCCCCACGGGTGGGGAAAGTGGGTATCCATGTAGTGGAGATAGAGGAAGACGTCGTCGCCCCTGTGCCCATCCAGCCAGGTGATGGCCGCGTCGGTCACCTGTGCGGCCGTCGGGTAGCCGTAGAAGTTGTCGATCGGCGACTCGTCCCCCAGCCGCCGCAGCTCGTCGAACTCGGCGGCGAACGGCGTGTCCGGCCGCAGCCAGGCATGGGCGCTCAACGCCGCGGTGCGAAAGCCGGCCGCGGCGAGCGCCCGCGGCAGCGAGACCGCCTCCCGATCCACCTGCTGAAACAGGTTCCACGGCTCCTCCAGCGGCACGTTGTAGCTGTCCGGAAAGATGGGCGGCGTGAAGTAGCGCGAGTAGAGCAGCTGCGGCAGCGACGCCCGCGTCTCCGCCGCCAGCGCGAAGTGGTTGCGCGCCACCACCCCCTCCGCCGCCAGCGCGTCCAGCGCCGGCATCGTCTCCCGCCCATACCCATACGCCGACACCCGATCCGCCCGCACCGCGTCGAGCATGACCAACACCGCCCGCCGCGGCCGCTCCGCCCCCCCACCGCCACACCCGTAAGCTGCCAGCACCCCAAGCAAGACCAGCCCCCATGAGCATCTCCGCGCATGACATGGCGAGGTGCCACGGGGCAAGCCGGCACGCCTCATGCGACAGAGGCCCGCCGCGCGCGAAACCAGTCAGCCGTCCGCGCCAAGCCGTCACGCAGCGTCAACGGCTCCGGAAGTCCCAGCTCGTCCCGAACACGCCGAGAATCAATGCACGAGCGCCGCTGCTCCCCAGGCTTCGCCGGCCCGTGCACCGCTTCCAGGCGATCCTCCCCGGCCGCCCGCCGCAGCTCCCGATACAGATCGACGACCGAAGTCTCCACCCCCGTACCGACGTTGTACACATGAAAGCCGCTCCGCCCAAGCGCCGCCACGTTCGCCCGCGCCACGTCGGACACATGCACGTAGTCGCGTGTCTGCAAGCCGTCGCCGTGGATCGTCGGCGCCTCGCCGGCCAGCAGCCGGTCGAGGAAGATGGCCACCACCCCCGCCTCCCCTTGCGGATTTTGCCTCTCCCCGTAGACGTTGGCGTAGCGCAGGCAGATCGCGTCGAGCCCGAGCGCGACGTGGAAGTAGTAGAGATACCGCTCGCCGGCCAGCTTCGACACCCCGTAGGGTGACACCGGACGGGTCGGATGGTCCTCGCCGGCCGGGAACCGCTCCTGCTCCCCGTAGATGGCGCCCCCCGTGGAGGCGAAGATCACCTGCTGCACGCCGCCTTCGACCGCCGCGCGCAACAGGTTGAGCGTGCCCACGATGTTGACCTCCGCGTCGAAGCGGGGATCGGCGACCGAGCGGCGCACGTCCATCTGGGCGGCGTGGTGCAGTAGCACGTCGAAGCCGCCGCCGGAGACGAGCTCGGCGGCCTCCGCGGAGCGGATGTCCAGCTCGACGAGCTCGGCCGCCGCCGGCACGTTCTCCCGCCGCCCCGAAGATAGATCGTCGAGGACCACGACCGAATGGCCCGCCGCCAACAGGCTGTCGGCGACGTGCGAGCCGATGAACCCGGCTCCGCCGGTGACGAGGGCGCGTTGAGGCTTCATGGGGTAGCTCACGGGGCGGGCTATAGTACCCGCGCATGTCTGGGGGGTCCAAGCCTAGAGCCTGTGAATCCATCTCCCTGGCGCCCTTCGGGTTGCGGCGGCGTGGCCAGCGGCGCTGCGTTGGCGCTCCTTGACGATGCCCACGCATCGACAGCGTCGCGCCGCCTTGCGGCGCTGGCCACGGCGCTCGCAACGCGACCCACGGGAGATGGATTCACAGGCGCTCCGAGGGTGGCGGAGCCACGCCGCCACCCTCAGCTGGGCCTCGCTCACCGCCGTGGCGCTGCTGGTCCCGGCGGCGGATCTCGCCGGCTGGATGCCGGCGGTTCCCTGGATGCGCCTGGCCATGGTTTTCGCCGGCTGGGGTCTGGACAAGCTGGTGCACGGGGTGCTGTTCGGCGTGCTGGCCTGGCTGGCCGCGGGCTCGGCGCGCGTGCTGGCGCTGCGGCGGCCGGCGCTCACAGTCTTTCTCATCGCCGGGCTCTATGCCGTGGCGTTGGAGGCGGCGCAGCGCTGGGCCCCCGATCGGCGCGCCGACCCGTTCGACCTCGTGGCGGACCTCATCGGCGTCGCCCTGGGGCTCCTGGCCGCCAGGCGTATACTGCGCCGAGCATGAAAGTCCTCGAGCACCTGGAGCGGGCCGACGGCCAGCTCATCAGCTTCGAGATCATCCCGCCGCTCAGGGGCGGGAGCTTCGAGAAGCTGCGCTCCCTGATCGAGGAGTTGATCGCCCTCGAGCCTCCATTCATCGACATCACCTCCCACGCCGCGCAGATCATGTACGACGAGACGCCGCAGGGCATCGTGCGGCGCATCAAGCGCAAACGCCCCGGGACCCTCGGCGTCTGTGCGCTCATCCAGAACAAATACAACGTCGACGCCGTGCCCCACGTCATCTGCCACGGCTTCACCCGCGAGGAGACGGAAGACTTCCTCATCGAGCTCCACTACCTGGGAATCGACAACGTGCTGGCCATCCGGGGGGACGACTCCGGCTTCCAGAAACCCTTGCAGTTCGGGCGCACCGCCAACCGCTACGCCGAGGACCTGGTGCGCCAGATCTCCGAGCTGAACCGCGGCAAGTACCTCGAGGAGGAGCTGCTGGACGCCCAGTCGCTGGACTTCTGCGTCGGCATCGCGGGTTACCCCGAGAAGCACTTCGAGGCGCCGAACATGGAGACCGACCTGCGGTTCACCAGGACCAAGGTGGAAGCCGGCGGCGACTACATCGTCACCCAGATGTTCTTCGACAACCGCCACTACTTCCGCTACGTGGAGCGGTGCCGCGAGATCGGCGTCGAGGTGCCGATCATCCCAGGGCTGAAGATCCTCACCTCGCACAAGCAGGTGACGAGCCTGCCGCGGACCTTCCACTGCGAGGTCCCCGCGGCGCTGGCCGACGAGGTGCTGGCCGCGGATCCCGACCGCGCCGCCGACATCGGCGTCGAGTGGGCGGTCGAGCAGTCCCGCGAGCTCCTGGAGGCCGGCGTCCCCGCCCTCCACTTCTACGTCATGCAGAGCGCCCACGCCGTCTCCGAGGTCGTCCGCCGCCTCGACCCCGTACGCGCCACACTCCGCAGCGCCTGATCCAGCCCGGTTGCGAGCGCGGTAACCGCGGTAACCGCGATTGACTTTCGCCGCCGGGTTCCGGTAGCGTCCGCGCCGCATTACGAGCGGTCCGGGGCTCCGCTCCCGGACACGGCAACCTGGGACCGACACCCAAGGTGCCCACCCGCCGCCCAGGGCGACGGGGATGTGGCCGGAATCGCCGGCAAGCAAATGTTCGGAGGATGGCTAACCCGCTCGCAATGCCGAGCGGGATTTTTGTTATGGACACGACGACCTTTCCCGTCCGGATCCCCCCACGGCCGGCCGACCTCGACCAGCGCCGGGCGGCGCTGGAGGAGGCGCTCACCCGACGCGTCCTGGTGCTCGACGGCGCTACCGGCACTGCGCTGCAGGCCGCCGAGCTGACCGCGGAGGACTTCGGCGGCGCCGAGCTCGAAGGCTGCAACGAGCACCTGGTGGCGACGCGACCGGACGTCGTGGACGGCGTCCACGAGCGCTATCTCGCCGCCGGCTGCGACATCGTGGAGACCAACACCTTCGGCGGCACGCCGCTGGTGCTGGCCGAATACGGGCTGGAGACCCAAGCCTTCGAGCTCAACCGCCTGGCCGCCTCGATCGCCCGCGCCGCCTGCGCCCGACACGACCAGCCGGGCCGGCCGCGCTTCGTCTGCGGCTCCATGGGACCGACGACCAAGGCGATCTCGGTGACCGGCGGCGTCACCTTCGAGGAGCTGGTCCAGCACTTCCGCATCCAGGCCTTGGGCCTCATGGCCGGCGGCGCCGACTACCTGCTGCTCGAGACCTGCCAGGACACGCGCAACATCAAGGCCGGGCTGCTGGGGCTCGACGAGGCGTTCGGAGAGTGCGGCTGGCGCCTGCCGGCGGCGGTGTCGGCGACCATCGAGCCCATGGGGACCATGCTGGCGGGGCAGGACGCCGAGGCCCTGGCGGTCTCCCTGCTGCACGCCGATCTCCTCTACCTGGGCTTGAACTGCGCCACCGGCCCCGACCGCATGACGGATCCCATCCGCACGCTCGCCGAGCTGGCGCGCACCCGCGTCGCCTGCGTGCCCAACGCCGGGCTGCCCGACGACGAGGGGCGCTACACCCAGGGTCCGGAGGTCTTCCGCGAGGTGATCGGCCGCTTCCTCGACGCCGGCTGGCTCAACCTGGTCGGCGGCTGCTGCGGCACCACTGAGGCCCACGTGGCCGCCCTCCGCGAGCTGGTCGCCGGCCGCCGGCCGCGTGCCCTCCCGCATCACCAGCGCGCCTGGGTCTCCGGCCTCGAGGCCGTCGAGCTGACCGACGACAACCGGCCGCTCTTGGTGGGCGAGCGCACCAACGTGCTGGGCAGCCGCAAGTTCAAGAGCCTGATCGCCGAAGGCGACTTCGAGGGAGCGGCGGAGATCGGCCGCGCGCAGGTGCGCGGCGGCGGGCAGGTGCTGGACGTCTGCCTGCAGGACCCCGATCGCGACGAGCTGGCCGACGCCTGCGGCTTCCTCGACCAGCTGGTGCGCCTGGTCAAGGTGCCGCTGATGCTCGACTCCACCGACGCGGCGGTGATGGAGCAAGCGCTCACCTATTGCCAGGGCAAGGCGGTTCTGAACTCCGTGAACCTGGAGGACGGTCTGGCGCGCTTTGAGCGGGTGGCGCCGCTGGCCCGCCGCTTCGGCGCCGCCCTGGTCGTCGGCTGCATCGACGAGCAGGGCATGGCGGTGACCCCCGAACGCAAGCTCGAGGTCGCGCGCCGCAGCCACGAGCTGCTGACCGAGCGGTTTGGCATCCCGCCCGAAGATCTGTGGTTCGACTCCCTGGTCTTCCCCTGCGGCACCGGGGACGAGACCTACATCGGCTCGGGCGCCGCCACCATCGAGGGCGTGCGCCGCATCCATGCCGAGTTCCCGCTGTCGAAGACGATTCTCGGCGTCTCCAACGTCTCGTTCGGGCTGCCCACCGCCGGGCGCGAGGTGCTGAACGCGGTCTTCCTCTACCACGCGACCCGGGCCGGCCTCGACGCGGCGATCGTCAACACCGAGCGGCTGGCGCGCTACGCGGAGATCCCGCGGGAGGAGCGCGAGCTCGCCGAGCGGCTGCTGTTCCTGGAGCCGGGGGACGTGGCCGGTAGCGAGGCCGCGGTGGCCGCCTTCGCCGAGCACTTCCGCGGCCGCCAGGCGTCGGCGGTGGCGGCCCCGGACCGCTCGCAGCTGCCCCTGGAAGAGCGGCTGGCGCGGGCCATCGTCGAAGGCACGAAAGCGGGCCTGGAGGAGGACCTGAGCGCGGCGCTCGCCGACGAGCGCTGGCGCGCGGCGCTGGACATCATCAACGGTCCCTTGATGGCGGGTATGGCCGAAGTGGGCCGGCTGTTCAACGACAACCAGCTCATCGTCGCCGAGGTGCTGCAGTCGGCCGAGGTGATGAAGGCCGCGGTGTCGTTCCTCGAGCCGCACATGGAGACCGTCGGCGGCCACAACCGGGGCCGCGTGGTGCTCGCCACCGTCAAGGGAGACGTCCACGACATCGGCAAGAACCTAGTGGAGATCATCCTCTCGAACAACGGCTTCGAGGTGGTGAACCTGGGGATCAAGGTCCCCAGCGAGCAGCTCATCGAGGCGGTGCGGCGGCACCGGCCGGACGTCATCGGGCTCTCGGGGCTGCTGGTCAAGAGCGCCCAGCAGATGGTGCTGACGGCGGAGGACTTCCGCGCCGCCGGCCTCACCGTGCCGCTTTTGGTCGGCGGCGCGGCGTTGACACGCCGGTTCACCCACAAGAAGATCGCCCCGGCCTACGGGGCGCTGTGCACCTGGGCACGCGACGCCATGCACGGCCTGCAGCTCGTCGAGCGCATCGTCAACCTCGAGGCGCGGGGCGAGCTCGAGGCTGAGATCGCCGAGCTGATGTCCGAGGACCAGCAGGCGGGGGAGGCGCCGGCTCCCGTCGGCCCGACCCCCGGCGGCCGGGCGCCTTCGGTGCGCACCGACGTCGACGTGCCGGCGCCGCCGGATCTCGACCGCCACGTGGAAGAGCTGGACCTCGACGCCGTCTGGTCCCTGCTCAATCCGCAGATGCTCTACGGCAAGCACCTCGGCTTCAAGCGCTCGGTCTATCGCGCCGCCGACGAGGGCGACGGCAAGTACCTGCGACTCGCCCGCCTGGTGGAGGAGCTCCAGGAGCTGGGTCGGTCAGGGGCCCTCGAGGCGGCGGCCGTGTGGCAGTTCTTCCGCGCCGAGACCGAAGGCGAGCGCCTGCGGCTGCTGGCGCCGAACGGCGGCGGAGCGGTCGCCGAGTGGGAGCTGCCCCGCCAGCGCGCCCGCGAGGGCCTCTGCCTGACCGACTACGTGCTCGCCGGCGACCACGTGGCGCTGTTCGTCACCACCGCCGGCGCCGGCGTGCTCGAACGGGCCCGGCGGTGGAAAGAGGAGGGGGAGTACCTCAAGAGCCACGCCTGGGCGGCGCTGGCCCTGGAGACCGCGGAGGCCGCCGCCGAGCTGCTGCACGAGCGCCTGCGCGCGGCCTGGGGCATCGCCGACCCGCCGGAGCTGCCAGTGCGCGACAAGCTGGCGGCGCGCTACCGCGGCAAGCGCTACAGCTTCGGTTATCCGGCCTGCCCGGACCTCGCCGGCCAGCGCGCCCTGTTCGCCGCCCTCCGGCCGGAGGAGATCGGCGTGCACCTGACCGAGGGCGACATGATGGAGCCCGAGGCCTCGGTCTCCGCCCTCGTCTTCCACCACCCCGACGCCCGCTACTTCGGCGTCTGAGCCTCGGGTGAGGTTTCGCGAAGGCGGGTGGTCTCGCGCTGGACCATGTCGATGGTCTGGCGCATGAACTTGAGGATCAGCTCGAGCTGGCCGGCGCTGTATTGCTCGCACTGGGCGGACCAGCTCTGCTGGATGCCCTCGAACAGGGGGGCGACCTGCGAGTCTGTGCACTCGGTGTTGACGAGGAGCAGGATCCGCCGGCGGTCCTTGGGGTCGATCTCGCGGCGCAGGAAGCCGGCCCGCTCCAGGCGGTCGGCGACGCCGGTGATGGCGCCGCTGGTCAGGCCGGTGGCTTTGGCCAGCTCGCCGGCCGATATCGGCCCGAGCTCGCGCAGGATGTCGAGACATTTCTGGTCGGTGGGGTGGAGCCCCAGCCGGTCCGCCACCGCCTGGTGGAACAGCACCGTGGCCCGTGCCTGGTGCCGCCCCGCCCAGCGCAGCTCCTCCATGAGCTGGCGCTTCTTCCCGTCATCGTCGCCGTTCGCGCTCGTCTTCCTGCTTGACATCGCTCCGCCGTTCGTTTACTCTGCCGACTTCTTAGCTCCTGGGTAGAGCAGGAGCTGAATTATTCAGCGGCTGAAATTATACCACGGACCGACCGACGCCGGTCGCGCGCTCAACAGACCTGTCGATCACGCGGAGTCTCATTCGTCAAGAGGGCAGCGCGGCGGAAGCGCGGCGGCAAACGGAGCTGGCGAAACTCCGGCGAGAGCAGGCCGTAGTAGAGCAGGACACGGGTGTGGAGGAGCAAGCGACACGTGACTAGACGACGCCTGATCATCGGCCTGTTGAGCGGCGCCCTGATCGCGCCCGGCGCGCGGGCGGCAGAGCGCCTCGACCTGCAGGCGGTTGTCCAGCGGGCGCTGGAGAACAACCCGGACTATCTCGCCATCGCGGAGCGGGAGCGCGAGCTCGCGGCCCAGATCGACGCGGCTTGGGCGGACGCCTGGCCGCAGTTCTCGCTGAACGGGTTCTGGAACCGCTCGCGCAACCCGTCGTTGCTCAACAGCCCCGACTTCGAGGACATCATCGAGCAGTTCCCCGGTTTCAGGCCGAGCGTCCAGGAGCTGAACGGGCTCAACGTGGAGGTCAGCCAGCTGCTCTACACGTTTGGCAAGATCCGCTCCGGCGTCGAGCTGGCCGAGCGTGCCGTCGAGGCGGGGAAGGCGCAGACCCAGACGGCCCTCCTCGACACCGCGCTGACGGCGGCGGAGGCGTATTTCGAGCGGCTCGCGGCTCAGGAGGCCCTGATCACCATCGACGCGCAGCGGCGGGCGCGGCAGGAGTCGCTCGACGTCGTGCAGGCCCGCTTCGATCTCGGCGACGCGACGCGCCTGGAGCTGCTACAGGCGCAAGCCGCCCTCGCCGAGGTCGAGCCGGCGGTGGCGGCCGCCGAGGGCCGTGTGGCGGTGGCGGAGAGCACCCTTGAGTCGGTGCTCGACCTGCCGTCGGAGAGTGAGGTGGAGGTGGTGCCGCCGACCTCCGGCCTTCCCGCCGTGCCGCAGATGCCGCCGTTGCTGGAAACGGCGCTGCGCTCGCGTTCGGAGCTGGCCGACCTGGCCCGCCAGCAAGAGGCGCTGGAGCTGCAGAAGCGCGTGGTCAAGGCCGACGGGCGCCCCCAGCTCGAGCTGACCGGCAACTACGGCCGCACGGTGCGCGAGCTCGAGAACTTGGACGATCCGCTGTTCGCGGACTGGCAGGTCAACGTGGGGCTCTCCTGGAGCTTTTTCGACGGCGGCCGGCGAGCCGGCGAGGTCGCCGCCTTGAGCAGCCAGCAGCGCCAGCTCGCGCTGCAGACGAAGGCCCTCGAAAACCGCATCCGGCTGGAGATCGAGCAGTCCTGGACCGGGTATCGCACCGAGCGGGATCGCCTGCGCGCCGCCGAGCGGTCGGCCGAGGCGGCGCGCGAGGCGACGCGGGTGGCCAGGGAGAGCTACGAGGAAGGCGTGTCCCTGCAGGCGGACTTGTTGGCGGCGCAGGAGCGGGAGACCGAGGCCGAGGTGGCCCGCGTCGAGGCCTACTATGGAGCCTGGCGCCAGGCGACGCGGCTCGTGCGTGCCACGGGGATGCGGCCGGATGGGTTGGGAGAGCTAGGGAACGGCGGCACGACGCCGCCCGTCGAGGAGTGAAGTCATGAGCACGAAGTGGAATCTGTTGACCCGGCGGTCGTCCGCCGCGGCGATCGTCTTCGCGGCCGGCACCCTGGCCGCCTTGCTCGGCGGTTGCGGCGCGGACGAGGTGCCGGCGGCGAGCAACGGAAACGTCACCGAGGAGCGGCTCACCCAGGTCCAGGTGGAGGCGGTGGAGCCGCGGCCCGCCGTCGAGACCATCGAGGTCGCGGCGGATGTGCTGGCCGACCGGCGCGCGACGCTGGCGGCGGAGGTGGCGGGGACCGTCGAGGCGGTGGAGGCGGATCTCGGTGATCGGGTGGGCGCCGGCGCGGTGCTCATCCGCATCGACACCAGCGGCATCGCCACCGAGGTGGAGGAGGCGGAGGCCAACTTCCGGCAGGCCGAGGAGGATGCCGCCCGCGCCGAGGCCCTGTTCGAGAAGCGCTCGATCACCCGCGACCGGCTGACCGCCGCGCGCACCGCGCTCGACGTGTCGCGGGCGCGCCTGGAGTCGGCGCATATCCGGCTCGGCGACTTGACGGTGCGCGCCCCCTGGGCCGGCGAGGTCGCCTCCCGCATGGTCGAGGTCGGCGACTACGTGGACGTCGGCGACGGCATGCTCGAGCTGGTGGCCGTCGATCGCCTGAAGATCCGCGCCGAGGTGGCGGCGGAGGACGCCCAATACATCGAGCAGGGAGAGCCCGCCACCCTGCGGCTGCAGGCCCTGCCCGGCGAGATCTTCGAGGCCGAGGTCGTGCGCATCGGCGCCTCGCTGACCTCCACCTCGCGCACCCTGCCGATCGAGGTCGAGCTGGCGAACCCGGGCGGCCGCCTCAAGCCCGGCATGTTCGGGCGTCTGACACTGCCCCGGCGGCAGCTCGAGGCGGCGTTGCTGGTGCCGCTGGCGGCGCTGGTCGACTACGAGGACGGCAAGGTCGTCTACGTGGTCGAGGACGGGGTGGCGCGGCGGCGGCCGGTCACGCCGGGGGCGGTGATCGGGGAGCGGGTGGCCGTCGAGGAGGGGCTCGCCGCCGGAGATCGGGTGATCGTTCGCGGTCAGGACCAGGTCGCCGACGGGCAGCAAGTGGAGGTCGTATGAGCCGGCTCACCGATGTCTCGTTGAAGCACCGCGCGACGGTGTTCTTCTCGATGCTGGTGGTGATCATCGCCGGCCTCTTCGCCTACTTGACTCTGCCGCGGGAGTCGAGCCCGGACGTCCAGATCCCGATGATCATCGTCTACACCCTCTACCCGGGGGCGGCGCCGGCCGATATCGAGTCGATCATCACCGAGCCGATCGAGCGCGAGCTCCAGGGCCTGGAGGACATGAAGGAGCTCACTTCGGTCTCCCAGGAGTCGGCGTCAGTGGTGACCATCGAGTTCGAGTCCGGCACCGACATCGACGACGCCCGGCAGAAGGTGCGCGACCGGGTGGACCAGGCGAAGGTGGACTTCCCCGACGACGCCGAGGAGCCGGTGCTGCAGGAGATCAACTTCTCGGAGTTCCCCGTGGTACAGGTCAACCTGGCTGGGGACGTCGGACCGGCGGTGCTCAAGGAGCTGGCCGAGGACCTCCAGGACGAGCTGGAAACCGTGCCCGGCGTGCTGCGCGTCAACCTGGTCGGCGGCCTGGAGCGCGAGGTGCGCGTGGACGTCGACCTCGATCGTCTCAACTCCTACGGTCTCTCCCTCGACGCCATCGTGGGGGCCATCGGCCGCGAGAACGTGGCCATCCCGGGCGGTGATCTCGACGTGGGCGATCAGAGCTTTTCGGTGCGCGTCCCCGGGGAAGTGGAGAACCCGCTGGAGATCGCCGACTTCGTGGTGAGCGCCAAGGGGGGCAACCCAGTGTACGTCCGCGACGTCGCCACTGTGACCTACGGCTTCAAGGACCGCGAGTCGCACGCCCGCATCAACGGCCAGGAGTCCGTCGCCGTGACGGTGCAGAAGCGCCTCGGCGCCAACATCATCGACGTCGTCGACGCGGTGAAGACCCAGGTGGCCGAGGAGCAGGAGAGCTGGCCGGCGAGCGTCAGAGCCACCGTCCTCGGCGACCAGTCGCGGGACATCCGCAACATGGTCGCTGACCTGGAGAACAACATTCTCTCCGGCCTCATCCTGGTGGTGGCGGTCTTGCTGCTCGCCATGGGCTTCCGGCCGGCGCTCTTCGTCGGCCTGGCGATCCCGTTTTCCATGCTGATCACGTTCTTCGTGTTGCAGGCCACCGGCGTCACCCTGAACATGGTGGTCCTGTTCGCCCTGGTGTTGGCGGTCGGCATGCTGGTCGACAACGGGATCGTGGTGGTGGAGAACATCTACCGCCACATGCAGGAGGGGAGCCTGCCGGACACGGCGGCATCGATCGCCACCCGGGAGGTCGGCGCGGCCATCCTCTTCTCGACCCTCACGACCTTCGCCGCCTTCTCGCCGCTCTATTTCTGGCCCGGGATCGTCGGCGACTTCATGGTCTACATGCCAATGACAGTGTCGATCGCGCTCGGCGCCTCCCTGCTCGTGGCGTTCACCATGAATCCCGTGCTCTGCGCCCGCTTCCTCAAGGCGGCCCCGCGTTCCGCGGCCGCGGCAGGGGGCGAGGTGGCGGGGTGGCGGGGGAGCTGGGGGGCTGGGATCCTCGAGCGCTATCGCGGGATCCTCGGCTGGGCGCTCGATCACCGCTTGGCGACGGTCAACCTGGCGATCGGGGTCTTCGTGCTGATGTTCGTGCTCTTCGGCATGTTCGGCCCCGGCGTGGAATTCTTCCCAGAGACCGAGCCGACGCAGATCTTCGTCGACGTGGAGCAGCCGGCGGGCACCCGGCTGGAGGCGACGGACGAGCTGGCGGTGGAGCTGGAGGAGCGCCTGGAAGGACTGCCCGACGTCAACCTCCTGGCCTCCTCGGTGGGCGCCGGCAGCCAGAACGACTTCGGGGGCGGCCAGGGGGGCGGCGACTCCAATGTGGCGCGGCTGACCATCGACCTGCTCGAGCGCGAGGACCGCGAGCAGAACTCCTTCCTGACCATGGATCAGGTGCGCGAGCGCACCGCGGGGATCCCCGGCGCCATCATCGAGGTGGACCGCCTCGAGGACGGCCCGCCGGTTGGGGAGCCGGTGCAGATCGAGGTCAGGGGCGAAGACTTCGCGACCCTCGGCGCGATCTCCCGGCGGATCCGCGAGTCCATCCGCGACATCGACGGGCTGGTGTCTCTGGACGACGACTTCGACCTGGCGCGGCCGGAGGCGCGGCTGCACGTGGACCGCACCCAGGCGGCGCGCTTCGGGCTGTCGACGGCGGACATCGCCACGGCGGTGCGCACGGCGGTCAGCGGCACGGAGGCCTCGGAGTACCGCCGGCCCGGCCGCGACGAGGAGGACATCACGGTGCGGCTGCGCGAGGCGGATCGGCGGTCGCTCGCCGACCTGGAGCGCCTGCGCCTGCCGACGGCCTCGGGCGAGCTGGTGCCGCTGACCGCGGTGGCACGGCTCGAACGCACGGCGGCGCTCACGGCGATCAACCACAAGGAGCGGGATCGCGTGGTCACCATCACCGGGGACGTGACGAACCCCACCTTGGCGCGGCCGGTGCGCGCGGAGGCGCAGCGGCGGCTGGAGGCGATCCGCGACCTGCTGCCAACGGGCTACCGGATGGAGTTCACCGGCGGCAGCGAGGACGAGCAGGAAGCGCAGGCGTTCCTCTCCAAGGCCTTCCTCTACGCTCTGTTGCTGGTGCTGGCGCTCCTGGTGGCGAAGTTCGACTCCCTGAAGCTCTCCGCCATCGTGATGACCTCGGTGGTCATGTCGATGGTCGGCGTGTTCTTCGGGCTGCTCGTCACCCGCCTGCCGTTCGGCATCATCATGACCGGCCTGGGAGTCATCTCGCTGGCCGGAGTGGTAGTGAACAACGCCATCGTGCTGCTCGACTACGGCGAGCAGCTGCGCGAGCGGGGTCTGCCGCGGCGCGAGCTGGTGATGCTCACGGGGCTACGGCGTTTCCGGCCGGTGATGCTGACGGCGGTGACCACGATTTTGGGGCTCATCCCCCTGGCCACGGGTTTCGGCTTCGATTTCCGGAACTTCGTGTTCGTGACCGGGGGGGAGAGCTCGCAGTGGTGGAAGGGGCTGGCCATCGCCGTCATCTTCGGCCTGGCGCTGGCGACCTTCCTCACCCTGGTCGTGGTGCCGGTGCTCTACGACCTGGTGCTCGCCGGGCACGAGCGGCGGGCGCGCAAGCGCGGCGCCGGCGGGGACGAAGACGTCAACGGCGAGCTCGAGGATTCCCTGGCGGCTCTGGAGCGCGACGAAGGCGTCCTGGTCAGCTGACCCCTTCGCCTGAAGCGGCCGGCTTCCGTGCCGGCCGTGGCGCGCGGCCGGCAGAGACGCCGGCCGCTTCGGGTCCCATCGCAGCTACTACGATAGGCACGTGGTCGACGCTGGCTTCGATCGTGTGCATGTCACCTACCGGTTTCCGCTGACCGCGGGCGAAGACCCGAAGGCCCGCGCGCGGGAGATGGCGCGGGAGCAGACGGTGGAGGTGCCGGAGGGGTGCTTTCCGCCGGAGTTCGAGGGTGCGGTGGTGGCCGAGGTGGCGGGTGTGGAACGCGTGGGCGAGGGCGTTGTGGAGGTGCGGCTCACCTACTCGCGGGAGGTCGCCGGGGGCGGGGTGCCGCAGCTCTTGAACCTGCTGCTGGGCAACGTGTCGATGTTCGAGCGGGTGCGGGTGGTGGACATCGGGTGGCCGGATTGGGTGGGGGAGATCGCGGCCGGGCCGGCCTTCGGGGTCGACGGGGTGCGCCGGCTCACGGGTGTGTTCGGGCGGCCGCTGCTCGCCACCGCGGTGAAGCCGCTGGGCCACACGGTCGAAGAGCTCGCCCGCCGCTGTCGGGAGTTCGTGCTCGGCGGCCTGGACATCGTGAAGGACGACCACTCCCTGGCCGACCAGGAGTGGGCGCCGTTCGCCGAGCGCGTGGCGCGCTGCCAGGAGGCGGTGGCGAAGGCGGGCGGCGAGGCCGGGTCGGAGGCGCTCTACGTGCCGCACCTGAGCGGGCCGTTCGAGGAGCTGCCGTGGCGCGTCGAGCGCTTGCGGGCCCTGGGCTGCCGGGCGGTGATGGTCCATCCGGCCATCCTCGGGTGGGACGTCGTGCGCTGGCTCGCAGCCGAGTCCGGGCTCGCAGTCTTCACCCACCCCACGTTCTCGGGACCCCTGTGGGCTGTCCCGGATACCGGCATCGCCCCCGAGATCCTGCTCGGCGACCTCCTGCGTCTGCTCGGCTCCGACGTCGTGGTATACCCGAACGCCGCCGGGCGGTTTCCCATTACGCTGCAGGAGGTGAATGCAATCGCCGCCCGCCTGCGCCGGCCGTGGGAGGGTATACGGCCGGCCCTACCGATGCTCGGAGGCGGCATCGACCTCGAACGCGTGGGAGAGTGGGCGTCACGTTTCGGCCCCGACACCGTCCTTCTCGTCGGCTCGAGCCTTTACGCCCAGGGCGACCTGCGCGCCGCCTCCTCCCGCCTACGCCAGGCAATTGAGACGCGATCCATAGGACGACACAGTTCATAATGCGTTCTTCGACCGAGGAGAAGATGTTCCCGCGAGTAGGCATCCCGGCGACGACGAGATCCTCTGCCGCTACGGTGGCGGATACCGGCTGTGAAGCTACCAGACCAGCTCGACGTCGTATGCGCTGAGCTTCGGATCCGCCGTCAGAATCGGAACCCGCTCATGCTGCGCCTGGGCGACCAGCATGCGGTCGAAGGGATCCCGATGATGCAGGGGCAGCTCGGCTACGCGGGCGCAGTGCTTGTGGCCGATCGGGAGCAGCTCGACACCCTGGTCGGTGACGAGCTCCGCGTACAGGCGCTCCAGGGGCCGGCCCAGCTCGAGCTTGCCGGTACGGAGCTTGACCGCGATCTCCCACGAGCTCGCGATGCTCCAGAGCAGCTCGTTGGCGCCGTCTTTCAGGATTGCGTGGGCATGCCCCGATAGCCGCGTGTCGTCCCGCAGCCACCAGAGCATCGCGTGCGTGTCGACGAGGACCCTCAAGGCTCAAGCGGCTCCAGCCACGCCTCGTCGAGCTCTTCGTTGAAATCGTCCGCGATGCGCAGGCTGTCCCGCCAGGTGCCTGGCCGGCGTTCTGCAGCAGGGGGGGCGATGCGCACCAGGCGCGCCACCCGCCTGCCGTAGCGGGCGATGACCACTTCTTCACCAGCCTCGACCAGGGTCAGCAGGCGGGAGAGCTGGGTCTTCGCCTCCTGCACATTCACGACCGTCATGCGAAGAGTTTAGACCAGACCACTGACCAGGTCAACATCTACGCACCGGTGTTTGGAGCCATGTCCCTGGCCTCCCGCTGTGGTGGGAATCCCCAAGATCCCATTCAAATAGATCGGAATCGTCGCGTCACGACGCGGATTCCCAGGCCGACCGCGAGGACCGCGACTCCCGTGAGGATGACCGGCGGGGCCAGCGAGAGCGCCAGGACCGCGCAGGCGGTCACCCCGACGACGGGGATGGCATTGGAGTAGAGCTTCGCCTGTGTGGGCATGCGCAGCGCCGCCACGTTGGCGATGCCGTAGTAGATGAGGATGGTGAAGGAGGCGGCCGAGGCGACGCCGGCGAGCGTCCCGGTGGCCGCGACTACGGCGGCCACCGCCCCGATCGCCAGCACCGCGCGTCCCGGGACTCCGTGGCGGGGATGGATGTGGGCGAAGACGCCCGGCAGGTCGCCGCGGCGGGCCATGGCGAATCCCATGCGCGACAGCCCCAGGAGCTGGGAGAGGATGACGCCCAGCATGGCCGTCACGCCTCCTGCCGATACCACCGTGGCGATTCCGGGGGTGGGGAAGGATCTCGCGGCGACCTGCAGCGGTGCCGCGGTCGCTCCCAGGGCTTGCGAGCCGACGGCGCCGACCGCCACGGCGGCGACGCCCAGGTAGAGCAGGACGGCGCCACCGATGGTGATGATGGTGGCGCGCGGGATGGTCCGCCGCGGCTCGCGCACCTCCTCAGCCAGGGTGGCGATGCGAGCGTAGCCGGTGTAGGCGAAGAAGAGGAGCGCCGCGGCCTCGAGGATGCCCTTCCAGCCGGTGGGCGCGAACGGGCGCAGGTGCTCCACCCGGAACGCGCCGGCACCGGTGGCGATGAAGATCAGGAGGGTGCCCAGCGACACCGCGACGATCAGGAAGTTCACACCGCTGGAGCGGCGGATGCCGAAGTAGTTGAGCGCGGTGAAGACGACGATCGCCGCCACGGCGATCGCCCGCGCCGGGATTCCGGGCAACAACGCGTCGAGATAGCCGGCGAGCCCGAGGGCGACGGTTCCGGCCGCGGCGATCTTGCTGGCCAGGAACATCCAGCCGGCGGCGAAGCCGGCCCAGGGGTTGAGGGCCCGGTAGCCGTATTCGTAGGTGCCGCCGGACTGCGGGTACTCGGCGGCGAGCTGCGCGGAGCTCAGGGCGTTGCAGGTGGCGGCCACGGCGGCGACACCCAAGGCGACGAGGAACGCCGGCCCGGCGACGCCCGCCGCCACCCCGGTGACCACGAAGATCCCCGCCCCGACGATGGCGCCGAAGCCGATCCCCACCGCGTCGAGCGTGCCGAGCTCGCGCCGCAGCCCGGCCGCAGTCATATGGTGACGCCGAGGGGCTTCTTCAGGAGGAGGGCGGCGACGACGGTGAGGATGAAGAAGGCGATGAGCCAGTGGGTGTGCCAGCCGAGGAGGTTGACCTCGGCGTCCGGGTAGCGGAGCTCGATCGAGGTGACGGGGCCGCCCTTGGCGAGAGGGGCCTCGGCGGGGTAGAGGAGCTGAGCCCCGAGGCTTGCTCCCGGACGCACCGGAGATCGGCGGACGACCTGGTTCGAAACGGTGAGGCTCTTGGTGTAGCTCGCGCCGCCGACGGCGAGCTCGAGCGTGTGCTCGCCCGGCTCGACCGCCCGCAGGCGCCAGACGAGCTTGCGCTCCGTGGGGATCCAGACGGCGGGTGTCTCCACCTCGGCACCGGAAGGGGCGTTCAGGGTGACAGCCGGCTTGCCGTCGGCGGATGCGGTCGCCTCGTCGAGCCGGACTTGCAGCAGCGTCGTGTCTCCCGGGCGCAGGCCCTCGTAGCCATAGTGGAACTGGAGCTGGGCCACGAGCAGGAACAGGGGCGGCAGCAGCGCCACCAGGGGCACGAGAGTGTGGAGGAAGTAGCGGCCGGTGGCCCGCAAGATGCGCCCCTGGGCTCCGAGGAGGTTGCGCAGGTCGTCGTTGAACAGGCGGATCTCGAAGAAGCCGGCGAGCTGGCGCCGCCGCGCCGCCTCCAGGGCCTTCTGGTTCGAGGTCCACTTGAACAGCAGCAGCGCCAGCACGCCCACCACGGCCGAGATCGGCACCAGGGTGAGCATGGGGGAGCGCCCGGCGAACGGCGCCAGGATGGCGTCGAAGACGGCGCGCAGGGGGGCGTGGATCAGCTCCATGATGTCGCTCGAGGTCCGGCTCCGGCGTCAGGAGATGTAGCCGAGCCCCTGGAGGCGCTTCTTGATCTCCTCTTCGCTGCTCGCGTCCTCGAGCTTGGCCAGCTCCTTCTCCAGCGCGTGGGTGATGAACTCTTCGGCGCCGGAATAGCCGGCGAGCTTCGCGTAGCGCTTGACCTTGCTCACCAGGTCCTGATCCAGCTTGATCTTCACGGTTCCGAACATCGTTGTGTCCTCCGCGGACGTCGAGCGGGAGGGCCCGGCGCTACCGCTCGTTTCCGGTGTCTCTCTGGGGGAATCCCTCGATGCCGAACTCGGCGAGGACGGCGGCGGCCAGGTCCTGAAGATCGGTCACCTCACGCGACAGCTTGCGGTTGGCGAACAGGATGCCCGGCACGGTGACCGAGTCCATGTGATGGTGGCCGGTCCAGCCGCTGGTGTTGTTGGCCATCAACTCGGGGGACAGCTCACCGAGGCCGGATGCGTTGGCGTTGCCGTAGGTTCTGGCGTAGCCGATCACGGCGTCGGGGCCGACGTCCATGTATCCCCGGTCGTGGAAAGCCTTCTCGCTGATGAAGACTCGGCGAACGACTCGCTGCCCGTTCTCCGGATCGACCACCTTCTCGAGCTTGGAGGCGATCTCCTCGAGCAGCGCCATCCTCTTCGATTCCGGCACCACGCCGTCCCGTTCGCGGCCCGCCAGGTTCACGTATAGGCCGTTGACGCCGATGCCGTAGGCGCGCGTACGCGACCAGTCGGCGTTGGCAAAGATCGTCGCGTTGCGCCCCGGGGCAGGCGGCTTGGAGAGCACCAGGTATCCCTCCTGCTCGAGCCAGGTGTTCAGGTTGAAAGCCCGGCGCCAGGGGGCGAAGCCGTGGTCCGACATGACGATCACCGTGGCCTCCGGGCCGGCCTTCTCCAGCGTCTTGCCCACGATTGCGTCGGCCTCTTCATAGAGCTGCGGGATCACCCATGCGTACTTCGGATCGGCTTGCGGATCGTCGCCCGGGTACTCCGGATCCATCGATCCCCACAGGATGTGGCCCAACTGGTCCGTGTGGCCGAAGTAGTAGAAGAGCAGGCCCGAACGGAACCGTTCGAGCACGGGATCGAGTTGCTCTTCGATCTCCTCGCGGGCGATCTTCGCCTGGGCGAGAAACTCGTCCACGCTGAGCGCGTCTTCCGTCAACCCCTTGGTGTCCTCTGGGAAGCCCTGGGTGTAGAAGCGGCCGGTCGCGTCCGCCAGCTCGGCAGCGAACTCCTCCGGCGTGGTGATCGGCATGATCGGCGCGTAGGGGTCGAGGTTGATGGGACTGACGTACAGCTCCACCTCGGGACGGACGCTCCTCAAGTAGAAGCGGGCCTGGCCGGCGAGCTTCTGCGTCGGGACCATCTCGAACTCGACCGGCACCCAGTTCGACCACTCGTCGGTCGCGAGCAGCCGCTCCTCGTCGCCGACGCGCAGCAGCGCCGCCGGCTCTTCGGGGTCGACGAAGAGCTGAAACTCGATCGTCAGGTCCTCGGGCTCCTCGAGGAACAGGTTCGGCGGGCCGTGCAGCTCACCGGTGGCGATGTCATCCCAGTAGTCGACCGGATAGAAGGCGCCGCCGCCCACCGTCCGTTCCTCGGAGAAGGGATCGGAGTTGTAGAACGAGAAGGTTCCGGCGGTGCCCACGATGTCCGGGGTGCCCATGCCCGAGAGCTCGTGGTCGGCGGTGCCCGTCGGCGGGAAGTTGGCCGGGATGCGCATCACGGTGGTCGGGACCCCGCGCTCGCGCAGCAGCTCCCAGAACGCCGTGCCGTGGCGCAGCAGCTCGACCTCGCCACCGCCCAGCGGGATTCGCCACTTGCCGAGGGTGAGCCCAGCGTCCGACCCCTCCGTACGGCTGGTCGACTCGTAGGGGATCCGGGTACTGGGGTCGCGGTGCACGAAGTCGAAGATGCCGTGACCGCCGGAGTCCATGCCGGTGATGAAGTCGGACCACGCCACCGGCGAAAGCGGCGGGATCGAGCTTCCCAGGGGCTGCGCCATGCCCTGCCGCGCCAAGCGCTGGAAGTTGGGCATGCGCCCTTCCGCCATCAGCTTCTGCACCAGCTCCCAGTCCATCCCATCGAACCCCAGCACGACCACCCGCCGGCTGGACTCGGAAGACTCAGACGGCGCCCTCTGGCAGCCAATCGTCGCGATCAACAAGAGACCGGCGACCACAGCCAGTGCGACTGGCGCCAATGCTGGGCGCGGTGCCCCGCCCCGGCCCGACCACGACACCGGATGTGCGCCGCTCACGCCGCCGCCGCCTTGCGCGCGTGGGCCCGCTTCTTGCCGCCAGTCTTGCTCTCGGCGAACGGATCCCCGTGGATCAGTGTCGTGCCTTCCATGTGAGCCGGCACCTTGACACCGAACAGCTCGAGCGCCGTCGGGGCGATGTCCATGAGGGACGGATTCTCGACGCTGAGCGGCACGTTCGAGAACAGGACGCCCGGCACGATGCGCGGATCCACGCCGTGGTCGCCGCTCCACGCCTTGGTGTTGTCCTCGAACACCGGTCCCGACACCATGCCCGAGGCGCAGTCCCAGGAGATGCGGTAGCCGTGGTTGTAGCCGACCACGAAGTCGGGGCCGTGGGCCAGGTAGGGGCCCTTGTAGAGCTTGGCCGAGTCGAAGACCTCGTTGATGCCGGTCTCGCCGGTCTCGGCGTCGACGAGCCCGGAGAGCTTGCGGCAGATCTCGTCCTTGAGCTGCTGCGCCTCGCCGCCCGGCTCGACGATGCCCTCCGCCTCCCGCCCCTTGAGGTTCAAGAACATCCCCGTCAGCCCCACGGCGTAGACCCGCGTGCGCGACCAGTCGACGTCGCGTAGCCACTCGGAGCTGCCGTCGGTGCCCGGCTTCAAGGCCAGATAGCCGTTGTCGAGCAGCCACTTGTTCAAGTTGATGCCGCGGCGGAAGGAGGTGAAACCGTGATCGGAGAGGACGATCAGCACGTCGCCCTTGCCGAGGCGGCCCATGGCCCGCCCGACCAGGGCGTCGTTGCGCCGATACAGCTCCTCGATGGCGTCGCGGTGCTCCGCATTTTCAAGGCCGCGGGCGGCCGGGTGCCCGTCCTCGAGATAGCGCCAGAACATGTGCTGGATGCGGTCGGTGGCGTCGAACACGCACACCAGGCAGCCCTTGCGCAGCCGGTCCCAGGCGCCGAAGAACATCTCCTGCCGCTCGCGGTCGATGTCCCAGGTCTGCTCCAGGAAGGTCCCGTCGTCGACCACCCGCTCATTGAGCGCCCAGGTGTCCTCGGCCAGCCCGAGGGTGCTGTAGGGGCCGACGAGCTTGGCCAGGTAGGTGGCGTAGTAGCCGGGATGCGAGATCGGCATGGCGGGCTTTTCGGGATCGAACGACAGCGGCGTCACATACAGCGAGACGTGCTCGCCCGCCTCGGTGAGCTCGATCCGCGCCAGCCCCTTGACCTGGATGCCCGGCGCCGCCGGAAAGGAGAGCTTGACCCAGGGCGAGAGCTTGCCCCTCGTCAGCTCGACCCGCTCGCCGTCCGCCTCCAGGGTCCCCGTGCCGGCGGCGTGGTCGACCCGCAGGGTGAACGGCAGCTCCATCTCGGGCGCGCCGTCGCGGAACAGGTTCTCCGGCCCCTTGAGGGTACCCTGGAAGGTTCCGTTGCCATCGGCGGAGGTCAGCGGCAGGCGGATCCCGCCCTCCTTGAAGTCACGTCCGGAGGTGGCGTCCGCGGGCCGGGTGGTGAAGTACTGGAACGTCCCCTGGGTCCCCAGCAGGTCGGGCGCCGCCATCGCCGACAGCTCGGCGCCGTAGAAGCGGTCGGGCGGAAACGTGATCGGCACCCGCAGCACCGTGGACCAGATGCGCGCCTCCCCGAGCAGGCTCCAGAACGGCTTGGACTTGCGCAGCAGCCGCAACTCGGGCTTGTGCAGGGGTATGCGCCACTTGCCGAGCTTCAAGAACCGCTTCACCGTGCCGATCTCGGTGGAGGAGAGCAGCGGCAGATAGGTCCTCAGGTCGCGGTTCAGGAAGTCGAAGATGTTGTGTTTGGCGGGGCTGACGCCGGTGGCGAACGACGACCAGGCGACCGGCGAGATCGAAGGGTAGGTCGTGGCCAGCCGGTGATAGCAGCCCTCCTCGGCAAGCCTGGCGAAGCTCGGGAGCTTACCCTCCTTCATGAAGCGATCGGTGAGCCGCGGGTCCTGGCCGTCGAGCCCGAGCACGATGAGCCGCCGGATCTTCGGCTTGGCGCGCCCGCGGTAGCGGAACGCCCGCCACAGCGCGCGGAACGGCCAGAGCAGCAGGGCGAAGACGGCGATCAGGACGGTGACGAAGACGACCGCGAAGGAGGAGAGCAGGGCGAACCCCGCTCCCGGGCCGATGTACGCAGCCGCGGGCGCCGCGGCACCGGCCAGCGCCAGCAACGCCATCGCGTTGCGGCGGCCGGATCGAGCGGGGGTAAACATCGGTTGGCGCAGGACCGTACCGTCGGGATCGATTTCGGTTGGGAGTGGGTCCGCCGTCGCCTGACGAGGGAGCCGTCCGAGTCACTCGCTGCCCGTGAGACCGGTGCCCGGGCGTTTGGATGGTATAGGGTTTGCCGGGTGAGCGCAATCCGACGCCTCTGGTGGCGCGGCCTCTACGGGCCTCCGATCGTGGTCGTCTCCGGCCTGCCCCGCTCCGGCACCTCCATGGCCATGCGCATGCTCAAGGCGGGCGGGATCCCGACGGTCGAGGACGGTCAGCGCGGCGCCGACATCGACAATCCCCTGGGATACTTCGAGCACGAGCGGGTCATGCGCCTGGCGGAGGAGACCGACCGGGCGTGGCTCAAGCGAGCGCGCGGCAAGGCGGTCAAGATCATCTCCTACCTCTTGAAGGAGCTGCCGCGGCACAACAACTACCGGGTCATCCTGCTGGAGCGCGAGATCGGGGAGGTCCTGGCCTCCCAGGCCAAGATGCTCGAGCGCCGCGGCGAAGTCAACCCGGTAGACGACGACAAGATGGCGGCGAACTACGAGTCGCTGGTCTGGCGCGTGAACTACCTGCTCAAGCGCTCACCGCACCTCGAGACCCTGCGGCTGCGCTACGCGGACGTCGTCGCCGATCCCCACGGCGAGGCCCGTCGCATCAATGACTTCCTGGGAGGCGGCCTGGACGTAGCGGCGATGGCCGCCGTCGTCGATCCCAACCTCTACCGCAACCGCGCCGAATCCGCCTGATCCGGCTCGTCCCGCTAATGACCGTGGCGGCGGCTCATCCGTAGCTGGCCGCGGATCTCGCCGCCGGGGAACAGGTCGGTGTGGACATTCACGTAGACGACCCCGTCTTCGATCGCCTCGCGGATCTCCTCCCACTCACCCGCATCGATCCCCTGACTGTCTGGGCCAATGACGTCGGCGGCCGTCAGCGTGCCGCTGATCGTCGCCGGGGCGGGCGGGCAGGCCTGCGTGCCCGGGGGGCCGTTGCCGAGGTTGGTGCACAGGAAGATCGAGATGCCGCCGTTGACGCTGCGCTGCCCGAGGTGCAGGTGCGACTGGGCGACCATCCCCTGGAGATCGGCGTAGCTCAGCTCGTACGTCAACTCCTCGCGGTCGACGCTGAACGTGGCCGCGAAGACGCCCTGTCCGTTGGTGGAGAGCGCCGGAACCTCCTCCGTGGGCGCCAGGCGGGCGCGAACGTTGCGGCCTGCCGCCGTGGCGTCGGTGGCCAGGAACACCGCGATGAGAGAGATAGGGATCACGACAAAGAGCTTCCGCATGGATCACCTCCTGGATCGGGCCGCCTACAGGCGGTGAGGGCACCCCACCGGCAACCGCGGCGGACGCCATGGTCGACACCCCGTGTGTCGCGACAGGCGGCGATCCGGTTCATCCGACGATAGGGTTGGGCCGTGCTGGTCGCCGATTTCGACTACCACCTGCCACCGGAACGCGTCGCCCAGGATCCCGCGCCGCGCGGCAGCAGCCGTCTGCTGGTCCTCGATGCGGAGGGAGAGCGCCGCCACCGGCGCGTCGACGACCTGCCCGAGCTGCTCTCGCCCGGCGACCTGCTGGTGGTCAACGATACGCGCGTCATCCCGGCGCGCCTGTTCGCGCGCCGCGAACCCGGCGGCGGCAGGGTGGAGCTGCTCCTCGCCGAGCAGGTGGCGGAACGGGAGTGGACCTGCTTGCTCAAGCCGGGGCGCAAGGCGAAGCCGGGCACCTGGTTGCGGCTGGACCGGGAGCTCGAGGCGGAGGTGACGGCACGCGGCGACGACGGGCGCCACACCGTGCGTTTCTCGCGCGCCATCGAGCCGTTCCTGGATCGCCTCGGCCACGTGCCCCTGCCGCCGTACATCCGCCGGCCCGACCGCCCCGAGGACCGCGAGCGCTATCAGACGGTCTTCGCCCGCCATGCCGGCGCCATCGCGGCGCCGACCGCCGGTCTGCACTTCACCGACGAGCTGCTGGGCCGCCTGCGCGACCGCGGCATCGAACAGGCCAGCGTGACTCTTCACGTAGGTCTCGGCACCTTCAAGCCGGTCACCGCCGAGCTGGTCCACGAGCACCGCATGGATGAGGAGCGTTACCTCCTGCCCGAGGCCACCGTGGAAGCAATCGCGCGGACCGGCGAACGCGGCGGCGAGGTCGTGGCCGTCGGCACCACGGTGGTGCGCACCCTGGAGGGCGTGGCGGCGCGGCACGATGGCCGCCTGGTCGCGGGCAGCGGCCGCACCGACCTGTTCATCTACCCCGGCTACCACGTCCAGGTGGTCGACCGCCTATTGACCAACTTCCACCTCCCGCGCTCCACCCTGCTGATGCTGGTCTGCGCCCTGGCCGGCCGCGACCCCATCCTGGTCGCCTATGACGAGGCGATCCGCCAGGGCTACCGCTTCTACTCCTACGGCGACGCCATGCTGGCTCGCCGTCAGTAGTAGGGATCAGGGGTCAGGGTCGGAAGGCAAGACTGTCACAATGATCTGGCCCCTGACCCCTCGCCCCCGACCCCTGGGTGGGCGGGGTCAGTAGGTGTCGTCGGGTGCGTCGCTGCCAAAGACCCGCTTGAGCCAGCGCCGGAACGGATGCCGCTTCTGCCCCTCCTCCGGCTGCATTCCCGGCTCCGCGTCGATCGTCTCGCCGTCGCCCCCGACCCGCTGCGGCTGCAGCACCCGGTTGAACCAGCCGCCGTGGAGGTGGCAGACGTAGGAGGGCACGGTTCCCTCGAGGAAGACCTCGGCCTGCACCTGCGGGCAGGCGTCGGTCGCCAGCCCGCCGCTCAAGGGATCGATCAGCGCGGTCGCCACGCCGGCGGGCTGCGCGAACTCCCGGTAGCCGCCCACCGGCCGCACCGCGTGCATGAAACGCGTCCAGATCGGCAACCCGGCCCGCGCCCCCGACATGCGGGTCGGCGAGTTGTCGTCGTAGCCGACCCAGACGACCGCCACCCGGTCCGGCGTGTAGCCGGCGAACCAGTTGTCCCGCCGGTCGTTGCTGGTGCCGGTCTTGCCGGCCAGCGGCCCAGTCAGGCCCATGCGCCGGGCCTCCGCTCCCGTCCCGCGATCGATGACGTCCTGTAGCAGCGCCGTGACCACATAGGTGGCCGCCGGCGAGACCGCGCGCTCGGGCGACCGCGGCGGCCGGCCGGCGACGCCTTGACCGTTGCCGTCGACCATGCCGCGCAGGCCGTGGAGCTCCGGTCTCAAGCCCCCGGCGGCGAGCGTGGCGTAGGCGGTCGCCATCTCGATCGGCGTGACCTCGAAGGCTCCGAGGGCGAGCGCCGGAACCGCCTGCAGCTCGCCTTCGACTCCCAGCCGCTGTGCCGTGTCCACGATCCCGGAGAGTCCGGTCTGCAGCGCCATCCTGGCGGTAGCGACGTTGTAGCTCTGCACCACGGCGCGGCGCGCCGTCACCCAGCCGTGGAACTTGCTGTCGTAGTTGCCGGGCGACCAGTTCCCACTGGTCAGCTGGACCGTGAGCGGCGAGTCCTCGATCAAGGTCGCCGGCGTGGCCTGCCGGCGCTCGAACGCGGTCAGGTAGACGATAGGCTTGAAGGCGCTGCCGGCCTGGCGGCGGGCCTGCCCCACGCGGTCGAACTGGCTGCGGGCGAAGTCCCTGCCGCCGACGTAGGCCAGGATCTCGCCGCTGCGCGGATCCGCCGACACCAGGGCGGCCTCTAGCGGCACGGCGGTCTCGCGCCCCTTCTCCCAACCGTTCTCCAGCGCCTCGACTCCCCAGGCCACCGCCTCCTCCGCCGCCTGCTGATCCGCCGGCGACAGCGTCGTCAGCAGGCTATAGCCCCCCGCGGCGTGGGGATCCACGCCGAACCGATCCATCGCCTCCCGGCGAACGGCCTCGGCGAAGAAGGGCGCGCGCCGCTGCAAGGGGCTGGGGCTGACGGTGTCGACCGGCTCATGTTTCGCCGCCTCGGCGCGCTCCGCGTCCAGCCACTCGAGCTCCACCATGCGGTCGAGCACCCAATCGCGGCGCTCTTGGGCGCGCTCCGGGTGGAAGGCCGGATCGTAGTCTCCGGGGGCGCGGATCAGGGCGGCGAGCAGAGCTGCCTGGCCTAGTGTCAGCTCCCGCGGCGTGCGCTGGAAGTAGGCGCGGGCGGCCGAGCCTACGCCCATGACGTTGACGCCCGCGCGCTGGCCCCAGTAGATCTCGTTGACGTAGGCCTGCAGGATCGCGTCCTTGCCGTAACGCAGCTCGACCAGGCTCGCGAGGACAGCCTCGCGGAGCTTGCGGGAGAGCGTCCGCTCGTGCGTCAGGTAGAGGTTCTTGACCAGTTGCTGGGTCAACGTCGAGCCGCCCTGGCGGATCTCGCCGCCGCGCAGGTTCACCCACGCGGCGCGCAGGATGCCGCGCGCCGACAGCCCGCCGTGTTGGTAGAAGCGGGCGTCCTCCGCCGCCATCACCGCCGCGATCAGCTCCTCCGGGATCTGCTCCACCGGCACCGGCCAGCGGTCGAGCCGATCGGGGCCGTAATAGGCGGTGAGCAACGGCGGCTCGAGCAAGACGTCCTCCACGGGACGGCCGTCGCGGTACAGCGAATGGACACGCCCGCCGGAGACGACGACGCCGAGCAGACCTTCCGGCAGCAGGCCGCCGGGGCCGGGGAAGCTGCGCAGATGCGCCAGCAGCCTCGCCCCCTCCAGGTGATATTCGCCGAGCTTCGGGCTTCGGGACCCGGTCGCCCGGTACCCGACCCGCGCCAGCTCCGACTCCAGCCGCTCCACGGATACCGGCATCCCCCGCGTCAGCCGCATGGAGGCGCCATAGAGCCGCGACGGCTGTGGGCCGACCTCCGGCCCCAGCTGCGCCGAGAGCCGCCAGTACGGCGCGAACAGCCACAGCCCGCCCGCCACGACGACACCCAACGCGATCGCCAGGACAAAGGCCAGTGAGCGCGGCTTCAGGCGACGCGCACGTCCCCGTGAGCGCCCACGACGCCGAATCATCATGACGACCCCATGTTACGCAACAAGTACGCCAGTCCTGACCCCTGATCCCTCATCCGGACCGCACGTGGTAACGTGCGGTCCGGATGATCGCGGTCTCCGGACTCGCCAAGGGCTACGGCCCCCAGACCCTCTTCACCGACGTCGCCTTTCAGCTCAACCCGGGAAACCGGTACGGGCTCACCGGCGCCAACGGCTCGGGGAAGTCGACGCTGCTGCGCGTGCTCGCCGGCCAGGAGGAGCCCTCGGCCGGCACCGTCGCGACGCCGAAGCGCGCCCGCCTGGGCGTGCTGCGCCAGGACCACTTCCACTACGAGGACGTCCCGATCCTCGACGTCGTGCTGCAGGGCGACCGCGAGCTGTGGGACGCCATGGCGGAGAAGGAGGAGATCCTGGCGCGAGCCGACCAGCACTTCGACGGCGACCGCTTCGCCCAGCTCGAAGAGCTGATCATGGCGCGCAACGGCTACGCCGCCGAGTCGCGGGCCGCCGAGGTGCTGGAGGGCTTGGGGCTCCCCGCCGAGGCCCACCGCCGCCCGCTGTCGACCCTCTCCGGCGGCTTCAAGCTGCGCGTCCTGCTGGCCCAGACCTTGGCGTCCTCCCCGGACGTCTTGCTGCTCGACGAGCCGACCAACCACCTCGACATCCTGTCGATCCGCTGGCTGGAGAAGTTCTTGCGCGACTACGCCGGGACCTCGGTCGTCATCTCCCACGACCACCGCTTCCTCGACAATGTCTGCACCCACATCCTGGACGTCGACTACGAGACCGTGACGCTCTACCCGGGCAACTACTCGCAGTTCATGGTCGCCAAACACACCGACCGGGAACGGCGGGAGGCCGAGATCGAGAAGCGCGAGAAGGAGATCGCCCACCACCAGGCCTTCGTCGACCGCTTCCGTGCCAAGGCCACCAAGGCCCGTCAGGCGCAGAGCAAGGTGCGGATGATCGAGAAGATGGCCGAGGAGCTGGAGCCCCTGCCGCAGAGCTCCCGCCGCTATCCGACCTTCCGCTTCCAGCAGCGCCGCCCGAGCGGCCGCGCGGTGGTCGAGGCCGAGGGGCTGACCAAGACCTACGACGGCCGCCGGGTGCTAGCCGGCGTCGACCTGCGGGTCGAGCGCGGCGACCGGCTGGCCATCCTGGGCCCCAACGGCATCGGCAAGTCGACCCTGCTCAAGATCCTGATCGGCGAGGTCCGGCCGGAGGCCGGCGGCGCCACCTGGGGCTACGAGACCCATCCCGGCTACTTCGCCCAGAACCATCGCGAGCAGCTCGGGCAGGGCCGTCAGAGCGTCGAGGCCTACCTGTGGGCGGTCTGCCCGGGCGAGCCGATCGGCTACGTGCGCGGCAAGCTGGCCGAGGTCCTCTTCGCCAAGGACGAGGTGGAGAAGCGCCTGGAGAGCCTCTCCGGAGGCGAGGCCGCCCGCCTCCTCTTCGCACGCCTGTCGGTCGAGAAGCCCAACGTGCTGCTGCTCGACGAGCCGACCAACCACCTCGACCTCGAGGCCATCGAGGCCCTGGTCGAAGGCCTGCGCGCCTACGACGGCACGCTCATCCTCGTCACCCACGACCGCTGGTTCGTCTCCGAGCTGGCCGACCGCATCCTAGAGATCACGCCCCAGGGCCTCAATGACTTCCGCGGCACCTACGAGGAGTATCTCGAGCGCTGCGGCGACGACCACCTCGACGCCGAGCAGGTGGCGCTCCGCGTCCGCCGCGAGCGCCGCGAGCAACGCGCGGGATAGGTTCTAGCCCCCCGGAACCGCCAGGGCGTCGCGCAGCCCGTCGCCCAGGAGCTGAAAGCCCAGGGCGGTGACGGTGAGCGCGAGGCCGGGGAAGGCGGCCAGCCACCACGCGGAGAGGAGGTCGGGTGTGGCCTCGGCGGCCATGCCTCCCCAGCTCGGCTCCGGCGGCGGGATACCGAGGCCGAGGAAAGACAGTGCGGCTTCGGCGAGGATGGCCTCGCCCACCATCGCGGTGGCGACGACGGCGATCGGCGTGGCCAGGTGGGGCACCAGATGGCGGACGACCAGGCGGGCGGGCCGCACTCCCGAGACCCGGGCAGCCTCGACGAAGGGGCGCCGCAGCAGGCTGCGCAGCTCGCCGTCGACGACGCGGGCGAGCGTCATCCAGCCGGTCGCGGCGAGGGTCAGGGTCACGGTCCACTTGCCGGGGGCCAGGAGGGCGGCGAGGGCGACGAGCAGGAAGAGACGGGGAAACGCGAGCAGGGCAGTGGTGCCCGTGGTGGCGGCGCTGCCGGTCCACCTGCCGAGGCCGGCGAGGATTCCGAATCCGACGCCCAGGAGGGTGGCGAGGAGGACGGCCCCTCCGGCGATCGTCAGAGAGCTCCGGGCGCCGTGGAGCAAACGCGAGAGAACGTCGCGGCCCAGACCGTCGGTACCGAGTGGCAGCAGGAGCGGGCGATGCGTGGCGACATCGGGCCACGCGCTGCCGTCGAGGACGACGCGGCTGCCCGGAGGGCGGGCCCCGACGGCTGTGGTGTCGACGCTCTGGTCGGCGGAGAACGGCGCGAGGCAGGGGCCAACCAGTCCGAGCACCAGGAACAAGGCGACCGGAATCCCTCCCGGCGCCAGGGCGCGCCACCGCCGGCCGGCGATCGACGGGCGGGCGTAACTCGCCGCCGCAGGCGGCCGTGGCTCAAGCCGCATGGCGCAGCCTCGGGTCGAGGGCGGCCTGCAGCAGATCGGCGAGCAGCAGGGCGGCCACGACGGCCACGGCGCCGAGCGCCGTGGTGGCCATGACCACGGGGACATCGCGGGCGAGGACGGCCTCCCAGGTGACGCGTCCGAGGCCGGGCCAGGCGAACACCACCTCGGTGATCAACGATCCGGAGAGCAGGGCCGGCAGGGCGACGCCGAGGCTCTGGCAGAGGGACGGCGCGGCGTGGGGGAGGGCGTGGATCCACAGGATCCGGGCCGGCCCGGCGCCGCGGGCTCGGGCGGCGCGGACGAAGTCGCGGTCCAGGGCGTCGCGCACCAGGTTGCGTGTCAGGCGCAGGACCGGCCCGAGGGAGCCGATGCCCAGAACCAGGGCCGGGAGCACGAGGTGGCGCAGCCGGTCGCTCCCCTCTCCCGGCCCTCCGGGCGGCAGCCATCCCAATCGCAAGCTGAACATGAGGATCGCCATCAGCCCGAGCCAGAACAGGGGCAAGCTGTAGAGCCCCTGGGACACCCCCCGCGCGAGCCTGTCGATCCAGCCCTGTCGCCGCGCCGCCAACAGGCCACCGGCGATGCCGAGCGTGAACTGCACGATCAGGGCGGCGCCGGTGAGCGTCAGGGTGTAGGGAAGCGATCGGCCGATCACCTCGCGTACCGACACATGGAGCCGCAGGGAGACGCCCCAGTCCCCGCGCGCGACGGCGGCGAGCCAGCGGCCGTACCTCTCGGGCACCGGCGCGTCGAGGCCCCAGGCGCGGCGGAACAGGTCGCGTTGGGCACGCGGGACTCGCGGGTCGAGCGTCCGCTGGGCGGGATCTCCGGGCGCCAGGTCCAGCAGGAGGAAAGTGAGGGAGAGGACGAGCCAGACCAGGATCAGGCCGGAGAGCAGGCGCCGCGGAACGCCGCGTATCACGGGGCGTGCGGGCGGCCCGGGCGCGCCGTGGATGTCATGAGCCGCGGCTGTCGCGCGGGGCGAGCCGCCAGTCCTCGAGATGGAAGAACGGGCTCAGCGCGTTCGGCCGAGCTCCACGGAGCCGGCGGCTGGCGACGGTGAGCCGCCGGGGCTCCCACAGAAAGGTGTACGGCTGCTCCTCGTGCAGGACGCGCTGCATGCGGTGGAGCATCGGCAGGGCAACCCGCGGGCCGGGCGCCTGGCGCACGCGGTCGATCAGATCGTCGAGCTCGGCGTTCGCGTAGCTGCCGAAGTTGTAGCCGTCATCGATCGAGGAGCTGTGGAAGGCGTAGGTCAGATCGAGCGTCGTGTCCACGGCCCAGGCGCCGATGAAAGCGTCGAAATCGTGCGCCTCGGTCACCGCGTTCAGGGTCTGGAACTCGAGCGTGCGAATCGTCGCCTGTGCACCGACCCGCCGCAGGTCCTGCTGGATGAGCACGGCGGCGTCGCGGCGCAGCGGGTTGTCGGCATTGACCAGGAGTTCGAAGCGCAGGGGCAGACCGTCGCGTTCGCGCACGCCGTCCGCGTCGCGGTCGATCCAACCCGCCCGCCGCAGCAGCGAGCGCGCCGCCTGCGGGTCGTGCGGCCAGGGCTCGAGATCCGGATCCGCCGCCCACACACTCTGCAGGATGGGGGAGACGCCCACCCGGGCGTGCCCGCGCCACAACACGGCCACCAGCCGTCGGCGATCGATGGCCTGGGTCAGGGCGCGGCGGACCGCGGCGTCGCGGAACCAGGGCCGGGCCGTGTTCCAACACAGGTACTCGTAATGCCGGGTCCAGTAGCTGTCCACCGCGAGACCCCGGCGGTGCATCAGCCGCTCGGCATCCGCCGGTCGGATGCCGTCGACGAAATCCACCTCCCGCGCCTCGGCGTGCAGGAGCCGCACGGACGGATCGGGCAGGACCCGGAAGACCACGCGGTCGAGCCGCGGGCGCGCCGCCTGGTGGTAGAACGGGTTGGGCGCCAGCTCCAGGCGCTCGCCCGGGCGCCAGCCGGCGACGCGGAACGGGCCGCTGGTGACCAGGCGCTGACGAAACCAGTCCTCCGAGCCCTGCCAGCGCGCGAACGGCAGGCGCCCCCAGGCGTGCGCGGGCAGGATCGGGCCTTCGTTGAGATCGGCGAGCTGTGTCGGGTAAGCGTGGGTGAACCACACCTCGATCCGGTGCGGGCCGCGCGCCTCGATCGACCGGATCGCCTGCTTGCTGTGGGCGTAGGCCCAGGCGACGGCGGGGTGGATCTGGGCGCGCCAGGTCCAGACGACGTCCTCGGCGGTGACCGGCTCGCCGTCGCTCCAACGCGCGTCGGGACGCAGCTCGACAGTGAGCGCCAGGCGGTCCGGCGAGAAGCGCCAGCTGGCGGCCAGGCGCGGCGCGAAGCTCGGCGGCCCGGCGGAGAAGTCGGGCCGCTCTTCGAACAGGCGGAGGAACAGGAGGTCATGGATCTGGGTGCTGACGCCGCTGGCTCCCGAGATCAGCGGGTTGACCCCCTCGATGTCGCTGGCGAGGGCGACGACGATCCGCGGGCCCCCGGTCGCGCCCTGGCGCGTGGCGGAGGCGGTCGTCGCCTCCCCTCGGCCGCAGCCGGCGAGACCGACCATCGCGAGGGCGACGGTCGCTGCTCTCAGGTGTGTCCGACTCGTCTCGGTTGGCATGCTCTCGACTCCTTAGAATCTAAACATGCGCAATAGTCTATCACATGCGCGAGCGGTGCGCCAGCGAGCGGAAAAATGCGGCCAGCCGAAAAAGAAAGACCCCGCGTGCGCGGGGTCTCGTCAGAGCCGCGGACCCAGCGTTGAGCGCCGGGGCCAGTAGACTGCCGCCGCCTCAGGCGATGTCGATCTTGCGCGCCCGCGCCTCTTCGGACTTGGGCAGCACGATCTTCAGCAGGCCGTTCTCGAACTGTGCCTCGACGCGTGACCGGTCGACGTTGCGCGGCAGGGTGAAGGAGCGGCTGAAGCGGCCGTAGGCGCGCTCGATGCGGTGGTAGCTCTCGCGCTTCTCGTCTTTCTCGAAGCGGCGCTCGCCGCTCAACTTGAGGACGTTGTCCTCGAGCGTGATGTCCACGTCCTGCTTGCGCAGGCCGGGCAGCTCGGCGGTCACGGTCAACGTGTCGTCGGCTTCATGGACATCGACGGCGGGGATCCAGGCCCTATCGCTCACCTCCTCGGACGCCGTCAGCGGCGACAGGAAGTCGTTGAAGGCCTGGTCGAAGAGCCGGTGGATGCGCGAGCTCCACAGATCGGCGGGGTTCCAACGGGTCAGGCTGGAAGTCGTCATGAAACTGCTCTCCTCCTGTATGACTGTTGTTCTCTGTGCCCGCCGGCACCATCTCGGGCGACGGGCATCGCCTTACATGATAGTGAAACGCTAAGATCACATCAAGTATTCCGGTCGCTGCGGCAATATCTGATGCACATAGACTTAGATAGTGACCCGTGTCAGCGTCGTGCGGGGAGTGGCAAGTGGCAGGTGGCAGGTGACACGCGCGGCGTGCCGTCAGAGCGGCCGACCTGCCACTTGCCACCGAGTGGCCCAGCAACCGCCCCTGCCCTTTGCGGTAGATTGAGACGATGCGTCGGCGCTTCCGGCCCCCGGTCTCCAGGCGCCCGACCACGCGCCTCCGGCGCGTGGTGCCCGCGGCGCTCCTGGCCCTGGGACTGTTCGTCGCCCTTGACCTCAGCCTGTTCGGCTGGCTCATCTTCCGTTCCCTCTCCCAGCATGAGATCGAGCGCGTCTTGCTCGACACCCGGGAGCAGGCCGAGGACCTGGCCGAGCGCATCGCCGACCGCGCCGAGCGGACCGGACAAGACATCTACACGGCGATCGCGGTGGAGCGCGAGACCCGCTCCTACTTGAACTCCATCCTGCAGCAGCGGGATCTGGTGCAGAGGATCGAGGTCACCGACGAGAACGACGTGCTGGTCTACAAGGCGGACGTCTACGCGACCATCCCCAACCCCGAGGCGCCCAGCCCCGGGACGCCCAGCCGGGAGCTGCCCGGCCAGCTCGAGACCGAGACCGTGGAGCGGACCACGACCTACCCGCTGGAGGTGCCGATCGGGGACATCGGCATGATCCGCATTGGCATCAGCCAGCACGAGCTGGAGGAGCGGATCGACGTGCTGCGGCGCGCCCTGGTGCGCCAGGCCGGCGTCATCGCCGCGGTCACCCTGCTCGCCCTGATCCTGGGCGGCGTGGCTTTCGGCTGGCTGTGGCGCCGCACGCAGCGCGCCGAGGAGACGGCGCGCGAGCGCGAGCGCCTCGCCTATCTCGGCACCCTGGCCTCGGGACTGGCGCACGAGATCCGCAACCCGCTGAACTCGCTGAGCCTCAACATGCAGCTCATCGAGGAGGAGGTCGGCGAGGTCCACGCCCCCGGGGAGCCGGCCGGCCGCCGCGGCCTGCTGGCCATCACCCGGTCCGAGCTCGCCCGCCTGGAGCGGCTGGTCAGCGACTTCCTGGCCTACGCCAGGCCGCCGGAGCTGCGGCCCGAGGTGGTCGCGGCCGCGGATCTGATGGAGCGCGCCCGCCAGGTCCTGGCGGCGCAGATCGCCGAGCGTGGCGCCAAGGTGTCGCTGCTCGACTCCAGCGAGGGGGCGTGGGTGCAGGTCGACCCCGCCCAATTCTCGCAGCTCCTGCTCAATCTGGTGCACAACGCCCTGGCCGCCACCGAGGGCACGCCGCGGGCGCCGCGCGTCGAGCTCAGCGTCGGCCGCCGGCCCGGGCGCGTGGTGTTCCAGGTGACCGACAATGGACGCGGCATCCCCCAGGAGGAGCGGGGACGCATCTTCGAGCTCTTCTATTCGACCCGCAAGGGGGGCACCGGCCTCGGCCTGGCGATCGTCGACCGCATCGCCCGCGCCCACGACGCCGAGCTCGAGGTCGTCAGCATGCGGGACTCGGGCACGACCTTCCGCGTCCTGGTCCCCGCGCTGCCGCAGCCCGTGACCGTCCCCGCCCGCGCCCGCCCTGCCACCGAGCCGGCCTGAAACTCATCCAGGTTGGAAGCCGGCCGCGCGCTCGACCGCGGCCGCGAAGCGGCAGGGGCACTCCCAGTGCAGGCCGTGCGAGCATCCCGGAACGATCTCCAGGTGCGCCAGGGGCAGGGCGGCGGCCATCTGGTGCGCGTGGGTCGCAGGGAAGAGTCCGTCGTGCTCTCCCCAGACGAGGCCGGTGGGCACCGCCAGGCTCGCCAGGTCGCCGCGGGTGAAGGTGTCTTCCTCGCGGGTCCGCTCCAGGATCGAACGGACCGCCGGGGAGCGGTAGGCATCGAGGAAGGCGCCGCGGGACCAGCGCAGCACGACGGGCGGGCGGAGGAAGATCGCCCGGTAGAGCCGGTCCACGTCGTCCCGGGTTCGCAGCGTCACCAGCGTGCGCACGTGGTCCCAATCCTGATCGTGCCAGCCCGCCGAGTCGATGAGGACGAGCCGCTCCACCAGCTTCGGCCTGTCGAGGGCCAGCCGCGCCGCCATCCAGCCCCCCAGGCTCATCCCCAGGACCGTCACCGGCGGCCGGAGATCCAGGGCCGGGAGCAGCGCCGCCAGGACGTCGGCGGCCTCGGCGACCTGGACCGCCGGCAGGGGACCGGAAGTGCCGCCGAGCGCGGACAGCTCGGGCACGATCAGGCGCCGGCACCGCCGGAAGCGGCGCAGCAACGCCATCCAGCTCGCCGCGGTGGCGCCGAGGCCGTGCAGCAGCAGCCACGGCGGCGCCTCCCGTGGGCCCAGCTCGTACACGGCCATCCGGTAGCGCCCGGCGTCCACTCGGCGGCGCCGGGCGCCGACTCCCCGCAGCCAGACCCGGGTCCAGTGCGAATACAGGCGCAGGAGCATGAAGGCGGATCGTAACGGAGATACGATCCGCCGATGGCCGCACGTACCACCCGCTGGGCCCTGGCCGCGGTGCTGCTCCTCGGCGGCCTCCTCCGCTTCACGGCGCTCGACTACGGGTTGCCGCGCACCGATCTCGGCACCGACGAGCAGATCACGCGCATGCGCGTCCTCCACGGCACGGACACCGGGCGTCTGGTGACGCCGAAGTACAACTGGCCGCAGCTCAACATCTATGCCTCGCGAACCGCGATCCGCGTCGCGCGCTGGATCGAGAGCCTGCTGGGCGTCGAGGCCCACAACGTGTTGTGGATCGGGCGCGCGTACACGGCGGTCCTCGGCATGCTGACGCTGGGTCTGGTCTACCTGGTCGGCAGGCGGCTGTTCGACCCCGCGGTGGGCGTGGCGAGCGCCGGCTTGCTGGCGGTCATGCCGTTGCACGCCAACCGCTCCCGGCTGTGGGTGCCGGACGTCCCCATGACAGCCGCCTACGCCCTCGCCCTGCTGGCCGCCGTGTGGGCGCTGGAGCGGCCCTCCTGGAGGCGCTTCGCGCTGGCGGGGGTGGCGATCGGGCTGGCTGCCGCCTTCAAGTACAACGGCGCCGGGGCCTGCCTGGCGCTGGTCCTCGCCGCTGCGATCGCGGCGCGCGCTGCCGGGGGCCTCCGCTCATGGGCCGTGGCGCTCGGCCGGCTGACCGCGGCGGCGCTGACGTCGATCGCCGTCTTCGTAGCCTGCGATCCTCCAGTGGTGGCGCAGCTCGACCGGCTGGTCCATGGCGTCACCTGGATCGGCGACATCTACACCCGCGAGCCCTCCACCGGACCGCTGGGCTGGCACACCATGAGCTACATCCTGCGCTCCTTCTTCGCCGGCGGCTATGAGGGGGTGGGCGCCTGGACCTGCCTGCTCGCTGTCTTCGGTCTGGTGCTGCTGGCGCTGCGGCGGGACCGGGCGGCGGCTTTGGCGGTGGTGCCGGGGTTTCTCTATCTCCTTGGCTACAGCCTGGTGCTGCGCAACCCGTTCGAGCGGATATTCGTGCCGCTGCTGCCGCACCTGGCGCTGGCCGCCGGCTACGGCACGGTCGTCGCGGCCCGCGCCCTGGCGCGGCCAGTCGAGTCGCCGCGTCTGCGCGCCGCCGTCGCCGGATGCCTGATCACGATGGCCGTCGTCGCCGCGGCTCCGCAGGCGATGGTCCATGCGTTGGCCGCCCGAGGCGGCGACACCCGGCTCGACGCCCTGGCCTGGATGCACGACAACGTCCCTGTGGGCGCCTCCGTGCTCTGCGAGTGGGACATGGTGCAGCCCCCGCACGGCCGCTACTACGGCGGCGACAAGCCGCCGAATCTCTACAACGTCTCCTCCGACCCGGCCGCCTTGGCGGCGCGATGGGACTACGTCATCGCCTCGAGCCGCACCTACGAGTGGGTGTACCGGCAGCGCTCACGCCCCGGCTTCGACCGCCGCGCCGCTTTCTACGATGCCCTGTTCGACCATCCGCGCTTCGAGGAGGTGGCGCGTTTCACACCGGGTCCCAGGCGCTACGGGCCGGACCTGCGCGTCTTGCGCAGTCGCCCGCCACGGGGTCCGAGCTTCCCGCCGGACGCGACGACCATGCGGCTGGAGGGGTGGGCCTGGCTCTCGTCGCGGCGGCTGCGTTCGCGCAGCCAGCCAGGCGCCTACCGGATGTGGCGCCCTGGCGACAGGATCACCGGGAGAGCGGTCGTCGACCGGCCGGGCTGTTACGAGCTCGTGCTTTCCACCATGGCGGCGCGGCCGTCGGAGCTGGCGGTCAGTCTCGGCTCCCGCAGCCGGACCTTGCGGCTCCATGGCGCGCGGGAGGTGCGGCTGCCGGCGGGCCTGCCGGCGGGTCAGGTCTGGTGGCGCCTGGACACCGCTTCCGGGAGGCACCGCGGAGGAGTGATCAAGCTCTGGGATCTGCGTCTGAAGCGCCTCAGCTCCGACCCCACGGCAGGACGATGTAGTGGGGGTCGGTGAGCGGCCCCAGCGCCGGCAGGTCGAGCCAGGTCAGCAGGATCAACCCGAAGACCAGCAGCGCGAGCAGGACGAAGAGCGAACGCTCGCGGAACAGCCGCTCGGGCGACTCGGCGGCCGACTCCGGGCGCAGGCCGATGTGCAGGTAGGCGCCGAACAGGGCGGCGAAGAGGGGGAAGGCCAGCAGGTACTCGATGCGGTACTTGACCAGGAAGATGGCGAGGAAGAAGGCGGCCATCAGGGCGTAGAGGAAGGCCGACACCAGCAGCGAGCCCTCCGAATAGGCGCCGAAGGAGCGCCGGTAGCGCACCAGGGCGTCGACGCCGACGCGAGCCGACACCGACCGGTATTCGGCGAAGCGTTTGGTGGCCATCAGGAAGGCGCCGCCCATCCAATAGGTGAGCAACAGGGTGCTGGGCGGCAGGGTGGTGCCGTCCACCATGGCCCAGCCGAGGATCAGCCGGATGGGGTTGTTGATCGACTCGCTGAGCACGTCGAGCACCGGCACTTTCTTGAAGCGCAGCGGCGGCACGTTGTAGGCCAGCCCGCTCAAGCCGAAGGCGACGGCGAAGACGGTGAAGAGCTTGCCCACGGTCAACGCCAGGGCCACCCCCGCCGCGAGCAGCAGGCCGTATTCCAGATAAACGACCAGGGGCGAGAGGCGCTTGCGCACGGCCGGACGGCTGGCCTTGCGCGGGTGATGGGCATCGAAGCCCGCGTCCAGCCACTCGTTGAGCACGTAGTTAGCGGAGGCGACCAGGGCGGCGCTGGCGAACCCCAGCAGCAGCACCCAGGCCGAGGGCCAACGGCCGGGACGGAGCAGGAGCACGGCGAGCACGATCCCCGGCACGATGAAGACGTGCTTGATCCAGTGGTCGAGCCGCGCCATGGCCAGGTAGTCGATCCAGCTGCCCGGGGGTCGCGTGTCGCGACCCGCCGGGACCGCGACGACGGGCGCGACCCCCGCGGCGACGGCCGGGCCGCCACCGGGATCGTTGGCTGTTGGGGGCGGGGCGACCATGAGGCGCGCTTATAGCACAGCGCGGATCCGCCACCCCGGTCCGCGGGCGGACCGTCGCACACCGAGCGAGGTGGCCGAGGCGGCGAACGGCCGCCGACCCCATCCGCAATTGACGGTAGCTGGCCGCGCGTGGTAGCTTCTCTCGTTCCGCCGCGCACGGCGGCGGTGGAGGTTTCCCACAATGTATGCAGTCATCGAGACCGGCGGCAAGCAGTACCGCGTTGCGCCGGGCGACATCATCGAGGTCGAGCGCGGGCTCGAGGCGACGGCTGACGACGGCGGCGTCGAGTTCTCGCGTGTCCTGCTCGTCGGCGGCGACGAGCAGGCGCGGGTGGGAGCGCCGCTGGTCGACGGGGCGCGGGTGAAGGCGACGGCGCTCGCCGAGACCCGGGGCCCCAAGGTGCGGGTCTTCAAGATGAAGCGGCGCAAAGGCTACCGCCGCACCCGCGGCCATCGTCAGGACCTCGTGCGCGTGCGCATCGACGAGATCGTCGCCTGAGACGGAGGAGATCCTGACATGGCACACAAGAAGGGACAGGGCTCGAGCCGCAACGGCCGGGACTCCAACCCCCAGTTCCTTGGCGTCAAGCGATTCGGCGGCGAGCAGGTCGGCGGCGGCACTATCCTGGTGCGCCAACGGGGCACCAAGTTCTTCCCCGGCGTCAACGTGGGGCGCGGCAAGGACGACACTCTGTTCGCCAAGGCGGACGGTATCGTGCGGTACACGACCAGCCGCGGACGGCGGCTGGTGAGCGTGCTGCCGGCCGAGCAGTAGCGGCCGGGGTCGTCCCGGCCGTCCCCGCGACAAACACATTGGTCTTCCTCGACGAGGCCGTCATCCAGGTTCAGGGTGGACGGGGGGGGAACGGCTGCCTGGCCTTCCGGCGCGAGAAATACGTGCCTCGCGGCGGTCCGTCGGGAGGGGACGGCGGCCACGGGGGCTCGGTCTACCTGGAGGGAGACGAGGGGCGCAACACCCTCTATCACCTCCGTTTCCGCCAGCTCTACGCGGCCGAGCGCGGCCGCCACGGCGAGGGCTCGCTGCGCACCGGGCGCTCGGGTGAGGATCTGATCGTGCAGGTGCCCCTGGGAACCGTGGTGCGGGACGCCGACAGCGGCGAGCTCCTGGGGGAGATCGTGGAGCCCGGGGCCCGCTTGCTGGTCGGCCGGGGCGGCCGCGGCGGGCGCGGCAACGCCCGTTTCGCCACCGCCACCAACCAGGCACCCCGGCGAACCGAGCCGGGGGAGGAGGGCGAGGAGCGCCACCTCAAGCTGGAGCTCAAGCTCCTCGCCGATGCCGGCCTGGTGGGTCTGCCGAACGCCGGCAAGTCGACGTTGATCAGCGCCATCTCGGCGGCGCACCCCAAGATCGCCGACTATCCGTTCACCACCCTGGTGCCCCAGCTAGGCGTCGTCGACGCCGGTCTCGGCGGCGAGCCCTTCGTCGTCGCCGACCTCCCCGGCCTGATCGCCGGCGCCGCGCAGGGCGCCGGCCTGGGCACCCAGTTCCTGCGCCACGTCGAGCGCTGCCGGGTGCTGCTGCACCTGGTCGACTTGGCGGCGGGGGAGGCGAGAGTGGAGGAGGAGCTGCGCACGGTGGAGCGGGAGCTCGAGAGCTTCCAGCCGGAGCTCCTGGCGCGTCCCCGCCTGCTGGTCGGCAGCAAGCTGGACGCCGCCGATCCCGAGCGTCGGCAGGCCCTGGCCGCGGCGGGCCGGGCGCGCGAGCTCGCCGTCCTGGAGCTGAGCGCGGTCAGCGGCGAGGGACTGCCGCGGCTGATCGCCGCCGTCCGCGACCGCCTGGAGTCGAACGGGCCGGAGGCGGGCGCATGAAGCTGGGACTGTTCGGCGGCAGCTTCGACCCCATCCACCGCGGGCACGTCGAGCCGGTGCTCGACGCGGCGCGGGCGCTGGGGCTGGCGCGCGTCCTCTACCTGCCCACGGCGCGGCCGCCGCACAAGACCGATCAGGCGCTGGCTCCGGCCGCGGCCCGCTACGCCATGGTGGAGATGGCGCTGCTCGAGCACCCGGAGCTGCGGGTCGACGATTTCGAGATGCGCGCCGACGGTCCCAGCTACACCATCGACACCGTGCGCCACTTTCAGAAAGTGTCCCCGGACGCGCGCCTGCACTATCTGATCGGCGGCGACGCCTTGCCGGGGCTGCCGACCTGGCGGAGCGCCGAGGAGCTCCTGCGGCGGGTCGATCTGGTGGTCCTGGCCCGTCCGGGATGGCGGCTCGACGAGGCGCTCGATCGACTCTCTCCTGACACCCGTTCCCTGCTCGCGGCGGCCAGCGTCCACCGCATCGACAACCGCCTCTGCGACGTCTCCTCGACCCGGCTGCGAGAGCAGCTCGCGCGCGGCGCGCGGGAGGAGGCGCGCCATGCCCTCGACCCGCTGGTGCTAAGGTACGCGCTCAAATACGGTCTCTATCAAGCGAGCGATGCCTGACAGTCCGGCAACCACCCCCACCGTGCACGAGATGGTTCAGGAGGCGGTGACGGCGGCGCAGGATCGCAAGGCCATCGATGTCCGCGTCCTCGCCCTCGCCGAGGTCGCCGACTTCACCGACTACTTCCTGGTCTGCTCGGGGGCCACCGAACGGCAGGTGCAGGCGATCAGCGACGCGGTGGAGGAACGCCTGCGCCAGCGCGGCATGCGACCGCTGCACGTCGAGGGCTACCGGCACGGATGGTGGACGCTGCTCGACTACGGCGACTTCGTCTTCCACGTCTTCACCGACGAGAAGCGGGCTTATTACGGTCTCGAGCGTCTGTGGGCGGACGCCGCGGACGTGAGCGATCGGTTCACCCATCTTGAGTAGGGCGCGAGGAGGCGTCGCGGAGGCGATGAGCCCGGAGGCGCGCAGCCCGGCTGCAAGCGAGCCTCGAGATGCGGACGTGTTGACCCGCTACATCGGGGACTGGCCCGCGCTGCGGCCCTTGGCGGCCCTGGCGCGGCGCGGCGCGCCGACGGAGGCGACGGTCCTGATCCTGGGCGAGGCGGGGACCGGGCGCAGCCGGCTTGCCGCAGCCATCCACGCCGCCAGCCGCCGCGCCGAGGGACCGCTGGTGGAGGTGGACTCGGCGACGCTGCCGGCCGATCTCTTCGAGGCCGAGCTGTTCGGCTTTCGCGCCGGCGCCTTCACCGGCGCGCAGCGGGACCACGCGGGACGTGTGGCGCGGGCGGACGGCGGCACCCTGGTGCTCGATCATGTCGAAGAGCTGCCCGCTGCCGCCCAGCCCAAGCTGCTGCGCCTGCTCGCCGAGCACCGCTACGTGCCGCTGGGGGGCGGCGAGCAGCGGGCCGATGTTCGCTTCGTGGCGATCGCGGCTGAGGATCTCGGCGAGCGCGCCCGCCGCGGCAGCTTTCGCGGCGACCTCTACCACCGCTTGGCGGTGGTGACGCTGCGGCTGCCGCCGCTGCGCGACAGGCGCCGCGAGCTGCCGCAGCTGGCGCAGTCCCTGATCGCCGAGCTGGCGGCCAAGCTGGGGCGTGAGGCGCCCGAGCTCGCGCCCGAGGCGAGCGAGTGGATGCGGCGCTACTCCTGGCCGGGCAACCTACGCGAGCTGCGCAACCTGCTGGAGCGCGAGCTGCTGCTGCACCCGGACGGCCCGCTCGCCCCCGCCCCGCCGCAGGGCGGCGATCCACCGCGGCTGCTGTCCGAGACCGAGCGCCAGGCCATCGTCGAGGCCCTGGCCTGGACGCGCGGCCGCCAGGGCGAGGCGGCGCGCCTCCTCGGCATCAGCCGCAAGACGCTGTGGGACAAGAGGCGGCGCTATGGGTTGCCGTAGCCGCGGCCGGCACCTGTCGGGTTGGCTGTGCGCCGGCCTGTCGGCCGTGGCGCTGCTGGCGCCGACGGCCCCGGCGGCGGCGCAGGACGGCGTCTGGGCGCTGGCGGAGCGTCTGACCGCGATCGGGCCGCGGGTCCCGGGTAGCGTGGAGAGCCGCACGGCTCGCCGCCTGCTGCTCGACGCGATGGCAGCCGGGGGGCTCGAGGATCTGGCCGCCTGGCAGACTCCCGGCGATCCCCCGGTGGTCAATCTGACCGGTGTGGTGCCCGGCGCCGGCGGCCCGGAGGTCCTGCTCACGGCCCATTACGACACGGTGGCGGACAGCCCCGGCGCGCTCGACGACGCGGCGGGCTGCGCGGTGGCGATCCGCGCGGCCGAGCGCCTGGTCGGCAGCGGTGTCAGGCTCGCCGTCCGGGTCGTCCTCTTCGACGCCGAGGAGGGGGGGCTGCACGGCAGTCGGGCGTACGTCGAGTCCCTGGCCGGCAGGCCGGAGATCGCCGCGGTGCTGAATCTGGACAGCCTCGGATCCCGCAAGGCGAGGCGCGCGGTCGTGCACGTGGCGCCGCCCGCCGCGGATGCCGCGCTGGCGCCCCCGGCCTGGCTGGTCGACGCCGCGCTCACGGCGGCGAAGCGCTCGCGCTTCCCGCTCGAAGTGGGGGAGGCGACCCTGGCGGTCCCGGGCCAGCTCGTGGAGCGCTACGGCCGCCTCGCCTACGCCAGCGACGCCTCTACTTTCCTCGCCGCCGGGCTGCCGGCGGTCCTGCTCTCCGACGCGACACTCACCGATCTGGGACCGGGGGTGCACACGCCCGCCGACACCGCCAGGCAGCTCGAGGCCGAGCGTCTGGAGGAGTGGCGCGACTTCGTCGTCGCGCTGGTGGAGGAGATCGACGCCAGGGGTCCACGGCCGGCGGAGCAGCCGGCGGAGCGGCAGTACCTCGTCGTCGCCGGACACCTGTGGACGCGCCCGTTCCTGTGGCTGGTCGGGGGCCTCTTGGGGGCGACCCTGGCGGGGCGGGTGCTGCGCCTGCGTCCGAACCCGGCGCCGGCGCGGCGGGGCGCCGCGGCGCTGGCGTTTCTCGCCCTCGCCGCGCTGGCCTGGGTGGTCTCGCCGCTCGCCTCAGCGGTGCTGCTGACCCCGGCGATGCTCATCGGCATCGTCGCCCCGCGGCCGATCGGCCGGGGTATTCCCGGCCTCGTCGGTGGCGTCCTGCCCACCCTCGTGCTGGCCGGCCTCGGGGTTTGGACGCTGGCGGCCGGCCATGTCTTCGGCCCGGGTCCGGAGGCCTGGAGGCTGCTCCCCGCGCTGGCCGCGGTCGCGGTCTACGGCGCCTGGAGATGGAGCGTCAGCGCCCCCGCCACTGCGCGGGGCGCTTCTCGAGAAACGCCTTGACGCCCTCCCGCATGTCGTCGGTCGAGAAGCACAGGCAGAAGAGGTCCCGCTCGTAGGCCAGGCCGTCGGCGAGCGGCAGGCGCTCGGCGGCGCGCACCGCCTGCTTCGCCACCTTCAGGGTCAGCGGGCTCATGGCCGCGACCTTGGCCGCCAGGGCCAGGGTCCTCTCCCTGAGCTCGGCGGCCGGCACCACCATCTCGACCAGGCCGATCGATGCCGCCTCGACGGCGTCGATCATCTCCCCCGACAGCACCAGGCGTAGAGTCTGCCCGGTGCCGATCAGGCGCGGCAGGCGCTGGGTGCCGCCGCCGCCGGGGATCAGCCCCAGCTTGATCTCGGGCTGCCCGAAGCGCGCCGTCTCGGCGGCGATGCGCAGGTCGCAGGAGGCGGCCAGCTCGCAGCCGCCGCCCAGACAGAAGCCCTGGATCATGGCGATGACCGGCTTCGGGTATTCGGCCATGACGTCGAAGATGCGCGGGCTCGCCATGGCCTGGCGCTGGTCCATCGGCGTGCGGCCGTCGAACTCGCCGATATCGGCGCCGGCAATAAACGCCTTCTCCCCGGTGCCGGTCAAGACCACGCAGCCGACCGAGTCGTCCTCCTCGATCTCCGCCAGCAGCTCCAGGGCGCGGTCGCGCACCTCCTGGTTGAGCGCATTCAGCTTGTCCGGACGGTTGACGGTGAGGATCGCGACCCGTCCCTCCTGCTCTTTCAGCACCACGTCCGACATATCGTCTCCTCTCTTTCGACTCCCTTAGCGATGGCGCCACGAGGGCGGCCGCTTCTGCCGGAAGGCCATCAGGCCCTCCTCCATGTCTTCGATCCGCGTGAGCTCCTGCAGATAGAGGCGCTCGCACTCGGCGACCGCCTGCCCGTGCGACTCTTCCTCGCCGGCGCGCACGGCCCGCTTGATGAGCCGCGCCACCGGCCGGCTGGCGGCCAGCAGCTCGCCGGTGAGCCGTTCGAGGCCGGCCTCGAACTGGCCGGCCGGGGCGAGGCGCTGGACCATCCCGATCCGCGCCGCCTCGCGGCCGTCGAGCTCCCGTCCGGTGACCAGGAGATCGAGCGCGGCGCCGGGCCCGATCCGGCGCGGATAGAGGGCGGCGGCGTAGGGGGGAAAGCAGCCCAGCTTCACCTCCGGCTGGCCGAGCCGCGCGTCCTCCTCGGCCAGGACCAGGTCGCAGGCGGCGGCCAGCTCCAGCCCGCCTCCCAGGCAATAGCCTTGTACGGCGGCCAGGGTCAAGGCGGGCAGGGCCCGCAGGCGCTCCAGGGCGGCGTGGAAGCGGGTGAGCATCTCGGCAATGCGCTCGGCGACGTGGTCGTCGACCGCCACCCCGGCGGAGAAGGCGCGGGGTGAGGCGGAGCGCAGCACCAGCAGCTGCAGCTCGTCGTCGGTCGTCAGCTCGGCGACCGTGTCGCCCAGCTTTTGCAGTGTCGCGAGATCGAGGATGTTGAGCGGCGGCCGATCGAGGATCAGGGTCGCCAACCGCCCGTCCCGCTCCAGGCGCACCGCCTCGCTCATCGTCCCGCGGCAAACAGCTCGGCGGCCGCCAGGAAATCCGCGAACAGCAGGCGCTGGAGCTCCAAGGCGACGAGATTCTCCGGATGCCATTGCACCCCGCGCAGCCACCAGCCGTCCCGGGGGTCGACATCGGCGCCGGCCGCCGCCTCGACCACGCCGTCCGCCGCGGTGGCCAGGACGGTGAGCTCCGGCGCCACGCGGCGCAGGGCCTGATGATGGCGGGTATTGACCTGCGGCTTGGTTTCGCCGTCGCGGCGCAGCCGGTCGGCCAGGGGATGGCCGACGGCGGCGGCGTGCACGGTATGGGACAGCGCGTCGCGCGGCCCCTTGAGGTCGTGCCGCAGGGCTCCCGGCACCTGGACGCCCAGGTCCTGCCACAGCGAGCCGCCGAGGAAGACGTTGAGCACCTGCAGGCCGCGGCAGATCGCCCACACCGGCACGCGCTCGCCCCGCGCCGCCTCCAGGGCCTCCCACTCGACGCGATCGAGCTCGGGCAGGAGCTTGAGGCCGGCGTCGTGGAGCGGCTCCTCGCCGTAGCGCTGCGGCTCCACGTCCGGCCCGCCGCACAGCACCACCCCGGCTGCCTCGACGACCCGCCGTCCCGCCCCTTCCGCCTCCTGCGGCGTGATCACGTCCGCCTGCAGGCCGTCCAGCCCGCCGGCGGCCAGCGCCGCCAGATACGGCTCGGCGTGCTCCCGGTCCTCACAGACCATGGCGATGGAGCGTCTCACGCGCTCACCTCGCCGGCCGGCGTCCGCTCCACCAGCGCCGCGAGCCCCATGCCGCCCGAGACGCAAAGCGTCGCGATGCCCAGACGGCCGCCGCGCCGCGCCATGCCATGCAGCAGGGTGACCAGGATGCGGGTGCCGGTGCAGCCGATCGGATGGCCCAGGGCGATGGCGCCCCCGTCCGGGTTGACCCGCGCGCGATCGAATGGCAGCTCCTCGAGGCAGGCCAGCACCTGGCTGGCGAACGCCTCGTTGAGCTCCACCTCGTCGATCGCCTCGATGTCCAGCTCGTTGCGTTCGAGCAGCCGCCGCACCGCCGGCACCGGCCCGATCCCCATGATACGCGGATCGACGCCGACCTCGACCCAGTCGAGCAGCCGCCCTGCCTCCACCACCCCGTGTCCCTCCGCGGCCTCGCGGCGGGCCACCAGCACGGCCGCGGCCCCGTCGGTGATCCCCGAGGCGTTGCCCGCCGTCACCGTGCCCGACTCCCGCGGTGTTCTCCGGAATACCGCCGGCAGCTTGGCCAGGCTCTCCAGCGTGACGGCGTCCCGCGGATGCTCGTCCCGATCGACCACCGTCTCCCCCTTGCGCCCCGCCACCGTCACCGGCACGATCTCGCCGGCGAACCGCCCCTCGGCCCGCGCCCGCTCGCACCGGCGCTGGCTCTCCAAGGCGTATTCGTCGCTCGCCAGCCGATCGATCCCCGCCTCCATGGCCAACTCCTCGGCGGTTTCGCCCATCACCAGCTCGGAGAGCGGATCGCAGAACCCGTCCCGGTACATCCCGTCCACGATCTCCTGATTGCCCAGCCGGTACCCCCAACGCGCCCGCGGCAGCAGATACGGTGTGTTCGACATCGACTCCGTACCCCCGGCGAGCACCACGTCCGCCTCCCCCAACCGGATCGCTCGCGCCGCCGAGAACACCGCCTGCAACCCCGACCCGCAGGCCTGATTCACCGTGTACGCCGGCCGCTCCACCGGCACCCCCGCCCGATATGCGATCTGCCGCGCCGTGTTCGGCCCACCCCCGGCCTGCCGCGCATGCCCGAAGATCACCCGATCCACTCTCTCCGGCCCCACCCCCGCCCGCTCCAGACAGGCCCGCGCCGCCGCCGTCCCCAGATCCGCCGCCGACAGCTCCGCCAATACCCCCCCGAACTTCCCGATCGGAGTCCGCACCGGCGCAACAAGAACCAGGTCGCCGGCGGAGCGCGTCACCGACCCACCCAGACGGACTTGGTCTCGGTGTAGAAGGACAGGGCCTCGCGGCCCAGCTCGCGGCCGAAGCCGGACTGCTTGTAGCCGCCGAAGGGAGCCCCCGGGTCGTACCAGTTGTACTGGTTGATCCACACGGTGCCGGCCTCGAGCAGACGCGCCGCGCGATGGGCCTTGCCGATGTCGCGCGTCCAGACGCCGGCGGCGAGCCCGTAGATGGAGGCGTTGGCCTGGGCGATCGCCTCCTCGACGTCGTCGAAGGCGATGGTCACCAGCACCGGCCCGAAGATTTCCTCGCGGGCCACCGTCATGTCGTTGGAGACACCGTCCAGGATCGTCGGCAACATGAAATGCCCCTTGCCGTCGACCGACGCCGCCTCGCCGCCGACCACCACCTCGGCGCCCTCCTCGCGCCCGGCCGCCACATAGCCGAGCACGCTCTCCCGCTGGCGCGCCGAGACCAGGGAGCCGAGCCGCGTCTTGGGATCCAGCGGATCGGCGGGCGCCAGGCGGCTCGTCCGCTCGATGAGCTTGTCGAGCAGCTCGTCGTGCACGCTGCGCTCGACGAACAGGCGGGAGCCAGCGGCGCAGACCTCGCCCTTGCCGTAGAAGATGCCGTTGTAGGCGCCCTTGACCGCGGCGTCGAGGTCGGCGTCGGCGAAGACGATGTTCGGCGACTTGCCGCCCAGCTCCAGGGTCAGGCGCTTGACCGTCTCGGCGGCGTCGCGCATCACCTGCTGGCCGACCTGGGTCGAGCCGGTGAACGTCACCTTGGCGACCTGCGGGTGGCGGCAGAGCGCCCCGCCCGCCTCCGACCCCGAGCCGGGCAGCACGTTGAGCACGCCCGCTGGCAGGCCGGCCTCCACGGCGAGCTCGGCGAACCGCAAGGCGGTCAGCGGCGTGTAGCTCGCCGGCTTGTGGATCACCGTGTTGCCGCAGGCCAGAGCCGGCGCGATCTTCCACGCCGCCTGGATGAGCGGGAAGTTCCAGGGAGTGATCGCCGCCACCACGCCCATGGGCTCGCGCAGCGTGTAGGCGAGCTCGAACGGCCCGTCCACGGCCATCGCCTCACCGGTGATCTTGTCCGCCCAGCCGGCGAAGTAGCGCAGGCAGTTGATGACCATCGGCAGGTCGACGTAGCGCGACTCGAAGATCGGCTTGCCGTTGTCGAGGGTCTCGAGCCGCGCCAGCTCGTCGATCCGCGCCTCGACCGTGTCGGCGATGCGCCACAGCAGCTCGCCGCGCTGGCGCCCGGAGAGCTTGGCCCAGTCGCCGGTGAGCGCCTCGCGCGCGGCGCTCACCGCGCGGTCGACATCCGCCGCCGAGGCCGCGGCGACCTCGCACAGCGGCTCCTCGGTCGCCGGGTTCTCGGTGACGAAGCTGCCCCCCGTGGGCTCGACCCACTCGCCGCCGACGAACAGCTTGGGCGGCGGGTAGGCTGGAGATGCGGCCGTATCCACGCTCATCTTCTGCACACCTCTCCTCATTGTACCGGCCGGCGGGCACCGCGCGGCGAAGCCGCGTGGCCCGTCGGCCGTCTCTTCGGCCGAGACAAGCTCGGCCGCTACGCTCCCTTGAACTCGGGAGCGCGCTTGTCGATGTAGGCCGCCAGCCCTTCCTTGGCGTCGCCGCTGGTGAACAGCTGCTGCTGCAGCTCGCGCTCGATGGCGAGCCCGCTCTCGAACGGGACCTCCCAGCCGGACTGCACCGAGCGCTTGATGCGGCCGACCGCCTTGGCGGCCTTGCCGGGCGGGCAGAACTGCCGGGCGAAAGCCTGGACCTGATCCAGGAAGTCATCGCCGTCGAAGATGCGGTTGACGATCCCCAGCTCCTCGCCGCGTTCGTACGAGACCAGCTCGCCGCTGACCATCAAGTCGATGGCGCGCGACTTGCCGACGATGCGCGACAGGCGCTGTGTGCCGCCGGTGCCGGGCAGGACGCCGAGGTTGATCTCCGGCAGCCCCAGCTTGCCGCTGCCCTTCCTGGCGATGCGCAGGTCGGCGGCCATCGCGATCTCCAGCCCGCCGCCCACGGTGTGGCCGTTCAGGGCCGCGATCACCAGCTTCGGAGTCTGCTCCAGACGGTTCAGGGTCTCGTTGGCGTGCAGGCAGAAGTAGTACTTGAAGGTCGGATCGGACTCCTTGAGCATGGCGATGTTGGCGCCGGCGCAGAAGAACTTCTCCCCGGAGCCGGTGAGCACGATCACGTGGACGTCGTTGTCGAACCGCGCCTCCAGGATGGCGGCGTCGAGCTGCCGCATCATCTCGTGGGTGTAGGTGTTGGCGGGCGGGTCGTCGAGGGTCAGCCACGCGACCCCCTCCCGGACTTCGTAGTGCACCAGCGTGCGCGGTTCCTGGCTCATATCGGCAGTCGGCTCGGCCATCGTCACTCCTCGAACAGCGGGTTGAATGTTGGAACTAGGGTTTCAGCAACTGGGCCCTGAGCAGCCCGGCTTGAGAGCCATTGTGTCATGGCACCGGGCGGTGCGGCAACCGAAGCGGATACCGTCAGCAACGGTTCGCGAGGCGTGATACGGCGTGTTGAGGGCTTCGATTCCCTGGCGCGGGGCGGATGTCACGCCAGGACCTGCACCTCGGGGATGGCGACCACGAACTGGCCTCCCCATTCTTGTACGCCCGACATCTGCTCGACCACCTCGTCCCTGAGGTTCCAGGGCAGGATCAGGATGTAGTCGGGCCGGGTGTCGAAGATGCGCTCGGGCGGATGGATCGGAATGCGTGTCCCGGGGAGCAGGTGTCCCTGCTTGTGCGGCGAGATATCGACCGTGTAGTCGAGGGTCTCGACCCCGATTCCGCAATAGTTGAGCAAGGTGTTCCCTTTCGCCGGAGCGCCATAGCCGACGATGCGTTTACCTTCCCCCTTTGCCTTTGCCAGGAAGCCCAGGAGCTTGCGCTTGGTCGCCCGCACCCGCGCGTCGAAGGCGCGATAGGTCTCGAGGTCCGCGAGCCCGAACGTCTCCTCGCGCGCCAGCAGCTCGACCACCCTCTCTCCCCCCTGCCCGGGCTCATCGTCCGCTCCCTCGCCGGCGCGCCGCGCGTAGATGCGCAGCGATCCGCCATGGGTATGTAGCTCCTCGACGTCGAACACTTCCAGCCCGTGATGCGCGAGGACCCGGCGCACCGTGCCGAAGGAGAAGTACGAATAGTGCTCGTGATAGATGGTGTCGAACTGATTCTCCGCCATCAGCCGCATCAGGTGCGGGAACTCCATCGTCAGCACGCCTTGCTCCGCGAGCACGGTGCTCAGGCCGCCGACGAAGTTGTTGAGGTCCGGCACGTGAGCCAGCACATTGTTGCCGATCAGGAGATCCGCCCGCCACCCCTCGGCCGCCAGCTCCCGTGCTATGGCCTCGTCAAAGAAGCGCACTCGCGTCGGGACTCCCGCCTCCTCCGCCGCCCGCGCGACGTTCGCCGCAGGCTCGATACCGAGCACGGGGACGCCGCGATCGCGGAAGGAGCGCAGCAGGTAGCCGTCGTTGCTCGCCACCTCCACCACCCGTGACGTGGCGTCGTAGCGGAAGCGCTCGATCATCGAATCGACGAAGTTCTGCGCATGCTCGAGCCACGTGCGCGAATACGAGGAGAAATACGCGTATTCGCTGAACAGCTCCTGTGGCTTCAAGACCTCAAGGATTTGTACCAGGTAGCAGGAGCCGCAGACATAGGCGACCAGCGGGTAGAAGACATCGGGCAAGTGCGCCTTCTCGGGTGGCACGTAGGCATTCGCCGGCGGCGACAGCCCCAGGTCGGCGAACGTCTCGGTCAACTCGGCGCAGCAGAAGCGGCAAAACTTCTCGATCACAACCACAAAGTTACAACTACGACCAAGCAAGGGTCAAGAGCCGATGGACGCGAACGCGTGCCGCGGTCACGGTCTCGCGCTCAGCCGCCGTCAGCCGGGTGCCGACCCATCAGAACGGGGTGCTGTCGGCGCTCCCTTCGGGCAGCACCTCTTCGGGCACCTTTTCGGGGATCGATCGGCTCCGGGAACGTCAGGGCCAGCCGAAGGTTCTCGAAGAAACGGTGACGATTGAACACCTTCCGCTCGATGACCTCGATGCTGGCCAGGTTGGCGCTCACCCAAGGCGGCGCGATGCCCGACTCGACGGCCCGCCGGAACGACCCGATGCGCGGACGGTTGTCGGCCGCGAGCTCGATGTGACCGATGGCCCGCGCCATCGGCACGAGGTCCCACTTGTGTCCAGGCCGGTCATGCGGCACCTTGGCGCGCGCCAGGAACGGCTCCGTCAGGCCGAGACTGTGTATGGCCCGTTCCTGTGCTCGGCCGTAGAGCCCCGCGCACCAGAAATCGACCACGAGCCCGCGATGCGGCGGCTGCGCCGCCGACACGGCGGCCTCGCGGTACGACGTCTTCCTATCGACCTTGTCGCAGCCGCCCCACGGCGGACACGCGAGGTCCGGGTGATGGCGATGAGCCGCGGCATCGTTGATCAAGACCGGCCTCCGGCTGGGCCCCTTGTCGGGTCTCACGACCTGGATCGGGGACCCGAGAGTGCCGAGAATCGGATGGCGATCGAGCTGACGCGGGTAGCGCGTGAAGACGGCGCCCATCACCAACAGCGCGGCGACGACTGGTGCGACACGCGGCACGCGCCAGCGGATCCGGGCCACGAGGTGCTCCGGCAGCCCGGCCGTAGCCGCCACGGCGAGGCAAACCGGGAACGCGAGATAGCGATAGTGCCGAGAATCCCCACCGATCTTGACGACGAAGGCCGTGACCGAGGCCGCGAGACAAATCAGCACGACACGCTCGGGTAGGTGCAAGGGCGGCCTCGCGAAACCGCGCCGTGCGGCGGCGCGATCGCTCCACGCGAGCAGCCCGAAGCCGGTCGCGGCGGCGCCGAGCAGCCAGTGCAGGCCGTAGGCGTTGGCCGTGTCGAGGAGATAGACCACACCCTGCCGGAGCAAGTTGACGTTCTTCAGATAGAAGGTGTTAGGCAGCAGCTCGGCGTAGTACCAGATGCGCAAGGCGATCCAGGTGCCCGTCGTGAGCAGCGTCGAGAGCAGGAGGGCCCAGGGCACCCGCCGGGTGCGCCAGCCGCACCAGGCCACGAGCAGCAGCCATGGCACCGCCAGCTCGGGCCGAACCAGCGGACCCAGGCCGGCTGCCAGCTGCGGCCAGCGATCCTGAGGGCGAAACACGACGAGTGCGAACACCGCCGCCATCACTTGCACGAGGGGAGTCTCGACGCCCGAGGTGAAGTAGCAAAGCACGGCGTAGTTGGTAGCCAGAAGCAGCAGCGGCAAGGAGAACGGCGCGACGCCCTGCGGCGCCACATGGCGGTTGACGCGCACGAGCAGCGCCCAGAACGCCACGCATGACAGCACGCCCAGCACGCGGACGGCGAGCCACCACCCAGAACCGACCGCCCTCGCCACGAGGAGCGTCAGCATCCAGAGAGGGCTGCTGAACCCCTCGACGTATTCGCCAGCGTTGTAGACCAGGCCGCGGCCCGCATAGAGCGCGTTGTCGACGAAGCGAAAGTAGACGAACGAGTCGTCGATCAGCCAGGAGTACTGAACGGTCAGGACGACGAGCACGAAGAGCGCCAGCCACTCCGCCGCCGTCCGGCGCAGGCGAGGCGAGCTCGGGGCCAGGTCGGGGCGGCCCCCGTCAATCATCGAAGCGTGCGAGCGGGTTGTTGCACGGTGTGATGGACGGGGCGTAGAAGCCGACATACGAAATGAGGCGGGATTCGTCGGCGTCGAACCTGAAGAAGTCGGTCGAGAGCAGAAACTGTGCCCGAACGCGATCGGGCCACCGGTCGCGTCCGGGCAACCGCCCGACGTAGCGCCGATAGTCCGTCTCGAACGCGTCCAGCGCGGCAGGATCGAGGTTCAGATATGCGAATGCGGCTTGCCTCGCCTCGTCGCTTTCCGTTGGTGACGCTCGCCGGCGCCTCCATAGCGACACGCCGAGAAGCGGCACCCCGACGGCCACGCCGAGCAGCTGCAGGAGACGGCGGCGAGTGAGCGCCATGTCAGGCCGCGCCTCCGGACCTCAACAGCTTGTCGGCCGCTCGCAGAGACAGCGCCGCGATCGTCAGCGTGGGATTGGCCGGCGCCGCGGTCGGAAACGTGCTGCTGCCCAGGACGAGGAGATTGCGAACGCGGTGGTGCACGAGGCCGGCGTCGACGACGCCGTCCGCGGCAGTGCGTCCCATCGGGGTGGTGCACTGGATGTGGGCTTCGGTCGCGCCCCGATCGCGCCAGATCTCGAACCGCTCCACCGGCAGAGCGGCGAGCACGCGCGTCAGATTGGCTGCGAGCGCGGCGATGCCGCGCTCGGCATACGCGGAGTGGCGCTTGAACTCCACTGCCGGCTGCTCCGCGTCGGCATCGTCAACGGTGACGCGATTGTCGGCCTGCGGCAGATCCTCGTAGATGAACTGCAAGTGCAGCTGCTCGCGCCATCTGCCCCGTTCGTGCCGGAGCTCCGGGACGTTCCAGGTCTCCATCATGGCGGCCGCGCGATCGCGTCGATGATCGCCGCCGTACAGCATGTAGCCAAGGCCCGTGATGCTGGTGCTGCCCTGGAAATTGTCGACTCCGTCGAGCATGACGTCGACCGCGACCGAGACCTGTTCGACGAGGCCGCGTCCGACCTTGTCGTCGGTCAGGTCCGATCGCAGGAGGAGGTAGGGGTTGAAGATCGCGTTCGCCCCAAGGCCCGCGAGCTCCGTGGGGACGAAGTGGTCGGCGCCGCCTCGCCGGTAGCGGATCCCCGTCAGCGTGCTGCCGGCGACTTCGACGGCTTGGACATGTGCGCCCGTGAGCAGCGTGACACGCGGATCCCGATAGAGATGCGTCAGCTCATTGAGAATGGTGAACTTCGAGTCGATGGGGCACTTATGGCAAATCCCGTTCGCACAGCAACGCGGACGGCCCGAAGGCAGTGCGCGGCTCGGACGCGCCGCCGGCTGCTGAAAGAAGCGATCGGGGAAGTGCCGCTTGAACAAGCGATCGGGATCGGTGAAACGGTGCGGCGGCAGCGGGTAGGGACGGCTGCGCGGGTATGGCGAGCCGTCGGCGGGACCCGAGACCGCCATGATCTCCTCGGCGTCGCAGTAGTACTCCTCCAGATCCTCGTACACCACGGGCCAGTCGCGACCGACTCCGTATAGGGAATGAAGGCGGAAGTCCTCGGGCAGCATACGCGGTGTGCACGCCCACCAGCAGTTGGATCCTCCGCCGAAGGCCAGACGAAACGTCCACTTCTTCCACGGGCTGCGGTTCCGGAAGCTCCTGTCGGCCGCTCTTCTGAGTCCACGGTCGTGCTCAGTGTGCCATCGATGGGAGTACATCTCGCCGCGCTCGAGCACGAGCACGCGGGTCCGGCGGCCGGCCCGTTCGAGATACCGGTGCAGGAAGAACGTCGCGGCGAACCCGGTGCCCACGAGTACGAGATCGTAGGCGCCTTCTAGCATGGATACAACCATATTGTTACAACCAAAAGCTTACAAAGAAAGCGCGAAACCGGGACGGGGCGAGCGCCCCGCGCTTGCGGTGTCGCGCTCAGCCGCCGTCGCGGGAGTGCCGACCCATCAAAACGGCGTGCCGTCGCCGCTCGCTGTCGAGGGCTCGGCCTCGATCGCTGACGAACGCGAGGATCTCGCGCATGTCGAGCACTAGAGAGAGCGCAGGCGTCTCCGGGCGCGTCAGAATGTGGGCCAGGTCTTTCTGGTTGCGGATGCAAATTGCGCGCTCGTGGACTACGACGTAGCGCGCCGTCTCGAGTTCCCTGTCGACCTGCTTGAGCGTGTCCAGCAAGGAGCGCAGCGTCGCCACCGACACGCCCTGCTCCCGTAGGGAGCGGGCGATCCGCAGGCGGAGGACGTCGGCGAACCCGTACCGGCGCTCCCGCCCCCTGCCCCTGCCGGCGCCCTTGAAGACGCTCGGCCGCAAGAACCCCGTACGGCCCCAGGAATCCACCGTGAAAAAGGGAACGTCGCTGAGCCACGCCGCTTCCCGCGAGGTGAATCCCTCGCCGCCGTCTTCTCCGCCTGACCTCGCCGGCGGGGTCGCTTCTTCGGCTGTCGGTCCGGTTCGCCTCATCGCTCCCCGAGACGAGATGTTCGCGGTGGCATCTGCACCATCGTATCGCCAGCATACAGGAGCCCGCCACACGTCCGGCCGGCTTCACGGTTGGATCTCCAGCCAGACTGGCGAGGTCCACGCGCGCACCGTGCGGCCACGGGTCGGCTCCGACAGTTGTGCACGCAGGTAGTAGATGACCTCGCCCGAGCTGCTGTCGAGCCGATCGACGAACCGATCGTCGAGGAGGCGGTCGATCTCCCGCCACTCCTTGGCCACTTGCCATCCCGCCTCGGGATCTGAGAAGCGCATCAGCTGAGCGAGCTCGATCTGTCCGGCGGCTGCCAGCAGGACGCGGCCGTCGGGGTCGCTGCCACATCTGCCGGTACCCCCCATGGGGGTTCCCGAAACCTCGAATTCGAGATAGATCCGCCGGCCGGTCGTGGCGTAGGTCCGACGAGCCACGATGGCGTCGAAGATGGCCTCTCGTTCCAACCTGGGGGCCAGCACGGCGGTCAACCCGGCGTGAGGCTGGCCCGGCTGGGCCGTGTGGTTGTCGCTGCCGGCCACCGTGCCGACACGGTGGCCGAGGGCCCAGGCGTCGCGGGCGTAATGCGGTCCGGGCTGGGGATGTGACGGCAGGTAGCCGACCTTGTTGTATGCCAGGGCATCTTGGGGGTCGTCGTATTCGGAGCTGCCGTGCAGCGAATAGATCTCGAGGTTGGGCCGCAGCTCGATCGCGGTCGGTCCGGGCGGGCGCCAGTCTACCCACGGACCGTGCCGGCGTCGTTCGTAGGGAGGTGGCGGGCCCAATCCCGCGTGCCGCACGATCCTCGGCCAGCTCGCCGCGGTGGTGCGACCGAGGTGGTGGGGGATGGTGAAGGCCGTACCCGGCTCGAGCCGTTTCCACAGATTGGCCACCGACCCGAGGCGTCGTGGGTTCCACGGCACGCCCTCTTCCGAGCGGAAGTAGACGCAGTGGTGCCCGTCGTGGAACGTGCACTCATAGCCCAGGAGGGTGACGAAGCGTCCGGGGTCGTAGAAGCGCCGCACGCGCCGCCGGATCGTCTGCCACTCCTGGGGTGTGATGCCGTCTTTCTCGCGGCGCCAGTTCACGTCGTCCTCGGAGTGCTCCGTCGGTGCCAGGAAGTCCAGGCGGGTGATGTCCCGGGCATATCGGAAGTCGTCGTGCCCGACCGCGTCCTTGCTGATCGCGGAGTGGGAGTGCAGGTCCCCCCAGAAGATCCGTTCGGCCGGCGGTTTCGCATACACTCGGATCGGGTCCCCAGCGATCCGCCGCTCCGCTTCGCCGCCTTCCGCGGCGAGACGCAAGACGGCGACCGGCCAGTGGAAGCCGGTCCGCCGCGGCACCCATCGGAAACGCACGGCTCCGCGCTCCAGGGCTCCGGCGCTGGGCGGGAGCGCGGACGCGGCGAGACCGGCGGCGACGACTTTGCCGCGGGCGCGAGCCAGGTTGGCGAAGCGGTCGAACACGGTGAGCTGCAGCTCGACCGCTTCTCCGACGACCACCTGACTGGGTCCGAACAGGGCGAAATCCGTGGCCGCGGCCGCGTCGACCCGGTAGCGAGCAGGGCGTGGGAGCAGCCGGTACGCACCCTCGCCGCTGCGGTCCACCGCCGCCCGGATGGAGTCCTCGCCCGCGAGGTAGGGGGCCGTCGTGTTGTGCAGCGTGAGCCGGACTTCGTCGCCGGCGCGCAGATGGCCGCCCTCCACCGTCACCGCGGCGATGTGCGGATACCGCGTCGTCTTACCGTCGAAGTTGCGCTGCTGCAGCTTCACGTCGAGCTCGACGTCGGCACGCGAGGCGGCCGCCGACACGAAGTGGGCGGCGCCCGGTTGTACCTGCTGGAACGGCTTCGGCCACGGGTAGAGCTCCGCGAACCAGGCCTTAGGGAGGTCGAAAAGCAAGCCGCCGGCCGTGGCGATGCCTCCCGCGCCGACCGTGAAGTGCACCGTGTAGGTCCCCACCTGGGCAGCGGTCATGTGGTCGGGCTCGACGCGGATCGCCCCTGTAGCGGCTCCGATGACCAGGCGCGAAGGGGTCGGCTCGAAGGCCTCGTCGAGTCCTTCCGCCAGCACCACGAGCTCCCCCTGCCGACCGCGATCGTCGGAGTGCCTGGCAGCGAGACCTCGCTGCACAGGCCGCCAGACCAGCAGGGTGATCGTCAAGAGGCCGGCCAGGACCATCGCGGCCCGCAGGCTGCGAACAAAGCGCGACACAACCAGATGTTTACAACCAGCGGCGCGGGTGAGTCAAGCAACGGGAGCCTTCGCACCGGGTATAGTGTCCCAGGGGTCCGGACAATGGGTGACGAAGCTGCGCCACGGCGCGAGACGAGAGGCCACGTGAAGGAGGCCCGGACGGTACAGGTCAACGGCGAGCGGCGGGAGGTGGCGTTGGGGAGCACGGTGGCGGACGTGATCGCGTCGTTGCACCGTGACCCGCGGCCGGTCGCCGTGGAGCTCAACGGCTCGATCGTGCCGCGCGAGCGCTACGACCACGTGAGCCTGCAGGAGGGAGACCGGCTCGAGATCGTGCAGTTCGTGCAGGGCGGGTGAGCGCTGTTGCCACCCGCCGCGGCGCTTCAGTAACATGCCCCCTTGGCCGTGGGCCGCTAGCTCAACTGGCAGAGCAGCTGACTCTTAATCAGCGGGTTCGGGGTTCGAGTCCCTGGCGGCTCACCAAGATCGACTTGAACGGTTCGCTCG
>JBOGJI010000237.1:0-3554 GCA_050747865.1 Thermoanaerobaculia bacterium
CACCTGGCGCTGCCGCTGATCGGCGAGGGGGAGCTGCAGCAGGACGGGCGACGCGCCCCTGCCGCGGAGCGGCTGGCCGGGGCCGGCCTGGAGCCGCTGGTCCTCGAGCCCAAGGAGGGCCTGGCGCTGATCAACGGCACCCAGGCGATGACCGCGCTGCTGGCGCTGGCGGCGCTGGAGGCGCGCCGGCTGGTGGACACGGCCGACGTCGTGGGCGCGCTGTCCACCGACGCGCTGCGCGGCACCGACTGCGCCTTCGACTCGCGGATCCACGCCACGCGGCCGCATGCCGGCCAGCGGCGCAGCGCCCTCCATCTCTGGCGGCTGCTGCAGGGATCGGCGATCCGCGAGTCCCATCGCGTCGGGGACGTCCGGGTGCAGGACCCGTATTGCATCCGCTGCATGCCCCAGGTCCACGGCGCGGTGCGGGACGTGCTGGACGACGTCGAGCGCAAGCTGACCGTCGAGCTCAACGCGGCCACCGACAACCCGCTGGTCTTCCCGGACTCCCAGGCGATCCTCTCCGGCGGCAACTTCCACGGCGAGCCCATGGCGCTGGCCGCCGATTTCCTCACCATCGCCCTCTGCGAGCTGGGCTCGATCAGCGAGCGCCGGACGGAGAAGCTCACCAATCACAGCTTCTCCGGCCTGCCGGCGTTCCTGGTCGCCGACCCGGGGCTGAACTCGGGCTTCATGATGGCCCATGTCACCGCCGCCAGCCTGGTCAACGAGAACAAGGTGCTGGCGTACCCGGCCAGCGTCGACTCGATCCCCACCTCGGCGGACAAGGAGGATCACGTCTCCATGGGGATGACCGCGGCGCTGAAGCTCCACCGCGTGGTGGAGAACGTGAGCTACATCCTCGGCATCGAGCTCACCGCCGCCGCCCAGGGCATCGACCTGCTGCGGCCCCTGCACTCGAGCGAGGCGCTGGAGGCGCTGCACGCCGACTTTCGCCGGCACGTGGAGCCATGGCACGAGGATCGCTTGATGGCTTCGGACCTGGAGACCGCGATGCGCTTCCTGACCTCGAGCCTGGGCGGCCATCTGCGGGCCATGAAGGAGCTGGCACCATGACCGAGACCGTCGTAGAACCGCGAACCGTGCGGGCGCCGCGCGGCGGCGAGCTGCGCTGCCGCGGCTGGCAACAGGAGGCAGCGCTGCGCATGTTGATGAACAACCTCGACCCCGAGGTCGCCGAGCGTCCGCAGGACCTGGTGGTCTACGGCGGCTCCGGCAGGGCGGCGCGCAACTGGGAGTGCTACGAGGCCATCGTGCGGACGCTGGAGCGCCTGCGCGACGACGAGACCCTGTTGGTGCAGTCGGGCAAGCCGGTTGCGGTATTTCCGACCCACACGCAGGCGCCGCGCGTGCTCCTCGCCAACGCCCTGCTGGTGCCCCACTGGGCCACCGCCGACGAGTTCCGCCGGCTCGAGGGCCTGGGGCTCACCATGTACGGCCAGATGACCGCAGGCTCCTGGATCTACATCGGCACCCAGGGGATCCTGCAGGGCACCTTCGAGACCTTGGCGGAGGCGGCGCGGCAACATTTCGGCGGCAGCCTGCGACGGCGCCTGGTGGTCACCGCCGGCCTGGGCGGCATGGGCGGCGCCCAGCCGCTGGCGGTGACGATGAACGAGGGGGTCTGCCTGATCGCCGACGTCGACCCCTCCCGCTTCCCGCGCCGGCTCGAGACGCGTTACCTCGACCGCCAGGCGCCCGATGTCGCCACCGCGGTGCGCGAGGCGCTGGCGGCCCGCGACGAGGGGAAGGCCGTCTCGATCGGCGTCGAGGCCAATGCCGTTGAGCTCCTCCGCTATCTGGTCGAGCACGAGCTGACCCCCGACGCGCTGACCGACCAGACTTCGGCGCACGACGCGCTTGACGGGTACGTGCCCTCGGGGCTCGCCTACGAAGGCGCCCTGGAGCTGCGGCGCGCCGACCCGCAGGAGTACGTGCGCCGCTCCATGGCGTCGATGGCGGAGCACGTGCGGCTGATGCTGGAGCTCAAGCGCCGCGGCGCCGTCACCTTCGACTACGGCAACAACCTCCGCGGCCAGGCGCTGGAGGCCGGGGTAGCCGACGCCTTCGACATCGGCGGCTTCGTGCCGCTGTTCATCCGTCCGCTGTTCTGCGAAGGCAAGGGGCCGTTCCGCTGGGCGGTGCTATCGGGAGACCCGGACGAAATCCGCGCCACCGACGAGGCGATCCTCGAGCTCTTCCCCGGAGACAAGTCGCTCACCCGCTGGATCCGCATGGCCCAGGAGCGCGTCGCCTTCCAGGGGCTGCCGGCCCGCATCTGCTGGCTGGGCTACGGCGAACGGGCGCTTGCCGGCCGCGCCTTCAACGACCTCGTCGCCTTGGGGCGGGTGCGGGCGCCGATCGTCATCGGCCGCGACCATCTCGACTGCGGCTCGGTGGCGTCGCCGAACCGCGAGACCGAGGGTATGCGCGACGGCTCCGACGCGATCGCCGACTGGCCGAGCCTCAACGCTCTGCTCAACGCGGTGAACGGCGCGACCTGGGTCTCCGTACATCACGGGGGCGGTGTCGGCATCGGCTACTCGCTGCACGCCGGGATGGTGATCGTCGCCGACGGCACCCCGGAGGCGGCCGATCGCCTGCAGCGGGTGCTCACCGGCGACCCGGGGCTGGGCGTCGCCCGCCACGCCGACGCCGGGTACGACGAGGCCCTGAGCTGCGCCCGCGCTCACGGCGTGGACCTGCCGATGCTGAAGAGCCCGTGATCGCCCGGCGCGACATCGTGCGCATTCGAGCCCTCCTCCTCGCCCTGGCCGCCGCCGCCCCTGTCCTGCCCTTGCCCGCCGGTCTGCCCCTGCTGTTGCTCCTGGCGGTCTTGGCGGCGATGGGCTGGCAGTCCGTGAGGGCTCCCGCGCGCCGGCTGGCCGTCGCCGTGCTCCTGTTCGCGGCCGTCTCTTGCCTGACCGTGGCGGCGATCCGCAGCTGGAGGCTGGGCGCCGGCCAGGTGCTGGAGTCGCAACGGCTGGCCTCCCGCTACGCCCGCCTGTGGGAGGAGCTGCGGGAGCCGGCGGTGTCGCTGCGCGAGGCGCTGCCTCCCCTCGCCGGTAAGACGCCCGGCCAGCTCTTCGCCAGGCTGCGCGAAGCGACTCGCCACACCGGCCCCGAGGTCACGGCGCTGCTCTTCGACGGCGGTGGCGCCGTTGCGTGGAGCGGCCCGGGTCTGCTGCACGAGCTGACGGACCCTTTGGCGATGAGGTCGGGGCCGACCTGGCGCTCGGGACTGACCGCTGCGACCCTGCTGTGGGTCGAGGAGATCCCCGCCGCGGACGGGATCTGGCGCCTGGTCACCGGCCGCAGCGTGGTCACCGATCCCCTTCCCGGTCAGCTCACTCCGGGAGGCGAGCTGCCGGCCGCGTGGACCCTGGCGTCCGCCGGAGCCGGAACGCCGAGAGGAGACCTCATCGCCATCGAGCGCGACGGGCTGCCGACGCTGCTGGTGGAGCCGCCCGCCGGTGACGCACTGTCCGCCGCCCGGCGCTCGCGCGAGGCTCCGTGGCGGCGGGGAGCGGCGG
>JBOGJI010000238.1:0-1108 GCA_050747865.1 Thermoanaerobaculia bacterium
CCAGCGAGCGACCACGGCTGCTCGCATGCCGTTGTGGCAGTTCTCGCGGCTCGCCTCGTTGCGATGCAAGATCATCCAGCGAGCCGGCCGCCTGACCCGACCCCAAGGCAAACTGACCTTGACGATCAGTGCCAATCGACCGGTCCGAGACGAACTGTTGCATTGTCTCAACCAGCTTCAGGCAGCCGCTTGATACCCTCGATCACGCCGCGCGTTTGCAACAACCGGGCTTAGTCAACAACAACTACACTCTGGGCGGCCGGCGCGACCGGCCCCGCGGTAACGGTCAGGCTGACCGGCACGTCGACCAGCGGCGCGTTCGGGTCGTTGGTCGTCACGCAGAGCTGCGCCGTGTGCTCGCCGACCTCGAGGCCCGCGGTGTCGACGGCAACCGTGACCGGCTCGCTGCCGCCCGGTGCCGTGGTGCCGCTGGTCGGATCCGCGGCGAGCCATGGAATGTCCACCGGGTTGTCGCAACCGCCGCCGGGCGGGATGTCGTCCGGCTGTGTCACGCTCACCGTGTCGATGCCGATGTAGTCCCCGTTCGTGCCGTCCGGACCCGAGTCCGTCACCCAGTAACGGAACGCGAAGCGGCCGGTCGCCGGCTGGCGCGGGCGCTCCCGCACCGTCAGGCAAAACTCCGTCCACTCCTCCGGATATTCGTTCGGCAGCTCCAGGTCCGGCTCGATCGTCAGCAGAAGCTCCGTGAAGTCGCCCACCGACTCCGCCGTCTCCCCCACGTCCGTGCTCGCCCCCTCGACGCTCATCCGCACCTCCAGCCGATCGAGGAACTCCTCGAACAGAGGCGTCTTGCGCGTCCAGAAGCACAGCTGCGTGCCGTTGACGATCGTCACCTCGGGGGTGAGCAGCCAGTTGCTGATGTCGCCGTTGTCGTCCGTGCTCTCGTAGTTCGCCGCGATGTAGGCGTCCGGATCTCCCTCGTGCGACGGGAACACTGTCCCGTTCCCCTGGAACCAGCTCGACGGACCCACCGGCTCGCTGTTGTTGATCAGCGCCCAGCCGGCGCCCGGAAGCATCGTGATGTCGTCGAAGCCCTCGGTGAAATCGCCGATCGCCGCCGGCTGCGGCGCCGGCAGCACCACCCGGT
>JBOGJI010000239.1:0-2390 GCA_050747865.1 Thermoanaerobaculia bacterium
TCCTCGACATAGCCCCAGCTATGCCTGCGTCAGCGCGCCTTGCCAGCGACGAAGATGACTCGCGCATCTGGCAAAGCCATGTTGGAGACACAACACTAGCGAAAGACGAGGCGGCTCGTACGCTGCGGCTGCGCCGCTTGACCGAGATCGAAACCCGTTTCGATGCGCTGCCGATCGACGAAGCCGTGGCGCGAGCCTACGGTGAGCTGGCGGCGCTCACCGTCAAATCAGGACGGAAGGTTCGAACCCGCGTCGTCGACCTGTTCATCGCCGCCTCCGCCCGCGTTCATGGGGTGCCCCTCTACACCCGGAACCGGCAGGACTTAGAACAGTTCGAGCTGGGTACCCGCTCCGGAGCCCGACTCTGCGGCGGCTTCGTCAGTGGCCGCCGCCCGTTGCCTGCGCGAAGCTTCGCCCCGCCGCTCCATCAGGTCCTCGGCGATGTCGTCGAGGAAGGGCGACGGGATACCCGTGCGCGTCTCGCCGTAGAGGGTGCGCCGGCGGGCGTAGGAGAGGAAGAGGCGGGAGCCGGCGCGGGTCATGCCAACGAAAAGCAACCGGCGCTCCTCGTCCGGATCGGCCGGTTCGGAGCGACCCCACCAGAGCGGCAGCAGGCCGTCCTCGCAGCCGGTCAGGAAGACGATCGGGAACTCCAACCCCTTGGCGGCGTGCAGCGTCAACAGGGAGACGCGGTCGGCCCGCGGGTCCCAGGTATCGACCTCCGCCCCCAGCGCCACCTCGGAGAGGAAGCCGTCGAGGTCGCGGTCATGGCGGGCGGCCAGCGCGCTCAGGAGCTCCGCGGCCTCGTCCAGCGCCGTCGGGTCCGGGGCGTGCTCGGCAAGCCGCTCCCGAGCCGCGTCGAGCCTCTCGCTCACCATGCGATCGGCCGCCGCGGCGTCTCGTGTGGCGCCGCGCAGCTCCTCGAGCAGCGGCCGGACCCCCGGGTGGTCGGCGAGCCGGCGGTGGGAGCGCCGCTGGAACGGAATGCCGGAGCGCTGCAACGCCTCCAACAAGGGGGCGGCCTGGGCATGGGTGCGGTAGAGCACCGCTATGTCGCCGAAAGAGATGTCGAGGCCGTCGCCCGAGTCGACCCGCCCGCTGTCCAGCGAGAAGTAGGAGGTACCGCCGATCAACCGCTCGATGGTGTGGACCACGAGCTCCGCCTCGGCGGCGGCCGTCGCCGCCTCATGGAGCACGACGCGCTCGGGCGCCGCCTCCTGGACGGCGCTCAAGCCTCGCCCCTCCACCAGGCTGCCGGGCGTCACCGCCTGCAGGGCGGCCTCCACAATGACCGGCAGGGAACGGTAGTTGCGGGTCAGGTAGACGACCTGGGCGTCGGCGTAGTCCTTCCGGAAGCGCAGGAAGAAGCCGACCTCCGCGCCGCGGAAGCCGTAGATCGACTGGTCGGGATCGCCGACGGCGCACACGTTGGCCCCGGCCGGCGCCAGCAGGCGGACGAGGCGGTATTGCAGGGGGTCGATGTCCTGGTATTCGTCGATCGAGATCCAGCGCCAGCGCTCGCGAAGCTCCTCGAGCAGAGCCGGATCGCCCGCCAGGAGGCGCAGCGGCAGGATCAGCAGGTCGTCGAAGTCCGCCAGGCCCCGGTCCCGCAGCGCCGTTTCGTAGCGGGAGATCCGCTCGTCATTCGCCGCGTCCTCGGCGGCCGATGCCGCTGCCGGATCGGCTGCGCCGGCGAAGCCGTCGGGCGCGGGTGGGTGGAGCGCCTCCTCGGTGCGCTTCCTGCGGTCGCGGGACACCGCCTCCAGGATGCGGTCGGCCTCCCGTTCGTCGACGCGAAACGTCTGGCGAACGATGTGGCGGCATTCCGCCTCGTCCGCCACCCGGAGGCCGGCGCCGAGTCCCGCCGCCTCGGGCCACTCCCGCAGCAGCGTGAGGCCGAGGCCGTGAAAGGTTGTGACCGGGATCCGCGGGGCCGCGGCGGGCAGCAACGCCTCGAGCCGCTCCCGCATCTCCGCCGCCGCTCGCCGGGTGAAGGTGAGCGTCAGGCAGGCTTCGGGCGGAGCCGTGCCGCTCGCGACCAGCCGGGCGACACGATGGGTGAGAGTACGGGTCTTGCCCGTTCCCGGTCCGGCCACTACCAGCAACGGCCCGTGCAGGATCTCGGCCGCGGCCCGCTGCTCTGCATCGAGAGCCGCAAGATGAGGCTTTCGAGCTTCGCTCGCCACCTTCTCCCTCGCCCCCTCCCTCTCTCGCGCCCGAGGAGAGGGTTGCAGTGGAGTGAGGCTGGGTTCGGGAGCGGGAGAGGGCAACCCCACATCTCCCGACCCAGAAAGCGACAGCGACACTTGCCGGTGGAGCTCCCGCGGCTCGAAGAGGCGGATCGTGCCGTATTCGCCGTCGTAGCCCGCCTCCCGGATCACCTCGCCCCG
>JBOGJI010000240.1:0-7964 GCA_050747865.1 Thermoanaerobaculia bacterium
CTAGCTTCCCACAGCCGCAGATGCCTGAGACAATCTGGCGAGGCCACGGCATCGAGCCGGATGACCATGAGGATTGTGTCCGAAGGCTCACGCGACAGAGCTCAACCTACGGCCCAGGGGGGCGCGCCGCTGATCCGTCCGTTTGTCGAAGCGGACCGCGAGGCGATCTTGTGGATCAACAACGCGAGCGTCCCGGCCGTCGGTGCGCTCGACGAAGCCGGTCTGCGGCGGCTGCTCTCGTTCGCCTCGTTGACGTTGGTCGTCACTCCCGCCGATGCCCCGGACCTCGTCGCCGGCTTCTGCGTGCTGCTCGATCCGGGCACGGCCTATCCGAGCGTCAACTACCGCTGGTTCGACGAGCGCTACGACGACTTCTGGTACCTGGACCGCGTGGCCATCGACGAGCCCTACCGCGACCGCGGCTTCGGGACCGCGCTGTATCGGGAGGTCGAACGACGCGCCCGGGCGAAGATGATCGCTCTGGAGGTCAACGTGAGGCCGCGCAACGAGGGATCGTTACGCTTCCACCGACGGCAGGGTTTCGTCGAGGTGGGCCAGCAAGAGACCGACTACGGCGCGCGGGTCAGCCTCCAGATCAAACGCTTGGCGACATGAGTCGCTCTCGGGCGGGCCCGGGAGTGGCACGAACTCGATGGTGGTCTGCTAGCCTCCGCATCCCATGGATCTGGTCGGTCGTGTCGTCCTTGTGACCGGTGCCGCACGGCGCGTCGGCAGGGCGATCGCGCTCGAGCTCGGGCGGCGCGGCTGTCACGTGGCCGTGCACTACGGCGGGTCGCAAAGCGAGGCGGAAGAGACTGTGGAGGCCCTGCGCGAGTTGGGCGTGGAGGCGCAGGCGCTGCAGGCCGATCTGCGGGATCCGGTGGCCATCGACACGCTCTTCGCGGCCTTCGATCGCGGCTTCGACCGGCTCGACGTCCTGGTCAACTGCGCCGCCTCCTTTCGCCGGCTGGCTTTCGCCGACACCACGGCGGGCGACTGGGACGAGGCTTTGGCGGTGAACCTGCGCGCGCCATTCCTGCTCAGCCAGCGGGCGAGCGACCGGATGCGGTGGCAACCGCGGCGGGACTCGCCAGGGCTCATCGTCAATCTGGGCGACCACTCGGGGACCTCAGGCTGGAGCGGGTACGCCGCCCACGGCGTGAGCAAGGCCGGCCTGCTGCACCTGACCCGGGTGGCGGCGCTGGAGCTGGCGCCCGGGGTGCGGGTCAACGCCATCGTGCCGGGCGCCATCCTGCCGCATCCGGACGCGCGGCCGGAGGATGATCCGGCGTTCGAGGCTCTGGGTCGAACGCTGCCTCTGCGGCGCACGGGAACACCGGAGCAGGTGGCGCAAGCGGTCGTCTTCCTGGCGGAGAACGATTTCATCACCGGGGCGGTGCTGCCGGTGGACGGGGGAGAGCATCTCCTGGGCGGCAGGACCGCGACGGGCTTGGAGGGCTGACACGTGGCGGATCGCATCTTCGTGCGCAATCTCCTGGTGCGGGGCATCGTGGGCGTCAACGACTGGGAGCGCGAGACCCGGCAGGACATCCTGATCAACCTGGAGCTGGAGCACGACTTCGCCGCGGCGGCGGCCTCCGACGACATCGCCGACGCCCTGAACTACCGCACCCTGACCAAAGCGGTCATCGCCTACGTCGAGGGCTCCTCTCACTTCCTGGTCGAGCGCCTGGCCGAGGGCGTAGCCCGTATCTGCCTCGAGCATGGGGCGCTGGCGGCGCGGGTGCGGGTGGAGAAGCCCGGCGCCCTGCGCTTCGCCGAGTCGGTGGGCGTGGAGATCGAGAGGCGCCGGGACGGGTGAGGGTCTTCGTTGGTCTGGGCTCGAACATCCACCCGCGGGAGAACCTCCGGCGCGCCGTGACGCTGCTCGAAGAGCGGTCGCGGCTCGTCGCGGTGTCGCCCGTCTACCGCACCGCGGCGGTGGGTCGCTCCGATCTCCCGCCCTTCCTGAACGCCGCAGTGGAGCTGTCCGACGCGCGCGATCCGGCCGAGCTCAAGTACGCGCTGCTGCGGCCCATCGAGGCGGAGCTGGGACGGGTGCGCACGGCCGATCGCGCCGCGCCGCGGACCATCGACCTCGACCTGCTGCTCGTCGACGGCTTGGTCCTCGACGACCCGGGCACCGGTATCACCTTGCCGGATCCCGAGATCCTCGAGCGCCCCCATCTGGCGCTGCCCCTCGCCGACCTCGCTCCAGATCTCGTCCATCCGACGGACGGCCGGACACTGGCCGAGGTCGCGAAGGCGCTGAGCTACGAAGCGGAGCCGGAGTGTCGGCCGCTGGCCGGCTGGTCTGCTACTCTCGCGCGGCCCCGCGGCGCCGGACAGCCGGCAGCCGGGGCGCGACAGGAGGGCGATTCTTGAAGATCCACGAGTACCAGGCGAAGGAGATCCTGCGCCGCTACGGCGTGGCGACGCCGCGCGGCAGGGTCACCGACGCGGCCGAGGAGGCGGCGGAGATCTGCCGGGAGCTCGGCGGCCGCTGCGTGGTGAAGGCGCAGATCCATGCCGGGGGACGCGGCAAAGGGGGCGGGGTGAAGCTCGCCGGCTCTCCCGAGGAGGCGGCGCAGCGCGCCGGCGAGATCCTCGGCATGCAGCTGGTGACGCACCAGACCGGTCCCGAGGGCCAGACGGTGCGCAAGGTGTTGGTCGAGGAGCAGGCCGACATCGCCGGCGAGTCATATCTCGGCATGACGCTGGACCGCGCCCGCGGATGCCCGGTCATCATGGCTTCGGCACAGGGCGGCATGGACATCGAGGAGGTGGCGGCGACCGACCCCGAAGCGATCGTTCGCCAGCCGGTCGATCTGCACCTGGGGCTGCAGCCGTTCCAGGCGCGGCGCGTGGTCCGCGCGCTGGGCCTCACCGGCGACAGCGCCAAGCAGGCGACGAAGCTCGTCGCTGGGCTGGTCCGCGCCTACCTCGAGACCGACGCCTCGCTGGTCGAGATCAACCCGCTGATGGTCACCGCCGGCGGCGACGTGATGGCTCTCGACGCCAAGATGAACTTCGACGACAACGCGCTGTTCCGGCATCCGGACGTGGCGGAGATGCGCGACCTCCACGAGGAGGATCCGCGCGAAGTCGAAGCTTCCGAGTACCGGCTCAACTACATCGCGCTCGACGGCAACATCGGCTGCATGGTCAACGGCGCCGGCCTGGCCATGGCGACGATGGACATCATCAAGCTCGCCGGCGGTGAGCCGGCGAACTTCCTGGACGTGGGCGGATCGGCGTCGGAGGAGGCGGTGGCCGCGGCCTTCCGCATCCTGGTCTCCGATCCATCAGTCGAGGCGGTGCTGATCAACATCTTCGGTGGCATCGCGCGCACCGACCGCATCGCCAACGGCGTGGTGGCGGCGCTCGAGAAGCTCGGAGACGCCGCCGCGCGCGTCCCCGTCGTGGTGCGCCTGGAGGGAACCAACGTCGAGGAGGGGCGGAGGATCCTGCACCAGGCGGATTTCGACTTCCTGGTCGCCGAAGACATGGGCGATGCGGCGGAGAAGGTCGTCGCTGCGGCGGGGGGAGAGGGCTGATGGCGATCTGGGTGAACGACCAGACCCGACTCCTCGTGCAGGGGATCACCGGCAAGGAGGGAACCTTCCACGCCCTGGGCTGCCGCGACTACGGCACCCAGGTGGTCGCCGGGGTGACCCCCGGCAAGGGCGGCCAGGACGTCGAGAGCATCCCGGTCTTCGACTCGGTGGACGAGGCGCGGCAGGCGACCGGGGCCAACGCCTCGATGATCTTCGTGCCGCCTCCGTTCGCCGCCGACGCGATCATGGAGGCGGCGGCCGCGGGCGTGGAGCTGGTGGTGTGCATCACCGAGGGCATCCCGGTGGCCGATATGCTGACGGTCAAGGCCTTCCTGCGCGACCACCCGACCCGGCTGATCGGGCCCAACTGTCCCGGCGTCATCACGCCGGGGCAGGCCAAGATCGGCATCATGCCGGGCCACATCCACCAGCCCGGCCGGGTCGGTGTGATCAGCCGCTCCGGCACCCTCACCTACGAGGCGGTCTGGCAGTTGAGCAACCTCAGGCTCGGGCAATCGACCTGCGTCGGCATCGGCGGCGACCCGGTCAACGGAACCAGCTTCGTGGACGTGCTGGAGGCCTTCGCCGGGGACTCCCAGACGGAGGCAGTCATCCTGATCGGCGAGATCGGCGGCTCGGCGGAGGAGGAGGCGGCAGCCTGGATCCGGCAGAGCTTCGACCGCCCGGTCGCCGGCTTCATCGCCGGCCGCACCGCGCCGCCGGGGCGGCGCATGGGCCATGCCGGCGCCATCGTCTCCGGCGGCAGCGGGACCGCGGCGGCGAAGATGGAGGCGATGCGGGAGGCCGGGATCACGGTCGTCGAGTCCCCGGCCGAGCTCGGCGCCACGGTGGCCCGCCTGCTGAGAGCCTGTGAATGAATCTCCCGTGGGTCGCGTAGAGGGCGACGGCTGGCTGGTCTTGATCGGCGGCGGCGAGTTCAGCTTCGGGGAGACGCTGGAAGCGGACCGCGCCTGGCTCGCGAAGAGCCCGGAAGGCCCGATCGGCTTCCTTCCCACGGCCTCCGGCTCGGCCGACTACCCACGGCATTTCGCGGCCTACCTCGCGGAGGAGCACCGGCGCGAGAGCGAGCTGATCCCGATCTACCGTGAGCGGGACGCGCGGCGCGGCAAGAACCTGGAACGCATCGCGGCGGTGGCCTGCGTGTACATCGGCGGAGGCGTCACCGACCAGCTCCTGGACACGCTGCGCGACACCCCCGCGGGCGCGGCCCTGCTCGACAGGCTGGGCTCGGGCGGCACGGTAGTCGCCATCGGGGCCGCCGCCCAGGCTCTCGGCGCCATGACCCGCAGCCTGTACGGCGGCGGGGCGATCCCGGGGCTGGGCTGGCTGCGCCACGGCGGCGTCGAGACGAACTTCGACCCCGGCCACGACCGGCGACTGCGGCAGCTCCTGCGCCAGCCGGCCGTGCGTTGGGGGCTCGGCCTGCCGGCGGGCTCGGCGCTGCTGCTGGGCCCGCAAGGAGAGACCGAGATCGTCGGCATGGCCTTCGCGCTGGACGATCCGGACGGAGATCTACAAGTGCTCACACAAGGAGTCGAAACGTTATGAGTCGTACCCTGGCCATCATCAAGCCCGACGCGGTGGAGGCCGGCCACGCCGGCAAGATCCTGGCGCGCCTCGAAGAGGAGGGCTTCCGCATCCTGGCGCTCTCCAAGCTCCACCTCTCCGAGGCCCAGGCCCGGGCCTTCTACGAGGTCCACCGTGAGCGCCCGTTCTACGGCAGCTTGGTCGCCTTCATGACCTCGGCGCCCTGCGTTTCCGTGGCCCTGGAGCGGGACGACGCGGTGGCCCACTTGCGCCGCGTGATGGGCGCCACCAACCCGGAGGAGGCGGAGCAGGGGACCCTTCGCAAGCTGTTCGCCACCTCCATCGAGCGCAACGCCATCCACGGCTCCGACTCACCGGAGAACGCCGCCCTCGAGCTGGCGTTCTTCTTCAGCCGCGCCGAGCTGCTCGCCGTCGCGCCATGACCTACCGCAGGCCCGACGTCGCGCCGGAGAGCGTCCTCGAGCCGCCGCGCCGCGGCCGTCAGGTCGGCCGTTTCTGCCGCGACTGCAAGTCGGTCTTCCCCCTGCACCTGGGCGTCCATCGCGGCAAGGGCTTGGGCCTCTTCGGCCGCGACCACGTCATCTCGCCCTGCCGCCACGAGGGCGAGCCTTTCGAGCCAGGTGACGAGTGGTGGGAGCCCGCGGTCGAGGTGCTGCCCGTGCCGCCGCCCGAATAGTGGGCGCTCGTGAAGCGAGGCGTGTTACCGGCGCAGGCGGTCGGCGGCCGGACCGGTGGACTCCCGGACGATGAGCTCGGGGGCCAGGGTGACGGTTTCGGCCGCGGAGCCGCCGTCCGCCAGGCGCGCGAGCAGCAGACGGCTGGCGGTCTCGCCCATCTGCTGCAGGGGCTGGCGGACCGTGGTGAGTCCCGGATTGAGGAAGGCGGCGCTCGCGATGTCGTCGAACCCGACCACCGAGACGTCCTGCGGGACCCGCAGCCCAGCCTCGAGGAAGGCATGGGTGGCGCCGATGGCGGACACGTCGTTGAAGGCGAAGAGGGCGGTGAACCGACGGCCGCTCCGCGCCAGCTCCGATCCGAATCGGTAGCCGTCCGCGTAGCTCTTCTCGGTCCGGGTGAGGCCTCCCGTGGGATCGTCGACGAGCTGGAACACGAGCTCGTCGTGGATCTCGACGCCGAATTCCCTGGCGGCGGCCACGACGGCCTCCCAGCGCTCCTCGGTGTCGGCGCTCCCGGTCTGACCTTTCACCAGCGCGATACGGCGGTGCTCGAGCTGCCGGAGGTGCTCGAGGGCCAGACGGGCCGCCCGCTCATGGTCGATGACGACGTTGGTGACGCCAGGGAGCGTCTGGTGGCCGGAGACGACGACCGTCGGCAGCCGCGGGGCATGCGACAAGGACGTCGCCATCAGCACCATGCCTTCCACGGAACGGCTCTCCAGCAGCTCGAGACAGGTGTCCACCCGATCTTGATGCGCCCGATGGCTAGCGACCAGGTAGAAGTACCCCTCGCGTACCAGGTAGTTCTCGAGGCCGCTCATGACGGCGGCCGCGTACGGCTCGTCGATCTCCGGAACCAAGACGCCGACGGTCTGGCTGCGACGGCGCCGCAGCGAGCGGGCCATGTGGTTCGGTCGGTATTTGAGCTCCTCGGCGGCGGCGAAGATGCGGGCCTGGGTCTGCTCCGGAATCGACTCGGCCCTCGGCGATCGGTTCAGCACCAGCGACACGGTGGTGGGCGAGAGCTCGAGATGGGCAGCGAGCTCGCGGAGCGTGACCCGTCCCCCGGACGCGCGCTCCCTCCGCAGGCCGGACGCTTCGCGTGGCGTCATCGCGCCATAGTCTTGCACGAGCCTAGCTCCGCCGGGTCAGCGCCAGGGCGAACGAGCCGTCGGGGTCGGTGAGCCACCCGACAGTCGCGAGGCCGGCCTCGGCGAGCACGGCCTCGACGATCGGGCGGTCGTATTTGGTCGAGATCTCGGTGCGGATGGGGTCCCCGGCCGCCAGATCGAGCTCGAAGTCGAGATCTTCCGACCGGATCCGCTGCGGCGACCGCGCCACCAGCGAGGTCTCGATGCGGTGCTCCGCGGCAGACCAGACCGAGCGATGGGCGAAGGCTTCCGGCTCGAAGTCGAAGCCGAACCGCCGGTTCAGCGCCGCCAGGATGTTGCGGCTGAAGCGCGGAGTGACCCCGGCGGCATCGTTGTAAGCCGCTTCCAGCCGCCGCACGTCCTTGATCAGATCGACGCCGAGCAGGAAGTGGTCGGCGGCGTCGAGCTGCCGCCGCAGACCCCGCACGAACTCCACCGTCGCGGCGGGCTGCAGGTTGCCGATCGTGGAGCCGAGGAAGGCGACCAGCCTGCGCTCCCCGTCGGGCAGGGCCGCGAGGCCGTGCAGGAAGTTGCCGGCCAGGGCGTGGATGCGCAGCTCCGGGTATTCGTTCGCCAGCTCGCGGGCCACACGCTCCAGAAGCCCGTGATCGACGTCGAAGGGCGCGTACGTGACGAGCGTCTCCCGGTCGTTCAGGGCGTCGAGGAGCAGGCGTGTCTTGGTCGCGTCGCCGGGTCCCAGCTCGACCAGGACGCTGGCGCGTGTCGCGGCAGCGATGTCGGGAGCGTGCCGCTGCAGCAGGGCGAGCTCTGAGCGGGTGAGGTAATACTCCGGTTGCCGCGTGATCTCCGTGAAGAGCGCCGAGCCCACGGCGTCGTAGTGGTAGAAGGACGGGATCCGGGGCGGATCCTCCGCCAACGCCGCCAGCAGGCGCTGTTGCTCCGTGGCCACGTCCTCGCGGGCGGCCACCGGTTCGATGTGGATGCGATCTTCGGTCGCGACGGTCACGGCCGGCTCCTCGGGCGAGTGACCGTACCACGACCGCCAGTGC
>JBOGJI010000241.1:0-3699 GCA_050747865.1 Thermoanaerobaculia bacterium
GCGCGACCCAGGGCGGCTGCTGCGCCCGCTGCGCGACCGAAGACGACCGCGGCGCCCCCAGCGCGAACCAAGGCACTCGCGCCGGCGGCCGCGCCGTCGAGGAAGTCCGCGACGCCAACGGCGCCGAAGCGACCTGCAGGTCCCGCCTCGACGAAGAAGTGATCCGCCAGTAGCCGTTCACCGGCTTGGCGGGCATGCTCCTTAGGGCGGAGCTCTGCCTCCACGACGGCCGCCGTCGTGGAGTCCGGCGTGGCTGGGATCAGACGGGCAGACCGGTCGCTAACTGCCGGGTGCTCTGACGACTTCGCCCGATCGCATGACAAAGAGGACGCGCTCGGTGGCGGTGATGTCCTCGAGCGGGTTGCCGGGGACGGCGACGACGTCGGCGGCTTTGCCGGGCTCCAGCGTGCCGGTCTCGGACTCGATGCCGAGCAGCCTCGCGGCGTCGCGGGTGGCGGAGAGCAGGGCCCGGGCGGGCTCCATGCCGAGCTCGACCATGAGCCGGAACTCCTCGGCGTTGCGGCCGTGCGGCGAGACGCCGGAGTCGGTGCCGAAGGCGATGGGCACACCGGCGGCGAGGGCGCGCTCGAACATCTCGCTGTGCCCCGCGGCCGCGGCGCGGGCCTTCTCGGCGACCGCCGGCGGATAGTTGTCGGCGGCGGCGCCGACTTCCTCGACCGCCATGCGGGTGGGCACCAGCCAGGTGCCCTTCTGCTTCATCAGCTCGAGGGTCTTGTCACTGAGGAAAGTGCCGTGCTCGATCGAGTCGACGCCGGCCTCGACGGCCAGGCGCGCGGCCTCGTCGCCGTGGGCATGGGCGGCAACCTTGCGGCCCCAGGCGTGGGCCTCGCTCATGATCGCTTCGAGCTCGGCGGCGGTGAGCTGCGGCACGTCGACCGGATCGGCGAGCGATAGGACGCCGCCGGAGGCACAGATCTTGATCACATCGGCGCCGAACTTCATCTGCTGGCGCACCGCCTCGCGGCAGGATTCGGCACCGTCGCAGGTGCCCTCGAGCGTGGTGGCCGGGGCGATGCGATCGGGAGGGTAAGGCTCCTGGTCGCAGTGGCCGCCGGTCGAGCCGATGCCGTGGACGGCGGTGAGCACGCGCGGCCCCGGTATGACACCGGCGTCGATGGCGTTGCGCAGACCGATGTCCAGGTAGTCGCCGGCGCCGACGTTGCGCACGGTGGTGAAGCCGGCCTCAAGGGTGCGCCGGGCCCAGCGCGCGGCGTAGTGGGCCTGCTCGGTGGGGAAGCGGAAGAAGTTGTCGTGGAAGTCCTGGTACCAGTTGTCGGACATCTCGCCCGTGAGGTGCACGTGGGCGTCCATGAAGCCGGGAAGCAGCGTCGCGTCGCCGAGATCGATCACGGTAGCGCCCTCGGGGACGGTGATGCCGGAACCGGCGGCGACGATCTCGCCTCCGCGCACGACCACGCCGCCGTTCTCCTCGATCGAGCCGTCGACGCCGGTGAAGATCCGCGCCGCCGTCAACACGATCGGCGGCCCCGGCTCGGGCGTTGCGGTCCCCTGCGGCGTGACCGGCGGGCAGAGGAGCAGGGTCGAAGCAAGGATGAGCGTCGACGTCAGGGGCTGTCGCATGGGTGTCACCTCCGTTGGGGCCGCCGCATTGTAGCGGCTCCACACCTCGACGCTCCGTCCATCCGCGCGTGCGCCGATGATGCCCCGACTGTCCCGGCTGGCACCCGCGGCCAGATGGCCGCCTACGCGGGCTCGCCAGTCGCCGGGTAGGGCCGAGCGTCAGCCGCGATGTGCTTGCGATCGGCTCGCGGGCTCAGGCAGGCCGACGCGGCGGAGCAGGTGAACGAAAGCGGCCAAGCACCGCATAGGCGTAGCCCAGCCGGGGGCCGATCAGGCCGACGCCGAAATCGGGCAGTGCAGTTTCGAATTCCGCGATCGCCTCGCCTGGGTGCCCGCCCCAGAGCAGGCTGAGGGCCAGCAGATTGGGTCCCTGGGCGAATCGGGGCTCGAGCTCCAAAACGCGGCGGATGGCCGTGGCGGCCTCCTCGCAGTGCCCCTCCAACAGAGGGGGTCCCGCGGCGAGCAAGCTCACGATCGGCGACAGGGGGTCGAGCTCCAGTGCCCACTCATATTCATGCAGGATCTGACCGAGGACCGCGTGAGCCGACGCCAGCCGCGGGTCCAGCTCCAGGGCGCGCTCGGCCGCGCGTCGCGCCCGGGGCATGGCCTCGCGCGGCGCCGCGACACCGTAGTACGGCAGCAGCACATGCGTCTGCGCCGACGCCGCGTGAGCCTGGGCGTACCGTGGATCGAGCTGCAGTGCGGCCTCGAAGTGGGCAATGGCTTTCTGCAGGCCGTCGACCGTTCGACGGTTCCAGTGATGGCGGCCGAACAGGTACTCCCGGTAGGCGTCCCGGTTGATGGTTGCCATGGGGCCGCGCGCCGGAAGCGGGCTACCGCGGACGGCGGCCGTGACCGCTTCCGCCGCCTGCTCATGCAGGGCCAGCAAATCGCCGCCGTCGCCCCGGACCACGCCGGACCACAGCACTTGACCGTCGTGCGTGCGCACCAGACGGATGTCGACACGCAGCGAATCCTCCTGACCGTGGACACTCCCCTGGACCACCGCGTCGACGCCCAGACGGGTCCCGATCTGCTCGAGGCTCAGGCCTTCCAATGCCCTGGAGAATGCCGAGCGGCGTGCGATCACACGCAGACCCTCGATCCGGGACAGGTCACTCACCAGGATCTCCACCATGCCCTCGCTGATCGGCGCCGCCGAGTCGTTGGGAGACAGCACCTGGAAGGGCAGGACCGTCACCGCGCGCACCGGCAAGGGGGCGGCGCGACTTGGGCGCCAGAGTGCCCAGGTCGTCAACAAGGCGACTGCGGCGAGCGCCAGGACGGCCCACCAGCCGCGTGCCCGCGGGTACGAGCGGAAGCCGCGCCCCGATTCGGAGCGGCCTCCGGCCACCGGCTCGACCGGCGCCAGCAACCGGTACCCGCGCCGGGCGATCGTCTCGATGACCCGCGGATCGTGCGGATCGTCCCCCAGGGCGCTGCGTAGCTGCCCCACTGCCCTGGTGAGCACGTGGTCGGTCACCGCTCGACCGCCCCAGACCTCGTGCAGCAGCTCGTCGCGCGACACCACGTCGCCCGGCCAGGTCTTCATGGTTACGGTCGTCAGTCTCGGCGGGCAGCTCGGTTCCACGGAGGTGACGACCGCCGGCGTCGGAGCGCCGGTGTTCCTCGGAGTGGAGACCTCGAGTCCTCTGGGCATCAGCCGCATCGAGGTCCGAGGTCCGGAAGCGCAGGCCGAGCTGTTCTGTGACCTCGAGTTCGGCGGCGAGACCGTGCCGCTGGACTGCACGTTGCCCGGGTGGGTGAACGTCGATCCGCTCAGCGGCTCGGTGCCATCCGGCGCGGACAGCCAAGTGGAGGTCACGTTCGATGCGACCGGCATCGCACCCGGAGACTTCAGTGCAAACCTGTGCATCGGCAGCAATGATCCACAGCAGCCCCTGACGACGGTGCCCTTGTCGCTGACCGTGACCTCAGGAGCCGCCGAGCTGACGTTCGAGCCTGCAAGCCTAGCCCGAAGTTCCAGAGTCTCAGCATTCCCAATTCTTTGATCTGACGGGAGTTGGCCTCGATTTCTGGGTTGCAAGAGTAGCCACTAATAGGCACAGATTTGCCTTGCAATGTAGGCCCGTTATG
>JBOGJI010000242.1:0-1340 GCA_050747865.1 Thermoanaerobaculia bacterium
CGCCGGGCGGACGGTGGTGCACACGCGCCGCTATCGGACATGCGCGCGCTGAGCACTGTCACAGGCGGCGCGTCTATCTCGTCTCAGAGGCAATGAGACAGAAGGAGCAGTCATGAAGGTCTTCGTAGCCGGCGCCACAGGCGTTCTCGGCAGAGAGCTCGTCCCGCAGCTCGTGGCGCAACGCCACGAGGTGGTCGGGATGACGAGGAGCGCATCGAAGCAGGACCTGGTGCGCAGCCTGGGAGCACGCCCGGTCGTGGCCGACGCTCTCGACGCAGACGCGGTCGCCCAGGTGGTGGCGTCCGCCGAGCCGGAGGTGATCGTTCATCAGCTCACGGCGCTGTCCGGGAAGATGAGCATCCGTGACGCGCGGCACCCCGACCGCGCCTCCATGGCGAAGATGACCAACCGGCTGCGTACGGAGGCGACGGACCATCTCCTGGCCGCCGGCCGCGCCGTGGGGGCACGGCGCTTCGTGGCGCAGAGCTTTGGGGCCTTCCGATACGCCCGCACGGGCGGGCCGGTGCAGACCGAGGACGATCCCCTCGATCCCAACCCGCCGGCGCCGCTGCGGCCGGTAGTGGAGGGGCTCCTCTATCTGGAGGATGCGGTGACGAGGATCGACTGGGGTGAGGGTCTCGCGTTGCGCTATGGCGGCTTCTACGGTCCGGGGACCTCGATCAGCCTGGCTCCGGATGCGGTGATGGCGGCGCCGGTCCGCAAGCGACGGTTCCCGATCGTCGGCGGCGGTGGTGGCATCTGGTCGCACGTCCACATCGAAGACGCCGCGGCGGCGACCGCCATCGCGGTCGAGCGCGGCCAGCCGGGTATCTACTACATCGTCGACGACGACCCCGCGCCGGTGCGGGAGTGGCTGCCGGTGCTGGCGAGCGCGCTAGGCGCCAAGCCACCAAGGCGCATCCCACGCTGGCTGGCGCGGCTGGCGGCCGGTGAGATCGCAACGCTGATGATGACCGAGGCGCAAAGTGGTGCCTCGAACGAGAAGGCGATGCGCGAGCTAGCCTGGCAGCTCCGGTACCCAAGCTGGCGGCAAGGCTTCGCGCAGGGACTCGGCTGAGCGATGACCGAGGAGTTCGACGAGCTGCGCCGGTCGGCGTTCGCGATCGCCTACCGGATGCTCGGCAGCGTAAGCGACGCGGAGGACGTGGTGCAGGAGGGGTTCCTCCGCCTGCACCGCGCGCGCCAGGGCGGCGAGCGGATCGAGTCGCCGCGCGCCTACCTGTCGACGGTGGTCTCGCGGCTCTCGCTCGATCACCTCCGCTCGGCGCGCGTCCGGCGCGAGACCTACGTGGGCGAGTGGCTGCCGGAGCCGCTCATGG
>JBOGJI010000243.1:0-16061 GCA_050747865.1 Thermoanaerobaculia bacterium
GCTCGAAGCGGGGAGAGCCACCTTCGAGGACGTAGAGAGTCATGGCAGAGACGGCGAAAGCGGAAGAGAACCGGGTAGTCATCAGCCTCAACGAGACCCTCCTCGAGCTGGTGGAGGGTGATATCACCGAGCTCGAGGTGGACGCCCTGGTCAACGCCGCCAACCAGGATCTCGAGCTGGGAGGCGGCGTGGCGGGGGCGATCCGCCGCAAGGGCGGCCCCTCCATCCAGAAAGAGTGCCGGCGGATCGGCAGCATACCGGTGGGCACGGCGGTGTTGACCGGCGCCGGCAAGCTCCCGGTCAAGCACGTGATCCACGCCGTCGGGCCGCGTTGGGGCGAGGGCGACGAGGACCGCAAGCTCTCCTCGGCGGTGCGCGCGTCGCTGGCGCTCGCCGACCGGCACGGCCTGCGCTCCCTGGCGCTGCCGGCCATCTCCGCCGGCAACTTCGGCATGCCCAAGGACCGCGCGGCGCGCATCATGCTCACCGAGGTCCACCGCTACCTCCAGGGGGGCACCAAGCTGGAGCGCGTGGTCGTCTGCCTCTACGACGAGGCCACCTACCGGACCTTCCTGCGCGAGCTGCGCCGCGGCTTCAGATAGTCCGCGATCCGCGCGCCTCGCATGCTTACCCGGATTCGCGCAGCCGCTCGTGAGTCGGTGGCCCGCTGTGTCGCCGAGCTCTTCGGCGTCGACCACCAGCCGACCGTCGAGGTGCCGCCGCGGCGAGAGCTGGGCGACCTGGCGTTCCCCATCGGGCTGCACCTGGCCCGTGTTCTGAAGCGCAATCCACGCGAGATCGCGCAGGAGATCGCCGCCGCGTGGCGGCCTCCGCAGGGAGTCCGGGAGGCGCGGGTCGAAGGCGCCGGCTATCTCAACCTCTTCCTCGACCGCCCGCGGCTGGCCGCGGCGCTGCTCGACGAGCCGGTGCTGGAGCCTAGCCGGACCGACGGCGGCAAAGTGATCGTCGAGCACACCAACATCAACCCGAACAAGGCGGCCCACATCGGCCACCTGCGCAACGCCGTGCTCGGCGACATCCTGGCCCGCGCCTTGAGGGCGCGCGGCTTCGAGGTCGAGATCCAGAACTACATCGACGACACCGGCGTGCAGCTCGCCGACGTGGTGGTCGGCTTCGTCGACATCCTGGGCCTCGACCGCGAGGGCGTGGCGGCGCAGCCGGAGCCCTTCGACTACGTCTGCTGGGACCTCTACAGCCGCGTCGGCCGCTGGTACGAAGAGGACCCGGCGCGGCGCGAGCTCCGGCGCAGCACCCTGCACGAGCTGGAGGCGGCCGAAGGTGAGCGGGCGGCCGTCGGCGAGCTGGTGGCCCGCCGCATCGTCGGACGCCATCTCGCCACCATGCGCCGGCTGGGAGTCGACTACGACCTGTTGACCCACGAAAGCGCCATCCTCGGGCTCGACTTCTTCACCGAGGCGTTCGAGCAGCTCAAGGAGCGGGGTGCGGTACACCTCGAGAACGAGGGCAAGAACGCCGGCTGCTGGGTGATGCCGCTCGCCGACTCCGAGGAGTTCTCCGGTCTCGAAGACCCCGACAAGGTCATCGTGCGCTCCGACGGCAGCGTCACTTACGTCGGCAAGGACATCGCGTACCAGCTCTGGAAGTTCGGGCTCCTGGGCCGCGATTTCCGCTACCGGCACTGGGACCAGAAAGGCGTGTGGGAGACCACCGCCGAAGGGGGTGCGTCCGACCACCCCCCGTTCGGCGGCGCGACCCGCGTCATCAATGTGATCGACGCCCGCCAGAGCTACCTGCAACGCATCGTCCGAGCAGGCCTCGAGGCTCTGGGGAGCTCCGAGCAAGCCGCGAACTCGATCCACTTCGCCTACGAGATGGTCGCCCTCTCGCCCGCCGCGGCCGAGCGGCTGGGCGTTGCCATCGACGAGATCGGGGGCGCGGTGGAGATGTCCGGCCGCAAGGGGATCGGGGTCAAGGCCGACGACCTGCTGGACCAGCTCGAGGCCAAGGCCGCGGAGGAGGTCCGGGCGCGCAGCCGCGAGCTGCAGGACGACGAGCTCGGCAGCCTGGCGCGGGCCATCGCCACCGCTGCCCTGCGCTACTTCATGGCCCGCGCCACCACCACCCGGGTCATCGCCTTCGACTTCGACGAGGCCCTGAGCTTCGAGGGCGAGACCGGCCCCTACCTGCAGTACTCCTGGGTGCGGGCGGAGAACATCCGCCGCAAGCTGGAGGCCGCGGGCCTCGCCCGCGAGACCGACGCCCGAACGGCGGCCGAGCTGCCGGCTTCCGGCTGGAGCGACGACCTCTGGAACCTGGTCCTGGCCACCGGTCAGATCCCCGACGTCGTGGACAAGGCCACCGACACCCTGGAGCTCTCCCTGCTCGCCCGCCACGCCCACGACCTCGCCCAGCAGTTCAACGCCGTGTACCACCGTCACCCCATCCTGCAGGAGCAAGACCCCACGCTGCGCGCCACCCGCCTGGCCGCCGTCGGCGTCTTCCAGCGCGGCCTCGCCGCCCTCGCCGACCTCCTAGGCATCCCCCTCCCCGCCCGCATGTGACGAGGCTTCTGCCGCCCCACCACGAGGGGGCTGGTAGACTCCGGGTGGTCTAGCGCAAGGAGGGACCCGCCATGGAGAACGGACGAACCAACCGCTGGATCTGGATCGTCATCCTGGTGCTCGTGCTCGCTCTCGCCGGCCTCTGGTTGTGGCAGCAACAAAGGGGCGAGCGCCTGACGGCCCGGCACGCGGAGGCCCTGGAGCGGCAGCGTCAAGAGCTCTCCGCCCGGGCCGAAACCTGGGCCGGAGCGGTCGCCGATCGCGGCGCCGACGCGCTCTTCCGGGCGTTCGCCGCCGGGGTGCAGCCGGCGGTGCTGTCGGGGCGTAGCGAGGCCCTGCTGCAGGCGAAGAACGCCCTGTTGCAGGTGCCCGACGTGACCTTCGTACACGTGTTGACTCCCGACGGGCAGGTGCTGATGTCGAGCGACGACAAGCTCACCGCCACCGGCCAGGTCGGCGACCAGGCGGCTTGGGCGCTGGCGGCCCGCGAGCTGACCCGGCGCGACGGGGGCGTCGCCGGCGCCGTCGAGCTCGTCGGTCCGATCCGCAGCGGCACCGACGTGGCCGCCGTGCTGTGGATGGGCGTCAGCCGCGGCCGGATGGTGGCGGACACGGAACCGCAATAGCGGCCCGTCAGTAGGCCAGCACTTCGCGGGCGGCCTCCACCACCTTCTCCCTGGTCGGCATGAGGGCCTGCTCCAGGACCTTGGCGTAGGGGACCGGGCGGTCTTCGAAGGCGACGCGGCGGATCGGAGCGTCGAGCCAGGGGAAGGCGGCGTCGGCCAGCCGCGCCGCGACCTCGCCGCCGAATCCTCCGGTCAGCTGTGCCTCGTGCACGATCAGGGCCCGGCCGGTGCGCTGCACCGAAGCGAGCACGGTCTCCTCGTCAAGGGGGACCAGGGTGCGCAGGTCGACGACCTCGGTCTCGACCCCCTCGGCGGCCAGCGCCTCGGCCGCCTCCAGACAGGTCCACGTGCCGACGCCGTAGCCCACCAGCGTCACGTCGGAGCCGGGGCGCAGCACCTGGGCGCGGCCCAGCTCGCCGGGGGAGCGGTCCCGCGGCAGCCGCTCCTTGATGCGCCGGTAGAGGAACTTGTGCTCGCAGAAGATGACCGGGTTGGGGTCGCGGATCGCCGCCTGCAGCAGGGCGCGGGCGTCGCGCGCGGTGGCCGGGCAGACCACCTTGAGCCCGGCGACGTGGGTGAACCAGGCCTCCGGGTTCTGGGAGTGGAACGGCCCGGCGCCGACGCCGCCGCCGGAGGGAAGGCGGACGACCAGCGGGCAGGGGACCTCCCAGCGGTAGAAGAGCTTGGCCGCCAGGTTCACGATCTGGTTGAAGCCGCAGGAGATGAAGTCGGCGAACTGCATCTCGACGACCGGACGGTAGCCGAACAGGGCGGCGCCGACGGCGATGCCCAGCGCCCCCGACTCGGCGATCGGCGTGTCCTTGACCCGCTCGGGCCAGCGCGCGTGCAGGCCGCGGGTGACCCGGAAGGCGCCCTCGAAGACGCCGATGTCCTGGCCCAGGAGGACGACGCGGCCGTCGCGCTGCATCTCCTCGGCGAGCGCCTGGTGGATGGCCTCGACGTAGGTGACCGGCTCGTCCTCCAGCTCCCCCTCGGGCTGCCGCAGGACCGCCGGGGCCGGTGCGAAGGCCGGCCGGCGGGCGGTCTCGGCCCGCGGCGTCGGCGCCTCCAGGGCGCGCCCCAGCGCCTGCTCCACGAGGGCCGCCACCCGCTCCTCCAGCCGCCGCTCGAGCTCCTCGGTCAACACGCCGCGCTCGCGCAGCCGGGCGGCGTAGGCGGGGACGGGGTCGGCGGCCAGGTGGGCGGCGAGCTCCGCCTCCGGCACCACCTTGAGCGAGTCGTCCCCCTCGCTGTGGCCGCGCATGCGGCCCAGCATGGCCTCGATGAGGGTGGGGCCGGCGCCGGCGCGCGCGCGCGCTACGGCCTCGCGCACCGCCCGCGCCATGGCCTCCGGGTCGTTGCCGTCGACCGTCACCGCCGGCACGCCGTAGCCGATGCCGCGATCGGAGAGCTGCTTGGCTGCGTACTGGAGGTCGGTGGGCGTGGAGAAGGCGTAGCGGTTGTTCTCCACGATCAGGATGAGCGGCAGGTTCCACACCGCCGCCATGTTGAGCCCCTCGTGGAAGTCGCCGGTGGAGGTGCCTCCCTCGCCGATGAAGTTGAGCGCCACCCGGTCGCTGCCGGCGAGCTGCTGCGCCCAGCCGCAGCCGGCGGCCACCGGGATCATGGCGCCCAGGTGGGAGATCATGCCGACGTGGAGGATGCCGTGCTCGGGGGCCAGGTAGCCGTAGTGGAACGAGCGCTCGACACCGCGGGAGAACCCGGTGTCGCGCCCCAGGAGCTGGCAGGCCAGGCGCTCGAGCAGCGGCTCCGGCTCCGGCCGCCTGCCGTCCTCCTCGCCCAGCCCGAGGCCGGGGAAAGCGCGCGCGGCATCGAGGTAGACCGCCAAAATGGCGCCCAGGTCCCGGTGCAGCGTGCAGAGGACGTCCCCGGGCTCAAGCGCCAGGCCCGCGGCCACCGTCGTCGCCTCGTTGCCGACCTCGCTGTACCACTTGGCGACGCGGCCGGTGAGCAGCAGGTTCTCGAAGCGGCCGTCGAAGCGCCGGGCGAGCAGCATGAAGGCGTGGTGGCGGAGCTGGTCGTGGGGGCTCATGCGGGGCGGCAGCATAGTCGAAGCGGATGGAGAGAACATCGCCTGTAGATTCAGCGACTTCGGGGGTGTGGCCCAAACACCATATATTGGGTGCGTCAATGGGTCGCACAACAACATATTGCGTTCCTCTCACGGGCGTGGGACACTAGCTCGTCCTGGCTAACGGAGGAGGAGGGGCGATGGCGGAAACCATACGCAAGAGCGAAGCTGCCCAGGCCATCCCGGAGACGCCGCGCGCCCGTGGGCTCTCCGTCGTGCGGGAGGGGGACCGTTCAGGGCTGAAATTCGAGCGGTTCTTCAGCCGCGCGGGGGAGCACCCCTACGACGAGCTCGAGTGGGAGATCCGCGACGCGGTGATCCAGAACTGGCGGGACGGCTCGATCTCCTTCGAGCAGCGGGGCGTGGAGTTCCCGGCCTCGTGGTCGATGAACGCCACCACCATCGTGGCCCAGAAGTACTTCCGCGGCACTCTCGGCACGCCCCAGCGCGAGCGCTCGGTGCGCCAGATGATCGACCGCGTCGCCGACACCATCACCCGCTGGGGCCGAGAGGGGGGCTACTTCACCGACGAGGAGTCGGCGGAGATCTTCAACGCCGAATTGAAGCACCTGCTGGTCAACCAGAAGGCTTCCTTCAACTCCCCCGTCTGGTTCAACGTCGGCGTCGAGGAGGCGCCGCAGTGCTCGGCCTGCTTCATCCTCCACGTCGACGACGACATGCGCTCGATCCTCAACTGGTACACGGAAGAGGGGATCATCTTCAAGGGCGGCTCGGGCTCGGGGGTCAACCTGTCCACCCTGCGCTCGTCCAAGGAGCTGGTGCACGGCGGCGGCGAGGCCTCGGGGCCGGTCAGCTTCATGCGCGGCGCCGACGCCTCGGCCGGCACCATCAAGTCGGGGGGCAAGACCCGACGCGCCGCCAAGATGGTGGTCTTGAACGTCGACCACCCGGACGTCGAGGAGTTCATCTGGACCAAGGCGCGGGAGGAGCAGAAGGCGCGGGCGCTGCGCGAGGCGGGCTTCGACATGGACCTGGACGGCGCCGACTCCTATTCGCTGCAGTACCAGAACGCCAACAACTCGGTGCGCGTGAACGACGCCTTCATGCACGCCTACGAGAACGACGAGGAGTACGACCTGAAGGCGGTGACCACCGGCGAGATGCTGGAGCGCCGGCGCGCCCGCGAGGTCATGCACCAGATCGCCCAGGCCGCCTGGGAATGCGCCGATCCGGGGATGCAATACGACACCACGATCAACGACTGGCACACCTGCCCGGAGTCGGGGCGCATTAACGCCAGTAATCCATGCAGTGAGTATATGCACATAGACAACTCTGCATGCAATCTGGCGAGCCTGAACCTGAAGAAGTTCTACGACTACGAGGAGGACCGCTTCGACGTCGAGGCCTTCCGGCGGGCGGTGGAGGTGATCTTCTCGGCGCAGGAGATCATCGTCGGCTTCTCCTCCTACCCGACGGAGAGGATCCGCGCCAACGCCCTGGCCTTCCGCGAGCTGGGGCTGGGCTACGCCAACCTGGGCGGCCTGCTGATGAGCCTGGGGCTGCCGTACGACACCGACGCCGGGCGCGCCTGGGCGGCGAGCCTCACGGCGTTGATGTGCGGCTGGGGCTACCGCACCTCGGCCGAGCTGGCGCGGGTCGTCGGCCCGTTCGACGGCTTCGAGGCCAACCGCGAGGCGACGCTCGCCGTGCTGCGCAAGCACCGCGACGCCTGCCAGGAGATCGACGGCCAGCTGGTGCCGCCGGAGCTGCTCGCCGCCGCGCAGCAGGCGTGGGACGAAGCCGTCGAGCTCGGCGAGCAGCACGGCGTGCGCAACAGTCAGGCCACGGTGCTCGCCCCCACCGGCACCATCGGCCTGGCCATGGACTGCGACACCACCGGCATCGAGCCCGACCTGGGGCTGGTGAAGACCAAGAAGCTGGTCGGCGGCGGCTCCATGGCGATCGTCAACCGCACGGTGCCGCAGGCGCTGGAGCGGCTGGGTTATGACGGCGAGCAGATCGAGGCGGTCACGGCCTACATCGACGAACACAAGACCATCCTCGACGCCCCCGGCTTGAAGGACGAGCACCTGCCGGTCTTCTCCTGCGCCATGGGCGACAACGCGATCCACTACATGGGTCACGTGCGCATGATGGCGGCGGTACAGCCGTTCCTCTCCGGTGCCATCTCCAAGACTGTCAACATGCCCGAGGAGGTCACCGTCGAGGAAGTCGAGCAGCTCTACGTCGATGCCTGGAAGCTGGGCTTGAAGGCGATCGCCATCTACCGCGACAACTGCAAGGTGGCGCAGCCGCTGTCGGTCACCAAGAAGGCGGTCAAGGGCGCCACGCCGACCGCCGCCCGGCGCCCCGGGGAGATGGTGCGCCAGAAGCTGCCCAAGAAGCGCCCGTCGCAGACCATCAGCTTCCGGGTCGGCGAGGCCAAGGGGTACCTGACCACCGGCGAATACCCGGACGACGGCCTGGGCGAGATCTTCCTGCGCCTGGGCAAGCAGGGCTCGACGCTGGCCGGGCTGATCGACGCCTTCGCCATCTCGCTGTCGATCGGCCTGCAATACGGCGTGCCGCTCGAGGCCTACCTGGTGAAGTTCATGAACATGCGCTTCGAGCCGTCGGGAATGACCGACGACCCGGAGGTGCGCATGGCCAGCTCGATCATCGACTACCTGGCGCGCCGGCTCGCCATCGAGTATCTGGACCCGGCGACGCGGGCGGAGCTCGGCATCCTCACCACCAGCGAGCGCGAGCAGGCGATCGAGGCGGGACACGTGGTCGCGCCCGAGCCGCGCGGCGAGGACGTCGACCTCTCCAAGGAGCAGCCGGTGCGCAAGCAGGTGCGCGACAGCGACGCGCCGCTCTGCTACACCTGCGGCGTGCGCATGACCCGCTCCGGCGCCTGCCACGTCTGCCCCAGCTGCGGCACCACCTCCGGCTGCTCGTAGCGGTCCTGGCTCACTCGGGACGGGGAATGCAGCTGGCGACTTGAGGAAGATCGTAGATCCCGTGCAGCACTCGACATACACGCTACTCGGCTTTGTCGTACTCGTGGCCATTGGTTGTGCCACGGCGCCCAAAGTCACCCCTGCCGATGCCAACGCTTCGCCCCCCGTCAAGAGCTCGGGACCAGGCCCGGTTTATCCCCAAGAGCTGGCCCAAGAGGGCATCGAGGGATGGGTCATCGTAGAGACGACAGTCAGTCGAGAAGGCAGAGTTACCCGCCCTCGTGCACTACGGAGCAGTGACCCCCGCTTTGAGGCATCAGCGATCGAAGCCGTACGGCAGTGGCAGTTCCAGCCAGCAATCTTCAAGGGTAGACCCGTGGAGGTCACCTACACGCTCACCGTGAACTTCGAGCTGCCGCCCGAAGAAACCCCTAACCGCTGAGGCAGCTCCACAGGGCATGTTTGGCAAGAGCGCTCGATGGTTTGACGCGCTCCAGCGCCCGAAGGTGTCCCTGCTTACGTTACGTTTTCCACGCCCGCGTCGAGGGGCACGCGGAGGAAACCGGCGGTCGCGAAGTGGGAGTCGAACGCGAACGCATAGCGCAGGCGCCGCGTGCGCATGAGGGCGAAGCTGGTTGCGTCCACGAAGCTGAAGTCGTGGTCCTGGAACTGGGCCAGCAGGGTGAAGGCGCGGCTCTCGAGCGGCTCGGGCACGAATACGCGCTCCAGACGCGCCGTCTTCGCGATCAGATGCAGGAATCTGCTGGCGGCGCCGTATCCTGCGGTGACCCGCAACAACGTGTAGGTCTCGCCGATGACATGGTTCGTGGTGACCGGGGCAGCGGGGAGCGCGAGAAGCGCCTGCAGCGTCTCGGCGGCCTCGGCGTGGTGCTCGTCGTCCACGACCTGCACCGCGGCCCAGGCGCCGGTGTCAACGAAGACTCGTGGCAGATTCACGGGTGGCGGTGTCGACGGCGTGCCTCGTCACTCAGGATACGGTCATGCACCCGCGAGACATCGCCGCGGCCGGCTCGTCCCGCCTGCCCGATGAGGCCGAGCAGCGGCTCGTCCCCGGCCGGCTCGGTGCGGAAGAGAAGATCCAGCGCCTGGCGGACGAGACTGGCCTTGGACTGTCCACGCTCTGCGGCCAGCCGCTCGAGATGACGATCCTGATCCTCCGACAGCAGGATCTGAACTCGCGTCATGGTCGATTGTGTAGGCACGCATCTATCCTACGCAACCAACCGCATGCGCGCAAGCCCTCCCGGGGCCTCCAGTGACGGTGCTCCGGCTCGTAGTAGGATCGAGGCCATCCGCAGGGGGTGCCTCGCGCTATAGGGTGAGGCTGAGAGAGTCCCCTGGAACCTGATCCGGTTCGTACCGGCGTAGGGAATGCGGACCTTCGTCCTTCCACCCCAGCCGGTCGTGCCGCGCCGCAAGGAGGCCGGCCATGCGTGAAGCCTGGATTGCGAAGAGAGTGCGGGATCCGAAGCCGACCCAGCTCGTCTACGCCCGACAGGGCTTGATCACCGAGGAGATGGCGTACTGCGCGGAGCGGGAGGGGATGGAGCCGGAGGCGGTGCGCCGAGAGGTGGCGGCGGGACGGGCGATCATCCCGGCGAACATCCGGCACCCGGAGCTGGAGCCGATGGTCATCGGCCGCGCCTTCCGGGTGAAGGTCAACGCCAACATCGGCAACTCCCCCACCACCAGCTCGGTCCCCGAGGAGGTCGAGAAGCTGGACTGGGCGGTCAGGTGGGGCGCCGACACGGTGATGGATCTGTCCACCGGCAGGCAGATCCACGAGACCCGTGAGGCCATCCTGAGGCGCTCCACGGTGCCGATCGGCACGGTGCCGATCTACCAGGCGCTGGAGAAGGTCAAGGGGCGGCCGGAGGATCTCTCGTTTTCGGTTTTCATGGAAACGCTCGAGGAGCAGGCCGAGCAGGGGGTCGACTACTTCACCATCCACGCCGGCGTGCGGCTGCCCTACATCCCGCTGACGGCAGACAGGGTCACCGGCATCGTCTCGCGCGGCGGCTCGATTTTGGCGAGCTGGTGCCTGGCGCACCACCAGGAGAGCTTCCTCTACACCCGCTTCGAGGAGATCTGCGAGCTGATGGCGCGCTACGACGTGGCCTTCTCGCTGGGGGACGGGCTGCGGCCCGGCTCCATCGCCGACGCCAACGATCGCGCCCAGTTCGCCGAGCTCGAGACCCTGGGCGAGCTCACCGAGATCGCCTGGCACCACGGCTGCCAGGTGATGATCGAAGGCCCCGGCCACGTCCCCATGCACCTGATCGAGGAGAACGTGGTCAAGCAGCAGCAGCTCTGCCACGGGGCGCCGTTCTACACCCTGGGGCCGCTGGTCACCGACATCGCGCCCGGCTACGACCACATCACCTCGGCAATCGGTGCGGCGATGATCGCCTGGCACGGCACGGCGCTGCTCTGCTACGTCACGCCCAAGGAGCACCTGGGGCTGCCCGACAAGGAAGACGTGAAGCAGGGCCTGATCGCCTACCGCATCGCCGCCCACGCCGCCGACCTGGCCAAGGGGCACCCGGGAGCGCGCGATCGGGATGACGCGCTATCGAGGGCGCGCTTCGAGTTCCGCTGGCAGGACCAGTTCGACCTCGCGCTCGACCCCGAGACCGCACGGGCCTACCACGACCAGACGCTGCCCCAGGAGGGGGCGAAGACGGCGCACTTCTGCTCCATGTGCGGACCGAAGTTCTGCTCCATGGAGATCACGCAGCAGCTGCGCCAATACGCCGAGGAGCGCGGCGTCGAGGTCTCCACCGCGATGACGGAGGGCCTGGCCGCGAAGGCGCGCCAGTACCGGGACGAGCGCCTGGTGCAACTCGGCGAAGGGGGATCGCGTCGCACTGCGAGCGGTTGACAGGGTGGTGACGCGGGCGTACATTGGCCTCGTCTACGAACGACTCGAGGAGATATAGAGGATGAGTCCACCCGGCCAGCGACACCCTCGGGGGGAGTCGACCGGAAGGCGGCTCCCTCCGGGGGATCTCCAGCACTCCGGAAGGTCGGAGGCGTATTGATCCCAGCGAGTCGGCGACGTATCTGAGCGTCATCCACTCCGGGAACCGGGTCGTGAAGACCCACAGCCAGATGGACCGCCGGAGTGAGGCTCTCCGGCGACGGAGAGCAGTTTCGGGCCGCGACGTCATGTCGCGGCCCGTTGCCGTCCGGAGAAGGCGAGAGCTAAACAGCCGGCTGCGAGAAGCAGGGCCGCGCCCCAGAGCGTGCCGCGCGACGGGCGGAGGTAGACGCGGTCGCGCAGCACGGGACTCTCGTATGGCGCCGGCAAGGGCCGCACGAGCGCTTGCTCGCGGAGCCGCTCCCGCTTCCATGGCGGCAGGTCAAAGGGCCGGCCGCTGGAGATGCCGCGGATATCGAGCACCGCAGAGTACCAGCGCTCCAAGATCCGCTGCTCGCGCCAGGCGCGTGCCGGGCGGCCCTGTGCCAGCGCCTCGTTGCGGGCCTGGACGTGCCCCACCCCCGCGGTCAGGAAGTAGTCCTCGAGCGCCAGCGGCGCCGGGCGCCCGGGAGGCCGCCGCGCCCAGCGCCGTTCCCGGTCGGCGGACAGCTCGCGCAGCCGATCGCCGTGCACCCAGGCGCGGAAGACCAGCCCCTCCTCGCGGTCCACGATGCGGTGCCCGAGATGGGCGAGGTCGAAGAAGAAGGCGGAGAGGAGGACCCATCCCGCGGCCAGCAGACCGACGGCCGCCGACCCTCGCCGGCTTGCCGAGCTTCGCGTCGCGTCACCGTCCGGCGGTCCGGTGCGGTCCCCGGGAGGCCACAGCGACACCGCACCCACCAGCCCGCTGCCCGCCGCGGCCCAGTTGAGCAGAATATCCCGCATCTCCCCGACGCGGCTGGCCACCAGCCACTGCACCGTCTCGTCCACGATCCCGACGATGGCAGTGGCCAGCCCGGCCAGCACCAGCGCCGCCACCCCCGCCGTCGGCGGCAAGGCCCAGTAGAAGAGCAGCGCCAGGAGCCCGTATTCGAGGATGTGGACGCGCTCGACCGCACTCACGTCCGCTCGGTCGCGGGCGAAGCCCATCACCTGCAAGGCGATCAGGGCCCCCGCGAGCAGGCAGCCGCCAAGCCGCAGCAGACGGCGGGTGCGAATGCGGCGCCAGGCGAGAACGGCTGCCGCTGCCAGGACTACTACGAACCCGCCGGTCAGCGCCGGCACGAAGGCACGCGGAAACAGCTCGATCAGCTGATCGCGCAGCAGGCTCATGAAGGGAGCCACCGCGACGACGGCGAGCGAGAAGAGCACAGGGACCGCCAGTCGGCGGCCTGAGGATCCCGTGGCCACGCGGCGACAAGTCTAGCCCGCCGCGTTGACGACCCCATGGCGGACCGCCGCGACGTGCTCTGTGGCGTGGCGCGCCATCCAGCCTAGGGGTCGGCGCCAGAGGGTGCGGCCGACATCGGCCGGTAATCTTGCTGCCCGTCGTAGCGGTAGCTCTCGACCAGCTCGGCGCCGCGGCCGTTGACCACGCGGGCCTCGAGGTCGCGGAAGCCGTGGCTGCGCGAGGCCAGGACGACGAAGGTGGTGGCAGGCGCCCCGCGCAGCAGCAGCTCGCGACCGGCAGGAGTCTCCCGGTACAGCCACCAGTAGGCGGCGTAGGGCTGTACCAGGCACTCGTGCAGGCCGTTGACGATCCAGTCGGGGAGGCCGTCGGTGTCGAAGTCGAGGCGGCGCGCGGCCACCCACTCGGGGGCGAACTGGCTGACGCCGTCCCGGGTGCCGGCCGGGCAGTCGAGCACGAGCTCGTCGGTCTGCAGCGCGCGCAGGATGTCGTCCGGCAGGGCAAGTCCCCGATCGCCCGCATCGTCCCGTGCGTAGCGCCGAACAGCCGTCGCCGTGTCGACGCTCGGCGACCGCCCGTTCGGCGGAGATTCAATTCCGGCTCCGGCACCGATGCCGCCCCCCTGCGCAGGCGGCGTCGAACACGCCGTCGTCAGATTGAGCAGCGCGACGAGGAACGACAGGCGGCGCATCGACAGCTCCCGCCGGCTCCTATCGTCTCCCGGTGAGCCTGCGAAGCCGGCTCGCAGGGTGGCACGAGAAACCGACGGTCAATAGCTGCCGTGCTCGTGGCCTGCGGACCACCATTCGAAGGTCATCGTGAGATCTATGGTGCTGTAGACGATGTGACCGCGGTTCAGCTCGTAGCCCATGGCCGGTCGGCCGTTGAGCCGCCCCGACCACCAGCCGGATTGCGACTTCCCGGTGAAGCGCGTCCGGGCATCCGCCGTCACGAAAGTCATGACATGAGTGCCGTCCGGTTCTACGCGATCGCGCAGGGTGCAGGATTGTGCGGGCGCATAGTCAACGACGCACTGCACGGACACCTCCACGGCCTCGCCCATCTCCACGGCCGCGCCTGAGCAAGCGGGACCGGCCAGAGCACCCGTGGCAAGCAGGACCAGAGCGAACGGCTTCCTTGACATGGCTCGCTACTCCTCCACGTCTGGGTCGCCACCAAGCGTACTACGCCGCCCGAGTCTCCTGGCGTTAGGTCGCACGGCGCTCCCGCGGCCCGAAACGCCACGCACGACCCCCGGACTCCGGGGGCCGCGCGTGGCGGGTTCTCGCCTCATACGAAGGTCACGTACGCCGGCCGTCGAAGCGGCCGTCGAGCAGGTCGTGCACCCAGCGGTCGATGATCGCCGGCGACGTCTCGATGTGCACGTGCGGGCCGGTCGAGTTGCCCGTGGATCCCTGATTGCCGAGGTCCTGGCCGTAGCCCACGCGCTGGCCCGCGCGCACGTCGATGCTGGAGAAGTGGAAGAGATAGACCAGCTCCCCGCGGTCGCTGCGCAGGACGACCGCGTTGCCGGCCGTGCCCATGGGGCCCGCCGAGACCACGGTGCCCGAGACCGGCGACGGCACGGGCTGACCGGTCTGCGACTGGCCGTTGCGATGCAGAACGACGTCGCGAACCTCCAGCGTTTGGCCCTCGCGCACCCGGGTCTGGTAGTCGTGGTGCGGCTGGAGCTGATCGGGATGGTTGACGGCGAAGGCGGGCCGATGGCCGGTGCTGTACACCGTCCGCGGCGCGTAGGACGGCGCCTGTCCGCCTCCCGGCGGGGGCGTGGGGGACGAACCGTTGCCGTTGCCATTGCCGCCCCCGCCCGGGAGCCGCAGGACCTGTCCCGGGTAGATGAGGTTCGGGTTGGAGATGTTGTTGAGCCGCTGCAGCTCCTGCCAGGTCGTCCCGTGGCGCCCCGCGATCCCAGACAGGGTGTCGCCGCTGCGCACCGTGTAGGTGCCGCCGCCCGGCGACGGCGCGTTGCCGTCGCCGCCCGGAAGCCGCAGGACCTGTCCCGGATAGATGAGATTCGGATTGGAGATGTTGTTGAGCCGCTGCAGCTCCTGCCAGGTCGTCCCATGCCGCGCCGCGATCCCCGACAGGGTGTCGCCGGGCCGCACCGTATACGTCCCGCCGGGGCCACCGGGACCCGGCGTCGGGCCAGGCCCCGGCGCAGGGTCCGGCCCCGGCGAGGGCGAGGGCGACGAGCCCGCAAAGATGGCCTCGGCGTATCCGGCGCGCCTACGCTGCGCACTCTCACTCTGATCGGCCGGCCGCTCGTACCGGGTCATGATGATCCTGGCCGCCTGGTCGGCCGTGCTGGCGCCGCGCAGCGCGTTGCCCGCGGCCCGTTCCGTGTTGTTCAGCTCCCACTGGATGAAGTCGAGCTGCTCCTGAAAGGTCGAATTGTGGATGTCGTGCCCGGCCCACTGTCTGAAGCTCGCCTGGCGGGGCCCCTCCCACTGCGCCAGACCGTAACCGGGACCGCCACCGTGTTGCGCCTGATCGTGCTTGACACGGCTCTCGGCCCACAGGTTGCCGACGATGCCGGCTGCCTGCGCACGCGACCAGCCCTGGCCGATGAAATAGCCCATCGCCCTGTCGATGCGCGCTTGCTCCTCTGGGGTCTGACCGAGGCTTGCCGCCTGTGGCCCCCCGGTGCCTCCGATGCGGGCCAGCGCCCCGCCGGCGTCGGGCAGCGCTTCGGTCCCATCGGGCGTCGGCACGCCGGGATTCGAGCCGCTTGCCGCTTGATGGCGCCCCTCGGGGTTGAGGTTCACGACGTCGCCGGCGTGGATGAGGTCCGGATTGGAGCTGAACTGTGGGTTGTTCGCCAGCAGTTGCTCCAGGGAAATGTTGTTGTCGGCGGCGATGCGGGACAGGGTGTCGCCGTTCTGGACGGTGTACTGGCTCATCTGCCTCCTCCTCCGGCCGCGATCTCGACCCGCCGGGCCCGGGTCGGGATCGTGGTCTCCTGTTATCCGCATGTAGCTATATCATGAGAAGGCTTCGACGTCAAGTCCCGGTGTCGTGAACCGGTCGTTCGTTGGGGCGAGATTTGGCGGGTTCCCCCGCCCCGGGCGGCGGTCGAGGGGGGCCTCCCGGGAGGGGTTTGGCGGAGACGGAGGTGCGACGCTACCTCAGCGGGGGTAGCGTCGGGTCTCCGTGGCGGACTTGCGGCATTGGGGTCAGAGCCTGTGAAGATATCTCCCGTGGGTCGCGTTGCGGCGGCGTGGGGCCTTCTGGTAGGAGCCGCGACGCGGGCGATGCTTTGTATCGTCAAGGAGCGGCGACACCGCAGAAGGCCCCACGCCGCCGCAACCCGAAGGGCGCCAGGGGGTTCTCGGCCGTCTGCGGCGTCGCTCGTCGGTTTCATACCAGGGGTATGCGCCCTCGTCGCTCCTTCCATGGGCAGCGATGTCAAGTGTACATCTCCGCCACTCACTCGACGGACTTGCCGTCGAGCGTCCCAGTCCGCGCAATCGTTGACGATCGCTACGGCCAGCGCGGTGCTGCGA
>JBOGJI010000244.1:0-4031 GCA_050747865.1 Thermoanaerobaculia bacterium
GCCTGCGCAAAGTATCCCCGAAGTCGAGGTGTATTGCGAGCCACGGACGGCGGCGGCGGGGTGTGACATCGTGGGATCCCCACCGGGCCATGCAGGTCCGGCTTGGGCGTGTATCGAAGATACTTGACACGGTGTGAAGGATAGTGTGGTACAGTCTCGTGGGTGTTCGGCGCAGTGTCGGGCACGCTTCGTAAGGATCCTACCCTCGGCCCAATCCCATCTAGGCCCGTTTGGCAGTCATGACCCCTCGGGGCAGTTCGCCCGACGTGTTCCAAGCTGAGACGACTCCGCGTGCAGGATCCACGGTTGGGGCCCGACCCTTCGGGTTGCGGCCCGTGAGGGCGGTCAGCGCGTGAGTCGCGGCCGCCAGGAAAGGAGTCAGTTGTGACCAGGATCTACGTCGGTAATCTTCCCTTCAGCGCCACTGAGCACGAGGTGCGCACGGTGTTCGAGGCCCATGGTGAGGTCCAGAGTGTGGACCTCGTCATGGATCGCGAGACCGGGCGGCCGCGCGGCTTCGGCTTCGTCGAGATGGCGGAGTCCGATGCCCAGACGGCCATCCAGGCGCTGGACGGCCACGAGATGGACGGCCGCAATCTGCGCGTCAACGAGGCCCGTCCCCGCGAGCCGCGCGGTGGCGGCGGCGGCGGCGGTGGCCGTGGCGGCCGCGGCGGCCGCTGGTAGGCCGCGTCCGAGGCCAGGAGTACGTTCTTCAAGGCCCGCTCTCAGCAACGGGGGCGGGCCGTTTTCAACCCCGGGAGGTCCCTTTGCCCGACACCGAGCACCGTTCAGTCGCCGCCTACTGGAATCAACTGCTCAAGCCCTATGCCAGGGCCCACGGTGGGAAGGCTAGCTGGCAGATCGCCAGCACCGCGGCGCTCTACGCCCTGGCCTGGTCGCTGGCCTATCTGGGGCTCGAGGTCTCGTGGGTCCTGACGCTGGCGTTGACCTTGCCGGCGGCGGGCCTGCTGGTGCGCCTCTTCATCATCCAGCACGACTGCGGCCACGGCTCGTTCTTCCGCTCCCGCCGCGCCAACGACATTCTGGGCTCGGTGATCGGAGTGTTCATGCTCACCCCCTACCAATACTGGCGCCGCACCCACGCGATCCACCACGCGACCTCCGGTGATCTCGATCACCGCGGCTTCGGCGACATCAAGACCCTGACCGTCAAGGAGTACCTGGCCCTGTCCCGTTGGGGCCGGCTCAAGTACCGGCTCTACCGGAATCTCTTCGTGCTCCTGGTGCTCGCGCCGGCCTGGCAGTTCATCGTCAAGCACCGGTTCCCCTGGGACATCCCGCTGCGCTGGCGCAAGGAGTGGACCAGTGTCGCGTGGACGAACGTGGCCGTCATCGCGCTGGTGGTCACCGGCGGCCTGACGCTGGGGTGGAAGTCGTTCCTGCTCGTGCAGCTGCCGATCACCACGATCGCCGGGGCCATCGGCTTGTGGCTGTTCTACGTCCAGCACCAGTTCGAGGACACCTACTGGCGCGAGCACTCCGAATGGAGCTTCCACCGTGCCGGCATCGAAGGTAGCTCCTACTACGACCTACCCGGCTGGCTCCACTGGTTCACCGGCAACATCGGCTACCACCATGTCCATCACCTGGCCAGCCGCATCCCCAACTACCGCCTGCGGGAGTGCTTCCGCGAGGTGAAGGAGCTCCACCACGTCACCCGCCTGCGCCTGTGGGAGAGCCTGCGCTGCGCCCGCTACAAGCTGTGGGACGAGGATCGCCAGCGATTGATCGGCTTCCGTCCCCTGCGCCGCTTGCAGAGCGCCTAGCCGGCGCTCTGTCCTGATGCGACAATGAAGGGCGACATGCGCGCGGAGGCGGCGTTCATGGAGCAGTCGAGGGCGTACCTGACGGGGGAGTACCTGCCGAAGATCCGCGAGTGCTGCGCCCGGCTGTCCGCGGAGCAGCTCTGGTGGCGGCCGAACGAGGCGTCGAACAGTGTCGCCAACCTGGTGCTGCACCTGGCGGGCAATGTGCGGCAGTGGATCGTGGCCGGCGTCGGCGGCGCCGCGGACGAGCGGCGCCGGCAGGAGGAGCTCGACGCCAGGGGCGGACTCGGCGCCGACGAGCTGCTCGCCCGGCTGGAGGCCGCGGTGGCGGAAGCGGACGCGGTGCTCGCCGGGCTCGACCCGGCACACATGGCCGAGCCCGCGCGCATCCAGGGCCGCGACGTGACCGTGCAGTCGGCGATCTACCATGTGGTCGAGCACTTCGCCGGCCACACCTACCAGATCGCCTACATCACCAAGATGCTCACTGCCGCCGACCTCGGCTTCTACGCGCTCGAGGGCGGCATCCCGCGCCCCACCTGGGGCCGCGAGCCGGCGCAGATACGCAGGATCAGCTCCCGCCCATCGCTTTGACCGCGGCGTCCATCTCCTCGGGTGTGGGATCGCTGACGTGCGTGGCCAGGGACCAGTTGTGGCCGAACGGGTCCCGAAGGATCCCGTAGCGGTCGCCCCAGAACATATCCTCGACGGGCATGACGACCGTGGCGCCGGCCTCGATGGCGCGCGCGGCCACGGCATCGACGTCTTCGACGTAGCGATGGATCGTCACCGGTGTTCCCCCCAGGGCTTTGGGCGAGCTCGGCTTGCCGTCCGGGCTCATCTCCGGGAAGTCGTCGTTCAGGTACAGGGGCTTGCCGTCGAGGAGGATCGCCGCGTGCAGGATCCGCTTGCCGTCCGGCCCCGGGAGCCGGTTGACCTCCTGGGCGCCGAACGCCTTCTTATAGAACTCGATCGCCTCGGCACATGGATCGCAGACCAGATGGGGGATCAGGCCGTCATGGCCTTCGGGGATGGGCTGGGACATCGCGTCGTCTCCTCTCCCGTCTTGTCGCGTTGACTTTTCACGCGCGGCACACCACCGCCGTCGCTCACACTGTAGTCGAACGAACCGCTCCGAGAGTCGGCCGAAATAGTTGAAGAACAGCAGCGACGTGTGTTCGGCGGCAGATTCTTAGCGTTCCGGTCCCTGATACTCGCACAGCTTCTGGCGTCCACGATATTCGCCGACGCGGCGGCGTGTGGAGGCGTCGGTGGCGCTGAACCGCAGTCGGGTCAGAAACGCGGAGGTCAGGGAATGCATGGTGATCGCTCAGATTGGAGGTAATGGGTGGCTCATCTTGCCTGATTTCAGAGTTCGTTACCTCCTTTCCCATCGATCCCCGCGGGTCCAGGCGCCGTGCCGGGCTCGTTGTGTCGTCGAAACTCGCTTTCTGAGACACGTTCTCAGCTCATGTCGTCGGCGGCGACACGTGGCGTGGCCTATTTCACGTGTGGATCCTGGCGGCGAGGGTGAAGTCCTTGTCGGTGAGGCCGCCGGCGGAGTGGGTGGAGAGGGTGAGCGTGACCCGGTTGTAGCGGATCTCGATGTCGGGGTGGTGATCGGCGGCCTCGGCGAGCTCGGCGACATAAGCGACGAAGGCGACGGCGGCGCGGAAGGTCGGGAACTCGAAGCTGCGCCGGATGGCCGTCCTGCGGTCCACCGCTCGCCAGGCGGTGAGAGCGCTCAGGTGCTCGCCGATCTGGACGGCGGTGAGTCGGGATCCGATGCGTTCGGACTTGAGCTGCGTGCTCGTGCCCCGGCGGTCGAGGGGGCTGTCGGGCGGTGCCTTGGCCATGTCTCCTCCCTGGCGAGAGACGCCTGCTGATGGTCGGGAGTCGGACTGAGCTCATTGTACGTGAAGTCGAAGAGATCGCTGGGCTTGATCCTGGGAGAGGTGGCGCGCCCGGCTTGCCGTCGTGCTATTCTCCGCGCCGGCAGACCGGTTCTTTCCCTTACTTCCGGAGGAGATCCATGGCGTCTACACCGCCCAGGAAACCTGTAGCACCCGCACGACGCGAGACGCCTCGGACGCCGGCGGCGCCGAAGCCATCGACGGGGTCGTCACGGCCCCCGGCTTCCGCGGCCCCTGTCCGCCCGAGGCCAGCCGCGGCACCGGCCGCGGCGAAGCAGCCCGCCGCGCCTTCGCGACCGGGGACCGCGGGGACGATCGCGCGGCCGAAGGC
>JBOGJI010000245.1:0-47938 GCA_050747865.1 Thermoanaerobaculia bacterium
CACGTATTGCCGGATGATGCTTAGCGGAGCACCGCCACAAGAGGCGGCGAAGTACGACGGCGACCATAGGTGCTCCCGGTGTGTCCGCACGCGGTAGCGCTTCCGCAGCATCCGGGAGGAGACGCCCTTGAGCGAGTTCACGAGGGTGGAGACCGCGATCTTGGGGGGGTACTCGATAAGCAGGTGCACGTGGTCGTCCTCGCCGTTGCACTCCACCAGGACGGCGCCGAAGTCCTCACAGACGCTGCGAAACACCTCGACAAGGTAGTCGAGCATGGCCGCGGTGAGTACGCCTCGCCGGTACTTGGTCACAAAGACCAAGTGCACGTGCATTGCGGATACGACGTTTCTGCCGCGGCGATAACCTTCGACAACATCCATGGACCAAGTGTATACTAGGCGACCATGCAGCTCCGGTACAACTTCCGCCTGTACCCGACGCCGGGCCAGAGGCGATCTCTGGCCCGAGCGTTCGGCTGCGCTCGCGTGGTCTTCAACGATGCCCTGGCAGCGCGGCGCGAGGCGCACGCCGCCGGGCAGCCGTACCCGTCCTCGGGACATCTCGGCAAGCGGCTCATCACCGAAGCGAAGAAGACTCCGGAGCGCGCTTGGCTCGCCGAAGTCTCCAATATCATCCTCCAACAGGCGCTGCGCGACTTGGACCAGGCGTACGGCAACTTCTTCGACTCGCTTTCCGGCAGGCGCAAAGGCGCACAAGTCGCGCCGCCGCGCTTGCGGTCCCGCAAGGATCATCGGCAGGCGATCCGGTTCAGGCGCGGCGGCTTCTCACTGCGGCCCAGCGGCAAGCTCTATCTCGCCAAGATCGGCGAAGTGCCGGTGCGCTGGTCGCGCAAGCTGCCGCGCGAGCCTTCGTCGGTCTCGGTCATCCTGGATGCCGCAGGGCGGTACTTCGCCTCCTTCGTCGTCGAGGTCGAGACCGCGCCTCTGCCGAAGCGGCACGAGGAGGTCGGGGTCGACCTGGGGCTTTCCTCCTTCGCCGTTCTGTCGGACGGCACGATGATCGAGAATCCCAGGCTGCTGCGTCAGGCGGAGCGCAAGCTCCGCAAGGCGCAACAGTCGTTGTCGCGTAAGCAAAAGGGATCGAACAACCGGCAGAAGGCTCGGGCAAAGCTCGCCCTCGCACATGTCCGCGTGGCAGACGCACGCCGGGACTTCGCGCACAAGCTCTCCACGCAGTTGATCCGCGAGAACCAAGCGGTGTACGTCGAGAACTTGTGTGTGAAGGCCTTGGCGCGTACGCGGCTGGCGAAGTCTGTACACGACGCCGGATGGTCCCAGTTTCTCCGCTTGCTCGAGGAGAAAGCCGGCCGGTATGGCCGGCACTTCGGGAAGGTCAACCGCTTCTATCCGTCGTCGCAGACGTGCTCGGCCTGCGGCCGGATCGACGGAGCGAAGCCGCTGTACGTCCGCACCTGGACGTGCGCCTGCGGCGTCACGCACGACCGGGACGTGAACGCCGCGCGAAACATCCTCGCCGCCGGACGGGCGGAGAGGCAAAACGCCTGTGGAGAGGGCGTAAGACCGGGACCGGCGTCGCCGGCTCTGGCGGCCCTCGGCGAAGCAGGAACCCTCCGAGGCGCTGCGCATGCGGCGCGTTAGGAATCTCCGCCCTTCAGGACGGAGAGGACGTCAAGAGAGATGCAAGCGCAAGGCATCAGCCAGCCGTCGCCGCCGCGGGTCTCGGTCGTCCTGATCTTTCTGAACGGCGAGAGGTACCTGCGCGAGGCGATCGACAGCGTCCTCGGCCAGACCTACGACGACTGGGAGCTGCTGCTGGTGGACGACGGCTCGACCGACGGAAGCACGGAGCTGGCGCGGGAGTGCGCGCAACGGTGGGGGTCGAAGATCTCGTATCTCGAGCACGAAGGACACCGGAACCTGGGGATGAGCGCGACGCGCAACCTGGGGATCAGCGAGGCAAGCGGGGAGTATGTCGCTTTCGTCGACGCCGACGACGTCTGGCTGCCGCGGAAGCTGGCGGAGCAGGTCGAGGTGCTGGATGCCCATCCGGATGCGGCCATGGTGTACGGCAGGGACCTGTACTGGCACTCCTGGAATGTCTCGCAGGGCGGACGTAACCCCACGGATCATCTGCCGGCTCTGGGAGTGCCGGCCGGCCGGGTGATCCAGCCACCGACGCTGCTGCCGCGATTCCTTCTGGGGTCGGCGGCGGTCCCGTGTCCCACCGGCATCATGGTCCGGCGTGCCGCGATCGAGCGTGTCGGTGGGTTCGAAGCGCAGTTCCGGGGTGCCTACATGGTCTACGAGGATCAGGTGTTCTACTCCAAGCTCTTGCTCAACGAGGCGGTCATCGCCGTCGATGCTTGCTGGGATCGATACCGGCAACACCCGGACGCGAGCTGCGCGGTCGACGAGCAGCGCGGCCTCAGCGGTGAGACGCGCCGCTACTTTCTGAGCTGGCTCGAGAGTTATTTGCGGGACCAGAAGGTTCAGGATCAGGGGGTGTGGAAGGCGCTCCGCCAGGCCCAGTGGTTGCTCCGGCATCCCAGGGTGGCCAGACTGTCGAGATTCGTCCGCCGTCGAGTGGGCGGCCCCGCCCTCCGGCTCCGCGACGACTAGCTGGCGGCAGCAGGCCCAGCTCGGCAAGGCGCTCGGCCAGCACCTCGGCCACGGCCTGGTGACCGGCCGCCGTCCAGTGCCCGTCACGCATGAAGTGAAGCTGCTGCCGATCGGGTCGCAGACGCAGCTCCCGAGTCATGTCGATCCACGGCACGCCGGCCTCGGTCGCCGCTGCCGCCATGACCGCGGCGGAGGGCAGGTCGGCGGCGTCCTCCGAAATGATCTGGGCTTTACCGGTCGTGTACAGGAGGACTATAGGGACCCCCATCTGCTGGGCCTCGCGGGCGAGCAGGACGAGCAGGCGGCGGGTGCGGTCCGCGTCCGCGGGCGTGAAGTCTTCTCCCCACATGGCGGCGAGGCCGCCCAGGAGGCCGAGCCGCATCCCCCAGTACGAGCCCACCTCGGCGATCAAGGTGGTGACGTGGGAGCGGCGCTTCAAGGCGTGGATCGCGTCGATCAGGCGGCCGCTGAGACTCTCCCGGGCCGGTGCCGGCGTTCCCGGTGGCGGAGGCGCCGCCCCTGCCGCGGCCTCGCCCAGCAGGGCGGCGGCGTGCGGCGAGTCGCGGTTGATCTCGAAGTCGTTGACCGACAGGAACTGCGCGAGGATCAGGTCCGGTGCGACTTCGCGGCGGCGCCGGCGCAGCCAGATCAGCTCGTCCACGGTGCCGTATCCCGGAACGCCAGCGTTCACCACCGCGATGTCGAGCTGCGGGTGCCGGGCCGCCAGGATCTCCTGAAGCCGCACACAATAGGTCTGGTGATCCAGCACGCCGAACCCGAAGGTCTGGGAGTCCCCCAGCGCCAGGATCTGAAAAGTGTTCTGCCGCCGCGGCGCGGGACCTGGGCCGCGGACGCCGAGATCGCTGATCCGGAACGGGGCGTGGAACTCCGCGCGGGAGATGGTCCCCGCGAACCCGGGGGTGAGGACGACGAAACCGTCCTCGTTCTCGGTGAACATGCCGCGGGGAATGGTCGGAAAGACCTGCGGCCGCAGGATGCGAAGGCCGATCTCCGCGATCCCGAGTGCCGCGAGGGTGGACAGGCCCACGAGGAGCATCGGGGCTCCGATGCGGATCCGTCGTGGGGCACGTGCCTGCGGCATCTTCGGCTCAGATCTTCACCGCGTCGCGCCCAACACCGCCTCTGGGAGGCCCTGCGGGACCGGGCTGCCGGCGGCACGCAACTCCTCTTCTTGCACCTCCGCCGCGACGCCGCCGAGGTAGAGGCGGTGCCAGGCATCGAGGCTCGCGAGCTGCCAGATCCGCACGTGATGGTCGGCGCGTCGGCGGGCGTGCTCGTCGACCAGGGCCTCGATCGCCTGGCGCCGGATCCAGCCCTCCCTGACCAGGGGGCCATGGAGGAGGCGGTCTCTGACCTCGGCAAGCGCTCTTTCCTCCAACCATCGGGCCACGGGAAACATGAAGCCCTGCTTGCGGCGACGCAGCAACGCCGGGGGGAGCCACGGCTCGGCGGCACGCCGGAGGGCGACCTTGGTAAGGCCGTTTCGCACCCGCAGTCGCCGGGGCATCGACAGACAGTACTCCGCCAGCTCCACGTCGAGCAGCGGGGAGCGCACCTCGAGGCCGTGCGCCATGCCCAAGTGGTCGGCGAGCATCAGGGTGTGCTCCGGCAGGCGCGTCATCAAGTCGGCATAGATCATCCGGTCGAGGCTGTCTGCTCCGGAGAGCTCCTCGAAGGGGGCCACGATTGCGGCGAGGGCGTCGTGGCCGGCGAGCGAGGCAGACAGCTCCGCTCCGTAGAGCGTGCGGCTGAGCTCCGGCGTGAAGCGCGTGTGACTCGTCATGCGGGCGTACATGCGTCCGCCTCGTTCCGAGCTGACGGAGTCCAGCCAGCGCGCCCGCTGGGTCAGCGCCTTGTACCCGAAGGACTCGGGCGCCAGCCGCACGATCGGCCGGATGACCTCCTCCCTGAGCCAGCGTGGAAGCTGTGCGTACTGGTCCGCCCGATCGAAAGCCGCGTAGCGGTCGAACCCGCCGAAGATCTCGTCTCCGCCGTCGCCGCCGAGCACGACCTTCACGTGGCTTCCGGCGAGGCGGGCCGCCTCGTAGAAGCACGCGGCGATCGGGTCCGAGGGCTCGTCCAGTGCCGCCACCAGACCGGGAATCCTCCCGAGCAGCGACGCGGAGGCGACCACCTCACGGTGCAGCGTGTGGCACTGCCGCGCCATCGCCCGGGCGTACGGCCGCTCGTCGAATGCGGGGACGTCACTGCCCACCGCGAAGGTCTGGAGAGGGTCCGCGCCCTGCCGTGCGAGCGCCGCGACGACGACGCTCGAGTCGAGCCCTCCGGAGAGGAACGCGCCGACGGGGACGTCGCTCACGCGGTGGGCATCCACCGCGCGTTCGATCCGGGGCAGAAGTCCCTCGATCCACTCGCCGTCGGAGCGTTCCGGGAAGGCGCCGACTCGGGGCTTCCAGTAGCGTCCGATCACCGGTTCCGGCCCGCCGTCCCAGATCAACCAGTGACCGGCGGCGAGCTTGCGGATGCCGCGGAACATGGTGAGCGGCGGCGGGATCAGACGCAGCGACAGGTAGTAGCTCACGGCGGCCGGCTCGGGCTCCACGCGGACGTCTGCATGCGCCAGGAGGGCCTTGATCTCGGAGGCGAACAAAAGCTTGCCATCCGTGACCGTGAAGTAGAACGGCTTCTGCCCGAAGGGGTCCCTGGCCGCCAGCAGCCGTCCTCGAGTCCCATCCCAGATCGCGAAGGCGAACATCCCGCGCAACCGATTGAGCAACGCGGTGCCGTGGCGCAGGTAGAGCGCCAGGATGACCTCGGTGTCGGTGCCGCTCTCGAACCGGTGGCCGTCCTCCTCGAGCTCGCGGCGCAACTCGCGGTAGTTGTAGATCTCTCCGTTGTGGGTGATCCAGACTCGTGCGTTCGGAATCCCCAGCGGCTGGTGGCCTGCCGGGCTCGGGTCGAGGATCGCCAGCCGGCGGTTGCCGAGCACCGCCCGATCGCAAGTCTGGATGCCGTGATCATCGGGACCCCGGTGCGCCAGGGCGCGAGTCATTGTCTCCACCTGGCGGACCTCGCGCCACCGGTCTCCTCCCACCACGCCGCAGATGCCACACATCAGGGCTCGAGGTCGAACTCGCGCAGCCGCCGGTAGAGCGTGTTGCGGCTGATGCCGAGCAGCCGCGCGGCGGCGGCTCGGTTGCCCCGCGTGCGCTCGAGCGCGAGGCGGACGTGGTGATGCTTGCGAGCGTCCAGGGCCTCGTCGGGCAGCGCCGCCAGGGAAGGGCGCCGGGCGGAGGAGCCGAGGAACTCCCCGGGCAGGTCGGTGACCTCGATCAGCGGACCGTCGGCGCCCAGCATGGCGCTCTCGATGACGCCGCGAAGCTCGCGGGCGTTGCCTTCCCAGGGATGGGTGAGCAGCAGGTTCATGGCCTCGCGGGTGACCTCGAACACCCGCGCGGTGCCGGTGGCGCGGGCTTGGGCAAGGAACCAGGCGACGAGCAGCGGGATGTCGTCGCGCCGCTCGCGCAGCGGCGGGATGCGGATACGGGCCACCCGCAGCCGGTAGTACAGATCCTGCCGAAACCTCCCCGCGATGACCTCGGCATCCAGATCGCGGTGAGTGGCGGCGATGACGCGCACGTCGATCTTGCGCGGCCGGGATTCACCCACCCGCGTGATCTCGCCGACCTCGAGCACCCGCAGCAGGCTGGCCTGGACGCTGGGTGGAATGTCCCCGATCTCATCGAGCAGGAGAGTGCCGCCGGCCGCCGCCTCGAACAGCCCGATCTGGTCGGCGACGGCGCCGGTGAACGACCCGCGGCGATGGCCGAAGAGCTGGCTCGAGAGCAGCGATTCGGTCAGACCGGCGCAGTTGACCGCCACGTATGGCCGCCCCTTGCGGCGGCTCAGGTCGTGGATGGCGCGCGCCGCCAGCTCCTTGCCGGTGCCGGTCTCCCCTTCGAGGATCACCATCGAGTCGACCGCCGCCACGTCGCGGAGCTGGCGGAAGACCGCGCGCATCACCGCCGTCTCGCCGATCATGCCCTGGAACTGTGCCGCGCCGCCGACCAACCCCTGGAGGTCATAGAGCTCAGTCACGTCGTGCAGGTAGAGGATGTGGCGGCTCGCATTGCGCGGGTCGTCGCGGATGTCGAGCTCGATCCAGTAGCGGCGCCCGTCTGTGGTGTCGAGGCGTGCGGGCAGGCGCCGGCGCAGCTCGACGGGACTTTCCAGGAGCTCCTCGGCACGATGCGTATCTTCGGCAGAAAGCGGCAGCAGCTCCTGCCAGCGCTTGCCCCGTGCCTGCTGAGTCGTGTTGCCGAGCACACGTTCGGCGGCGTCGTTCAGGAACTCGATCCTGCCGCTGCCATCGATCAGGCACACGCCGACCCGGATCTGGTCGAGGATGGCCAGCAGGTCCCGATGGGCGCGCTCGAACCCCCGCTGTCTGTGCGCGAGCTCGTCACGCTGCGCCACGAGCTGCCGCGTGCGTGCCGCCACCGCGGACTCCAGCTTCTCGGCACGGCGCGTCAGCCGGCGCTGCCCGAGCTGGTACGCGGCCACCGTGAGGAGGATGAGCAGCCCCAAGTACAGGGCCAGGAATCCAGGTGATGGAACCATGGATGCCCGCCAATGGTACACCTGTAACGGGTTTGGCGCACCCCCCTGGGACACTTTGGTACACGCCGTGTAGGAGCTCGGTTGCCTCACACCTGGAACAGCTTTGCGCACCTCCTGGGACGCTTTGGTACATCTTGTGTGCGAGGTTCGGTTCTCGAGTCGTTAGCCGGGATCCCCGTAACTCACGTCTCAACAACAATTTAGAGCGTCCGCGGGCAGGCTGGCATCAGCGGTGCCTTTGTACGCAGACGATGGCGGTGCTCGCGTATGAACGCCGAGATACCAGAACGTCCGCTCGCACTCTTCCAGGCGGTCGAGCGGGGAGACGTGGCGTGGACCGCCCGTCTGCTCGCCGGCGGGGCGAATCCGGACCGCATGAACCCGCAAGGGACGACACCGCTCATGGTCGCCGCCCTGGGCACGGATGTCGCCATCGTCCACGCCCTGGTGGCGGCGGGGGCGGAGGTGAACCGGCAGGCGGCGGACGGCAGCACCGCCTTGATGAAGGCGGCGCTGTGGGGGCGCGTGGACCTGGTCGTCGCGCTGCTGCGGCTTGGCGCCGATCCGACGCTGACCGACGCCGAAGGCTGGACCGCGGCGCAGATCGCCTGCGCCCGGGGGCACTACGGGATCGGCCAGCTCCTCGCCGCCTGGGAGCCGGCGCGGGACGAGGAGCCGGAGGTGTCTAGGCCGTGAGCGAACCGGTGAGGGCGATCAGCAACGGTGCCACAGAGACGGCGCCCGCCGTCTCCGGCGAGTTGCTCGCCGAGCTGCGCGAGTACTGCGTTCGCCTGGCCCGTCACTTCGGCGCCATGCAGGCGGCCGAGGACGTGGCGCAGGACGCGATGATGACCTTCCTCGTCGCCGACGAAGTCGAGGCGCCCTACGCCTGGTTGCGCACCGTTGTGCGCCGGCTCGTTTCGCTGCGTCACCGCGATCTCCACGCCCACGAGAGCGTCGATGGCATCCCGCGCGCCGAAAGTCCGCGATCCGCCGCCACGACAGATCAGCTCGTCCTGTTCCGCCAGGTGCTGAGCCGTCTGCCCGCCCGCGACCGGCGGATCCTGATGTTCAAGCTGCGCGGATATTCCTACGGCGAGATGGCGCGCCGGCTCGGCTGTCGGCCGAGCGCCGTCGGCACCACCGTCAATCGCACGTTCGGCAGGGTACGCCGGCTCGTGGAGCATGGCGTGGAGTGACGCTGCGACCCGCCGCTGGGCGCGCATGCTGGGCTCTGCTACGCGACCTCCGATAACCCCAGCACCTCGACTTGCGTAAAGGTTCTTGACAGGGCTCGTGCCACTGGTTAGGCTGATCCATCGTCACGTAAGTCAGGCCTTGTCTTCGAAAAGGCCGCGTGCGGCAATTGGCGCATCGACGCCATCCGGGGGGGGTTCGGGGAAGTTGGCAGAGTCGGGATATCCGGTCACCATGGCGGGTGTAGGCCCGGTTCGACGGGTGCCGCGGCTCGGTGCGCTCCACTGGGCGGTAGTCGCCTGGGGAGGCGGCCTGGCGTTGCTCGTCGTCGCCGCGCTCCCGAGGATCGGCGCGGTGCGTCTGGTCTTCGGCCTGAGCCTCGTTTGGATCCTCCTTGCCGCCCTCCTGATGTTGCTGGGCCTTGCCCAGGTGATCCGCTACGCGGTGCGCCTCGAGCACAGTTACGAGCTGAGCGTCGCCAAGCTGGCGGTGCAGGAGGACAGCGCCCTCCTCTCACCCGACGAGGTGCACTTCGACCTCGCCCTGAAGATGTTCCTGCTCGCGTCGCGGCACCAGCGCCCGTTGAGCTGCATCGCCATCGAGATCGACCGGCGCTCCCTCGCTCACTTGCTGGACGAAGCCGGCTGGGAAGCCGCCGACTCCGCGATAGAGGCCTCGGCGCTGGGTCTGGTGGCGATGGAGGTCGCGGGAGTGACGCGGCGCAGCGACCTGACGATCAAGGGATCGGAGCCACGCCAGCTCGTCGTGCTCTGCCCGGAGACCGGTAGGGTCGGCGCACTGCGCGTCGCGCGCAAGATCGATCATGCCTTGCGGGAGCTGAAGCTGGAGATGCACCTCGGAGTGTCGACTTTCCCAGGTGACGCCTCCAGCTTGCGGGAGCTGCTCGAGCGCGCCGAGTCGGAGCTGCGGCACTCGGGCGATCCTCGCGATACCGCGCAACTGGCCCTCGAGTTCTCGGAGTGGGACGAGTCCGCGCTCGAGGGCGAGAAAAGTGAATCTGCAGTAACGACGAGGTCGGCATGAGCCAGGTCCTGCTCCAACGTCTCCAGAACAGCCAGAACAGGCCGTCGCCGAGGGTGATCCTGTGGGAGCCCCCCAGCTTGCGGCGCCCCGCGCGGCAATCCACGCGCCGATGGCACGTCAAGAGACTGTTCGATGTCCTGGCCGTCTCGTTGGCGGCGCCGGTGTGGCTGCCGGCTCTGCTCCTCATCGCGATCGCGATCAAGATCAGCGCTCCCGAGGCGCCGGTCTTCTTCGCGCAAAGGCGTACCGGACAGGGCGGCCGCAGCTTCCCTATGATCAAGTTTCGGACGATGTACCCGGGCGCCGACAAGCTCAAGGAAGGCGTGCGTCGGTTGAGCGAGCTACCGTGGCCCGACTTCAAAGTCACGGACGATCCCCGGGTGACCCGACTGGGCCGATTCTTGCGTCGGACCAGCTTCGACGAGCTCCCCCAGCTCCTGAACGTCCTGAGAGGCGAGATGAGTTTCGTCGGGCCACGCCCCACATCGTTCTCGGTGACGACCTACGCCCACTGGCAGATGGCACGGCTGGAGGCGCCTCCCGGGCTCACGGGTTTGTGGCAGGTGGACGGTAGGGGCTCCGCTGACTTCGAACACCGGACACGACAGGACATCGACTACATCCGGCGGCAGTCTCTGCTGCTCGACCTGAAGATCCTGCTGCGCACCATCGGCGTCGTCGTGCGCCGCAAGGGCGGGTATTGACCGGATCGGCCGTCGCGCCGCTCAAGGGCTGGGCCCGGGCCGGCTGGCTGGCGGCTGCCACGGGCGCCGGCCTGACGGTCGGCCTGCTCGCCACCCGCATCGCCACCCCCAAACTCGCTCTCGTCGCCGTCATCGGCCTGCTGGGTGCCGCCGCGATCGCGGCGATTCCCGAGCTCGGCCTGCTGGCACTTGCCTTCGCGGCCTACCTCAATCTGTCCGGCGTGCTGGCCGATCGGCTTCCGGGGCCCTCGCTGATGGACCTCCTGATTCCGTTCTTGGCCCTCGTTGTGCTCGCGCGCTGGTTCGTGTGGCGAGAACGTCCTACGGGCTGGCTCCAGCCGGCTCTGCTGCTCACAGCGTATGGCGTTGCTGGAGCGCTGTCACTGCTGGCAGCCGAGTACCCGAGCATCACGCTCGCAAGTCTTGCGAGTCTCGCCAAGGACGGAATCATCGCCGTTCTCGTGGGGATCTTGCTGCGGCGTGGAGTGACGCTGCGACGGGTGCTCTGGGCGCTGCTCGCAGCCGGGCTCATCATGGGGACGATCAGCGTGCACCAGCACTTGACGGGGAACTTCGGGTCCGACTACTGGGGCTTTGCCAACGCACCCATACCGTACTCCGCGCCCGCGCAGACCGTATACCGCGTAGCCGGGCCGGTCGGCAACCCCAACTACTACGGTTTGATCCTGGTGGCTCTCGTCCCCATCGCCTTTGATCGCCTCGCCGCCAAGAGGAGCCTCGCATCGCGCACCCTCGCCTTGTGGGTACTGGTGGCGTGCTCCCTGTCCATCGTGTTCACGTACTCACGTGGCGCGTTCTTGGCTTTGCTCGCCGTCCTCGTGCTCCTTTGGTTCTTCCGTCGGCCGCGTCCGCGCCACCTGCTTGCGGCCGTCGTACTGGCCGCGCTGCTGCTGCCGTTCGTGCCGTCGAGTTACGTCGTGAGGATGCAGACCCTCATCGGTGCCCTCGGGGGGACGGGCAGCCATGTCGGTTTGTCGGATTCGTCATTGCGGGGACGGCTCTCCGAGAATCTGGCCGCCGTTCGGATGTTCCTCGAGCATCCCTGGATCGGCATCGGGCTGGGAAACTATCCAACACGCTACCAGGACTACTCGCAGCAGCTCCTGCTCGACCCCCGTCCGGAGAATCGCTCGCCCCATAGTTTGTACTTGGAGATCGCCGCGGAGACGGGCGTCATCGGCCTGCTTGCGTTCGGTGGCGTTCTCTGGGCTGTGCTAAGCAGCATCCTCCGTGCCAGCAGATCTGCGCGTATCCCGCAGCTGACGGAGCTCCGCGGAATGGTGGTCGCCGTCGCCCTCGCCCTCGTCGGATTCCTGGCCGGTTCTCTCTTCCTCCATGCCAGCAATGCCAGGTACTTGTGGCTGCTTGTCGGAGTCGCCCTGGCCCTGCCCCGCGTGGCGGCGAACGAGCGGGAGGCCCTGGGTGCGGCCGCCGGCGACGTCGGACTGCTCCCACGCAACTCGTAGCGCCCGGGGCGAGCGGTGGTAGATTTCCGATCCGATGCGCATCGGACAATTGATCGATTCGCTGTCGGTCGGCGGCGCCCAGAGCCTGCAGTTGATGTTCGCCCAGGCGGTGCAGGATCGTGACGTCGAGCTCACTGTCGCGACCCTGTATCCGAGTCGAGTCGGTGAGCTCGCGGCGGAGCTCGAGAGCCTGGGAGTACGCGTTGTGGCGCTGCATGGCCGGAGCCTGCTCGACCCGCTGCGTGCTAGGCGGCTGGTTCGTTTCCTGCGCCGCGAGAGGTTCAATGTGCTGTTCACACACCTGAGCTCGGCCAACCTCCTTGGTCCCATCGCCGGCCGCATCGCCGGTGTACCCACCATCGCCACGCTGCACGCGATCAGTCGCCCGACTCTACGGACTCGCGAGACCCTGGAGACCTGGGCCCTGCGGCGGGCGACGACCCACTGCGTGGCGGTGGGGTCCGCGGTTGCCGAGGCGCATCGCGACCGGGTCGCCCCCGCGTCATGCGTCGTGATCCCGAATCCGGTGAAGGAGATTCCTCCGTTGCCGCGCGCCGATCGCCTGGCAGCACGCCGCGAGCTGATCGGGACGAAGCAGGTCATGCTGGTGTCCACCGGCAGGCTAAAGCCGGTCAAAGGGTTTGCGGATCTCCTCACGGCCTTCGCAGAGCTGCGCCGAACCCAACCGGAAGCCGCGCTCGTGATCGCCGGTTCCGGGCCGCTGGAAGGAGAACTCCGCGCCCAGATCTTGCGGCTCGGATTGCAGGGCCATGCCCACTTGATCGGGCTGTGCCGTGACGTACCGCGTCTGCTCGCGGCAGCCGACCTCTACGTCAATGCCTCGCACCAGGAGGGAATGCCCATGAGCGTCCTGGAGGCGATGGCGGCCGGCTTGCCCGTCGTGGCCACCGGGGTAGGTGACGTTCGATCCATCGTCGTTGACGGGAGCGGACTCCTGGTTCCACCGCGCGAACCGCACGCGCTAGCCGCCGCCCTCAAGCGTCTCCTCGACAACCGGGAGCAAGCAGCGGCCATGGGCACGGTCGCCCGGCAGTACGTGCGCCGAAACCATCGGGTCGACCGCTGGGCCGAGCGCCTGCTTCAGCTCGCCGCGCAGGTCGGCCGCTCAACGGGCAGCCACCTACCCAGCCGAAAGCCGCTCCAGGGGCCATGAGGCGTCGCCACCGCAAAGCGACGATGCGCGTCGCCATGGTGATCCACGGGTACTACCCGCTGATTGGCGGTGCCGAGCGACAGCTCGCGGCGGTGGCGCCGGTGCTCCAGGCGCAGGGCGTCGATGTCCACGTGATCACCCGGCGGTTTCCCGGGCTAGCCGCTCGCGAAACGATCGCGGGCGTAGCCGTCCATCGCCTCAGCGCGCCCGGAGCAAAGGCCGCCAGCTCCGCAGCTTTCAGCCTGGCGGCGGTGTGGCGGATGGCGCGGTTGCAGCCTGATGTCATTCACGCCCACGATGTCTACTCGCCGACAACTGCGGCTCTCCTCGCCCGAAGGCTCCTCGGTACGCCCGTGGTCGTGAAGGTTCCCAGGGGCGGCAGCCTCAGCAGCCTCCGGCGCCTCCAGCGTCGCGCTCTCGGGCGCCGGCGGGTGGCGTGGCTACGACGGAGTGTGGATGCGTTCATTTCCATCAGCCGGGAGATCGACGACGAGCTGGCGGTGATCGGCATTTCACCTGAGCGGCGCGTTTCCATCCCGAACGGCGTCGACACTACCCGTTTCGTGCCTTTCTCGGCCCCGGAGCGGACGCGGTGTCGGGAGACGCTCGACCTCCCGCAGGCTCCGGTCGCGGTTTTCACCGGGCGCCTGGCGCAGGAGAAGCGGCTCGGCGACCTGCTCGCGATCTGGCCGGCGGTACGCGCCCGCCACGGCGGTGCACTGCTCCTGCTGGTGGGGGCGGGAGTAGAGAGCGGAACACTCGAGAGTTTGTCCAGCGAAGGTGTCCGCTTCACCGGTCCGGTTCTCGACGTGGCTCCCTACCTGCAGGCCGCCGACCTCTTCGTTCTGCCCTCGGCGGCGGAAGGCCTCTCGAACTCGCTGCTGGAGGCCATGTCCACGGGTCTGCCGTGCGTCGCCACGGCGGTAGGCGGCGCGCGCGAGCTGATCGAGCATGGGAACAATGGCTGGCTCGTGCCTCCGGGCGAGCGCGATCACTTGCAGCAGGCGATCCTCACCCTGTTCGACGATGCGGAGCTACGGGAGGCCCTCGGGCGGCGAGCCCGCCGCCGTGTAGAGTCTTGCTACCCTTTGTCTCGAACGGCCACCGAGCTGATCGCGCTCTACCGGCGCCTGATAGGCTCCAATGCCAGATGCCCCAGCTCTTGACGCGGAGGCTGGCGGCCACAACCGTACTCGTCGCCGTCGCGATTGCCACGGTTGTGTTGGTTGTGGCGTCGCACGATCGCGTGGCGTTGCCGGTCATCCTGTATCCGCCGGTGACACTCGCTGCCCTGCTCTTCCTGGAGCGCACGACCTCAATCGGGCTCGATGCCCGCATGCGGAGGCCCCAGCCATGATCGGGGCCTCGATCTCGCTCAAGCGCCCGTTCCAGCTCCTTGACACCTCGATGCCGACCTCCGCTACCCTCAACAACAACGAGGTGGTGCGCCTAGTCGACGCCCACGTCGATCGCAACCGCGCCGGGATTCGCCGGGCCTCTGGAATGGCGGCCTGAGACGGGATGCGTATCCTCTATGTGATCGACAGCCTGAAGGTCGGCGGCGCCGAGATGCTGCTGCTCGACATGCTGCGGGGCTACCGGGATCAGGGTCACCGGCTCGCCGTGGCGTATTTCTCACCCGGGCCGCTGGAGGGCGAGGTCGCGGCGCTAGACGTCCCGGCTTCCCGGGTGAGCCGTAGCGGTCTCGCCGATCCGCGGGCCGTACTCCGTCTGGTTGGCCTTATCCGGCGCCAACGCCCGCAAGTCGTGCATACGCATCTATGGAAGAGTGATCTGGCGGGTCAGCTCGCGGCGGCGCTGGCCGGTGTCCCGGTGCGGGTCTCCACGGCACATAACGTCGACCCCTGGCGTCGCAGAGGGGCTCTCGCCCGCATCAACCGCCTGTTCACCTCACGTTGTCAACGGGTGATCGCCGTGTCGCGCGAGGTACACGACTACCTGGTCGAGACCCGCGCCTATCAGCCCGAGAAGCTGGTGACCATCGAGAACGGAATCGACCTCACGCGCTTCGATCCCCACAGGCAACCACCGGCGAATCTGGCCGCGACCTGGGGTTTCGAACCCGATGCTCCAATGATCGGGGTGGTTGGGCGCCTCGAACCTCAGAAGGGCCATTCCGTCCTCCTCGAGGCGGCGGTTCACGTCACCCGGGAGCTGCCCAAAGCGCGGTTTCTCGTCGTCGGCGACGGCCATCTGCGCTCCGAACTCGAAGCGCAGCGCAGCCGGCTCGGTCTCGATAGTCGGGTAGTCTTTACCGGTGTCGTGCACGACGTTCCGGCCACCCTCTCGGCGCTCGATGCCATCACCTTCCCCTCGCTGTGGGAGGGGCTCCCGGTGGCACTGCTCGAAGCTATGGCGATGGAGAAGCCGGTTGTCGCCACCACCGTCGGCGGCATTCCGGAAGTGGTGCGCGACGGTGTGAGCGGTGTGCTCGTTCCGCCCGGCGATCCGGAAGCGCTCGCCCGCGGCCTCCTCGGGGTTCTGCGCGACCCCACCCTGGCGCGGCGGCTGGGAACACAGGCCCGTCAAGTGGTGAGGCAGCGCTACAGTGCGCAGACGATGCACCGACGCATCCTCGACCTCTACAGTGGGCTCATGGGCTGACGCCGTGACGCAGGAGCCATCCAGCCGCTCAGGGGGGCCCATTCGCATCTTGGGCGTCACCAAGTCGACCGGCGGTTTGGCGACCTACAACCGCACGCTGCTCGAGCAGTTGCAGGATCGGGGGTACAGCGTCAGCGTCGTGTGTCTCTCCGAGGGCAGTGGGGCCTACGCGCGGGCGTTCGCGAAGCGAGAGATCCCGGCCACGAGCATGGACATGGCGAGGTACACGATCGCGCCGTTCTCCGACTTGAAGCTGGCGATCCGGCTCGTCCGCCACCTTCGCCGGAATCCGGTCGACCTCGTTATCGCCCACGGCGCCAAGGCCGGTTTCCTCGGTCGCCTGGCCGGGCGCGTGACCGGCGCGCGGGTGCTCTACGTGTTGCATTCCATGCCCTTCCTCGAGCGCGTTCAGGGGCGTCGGGCGATCTTCTATCGTTCGCTCGAGCGCATTGGCCGCCGGATGGGCGGACACATCGTGGCAATCAGCCACGCGATGCGAGATGAGATCGAGAAGCACGGCATCGCGCCTGCCTCCGCCGTAACCGTCCTCCACACGGGTATCGATCCTTCGGCACTGGCTATACCCCGGGACCAGTCGTCGGCACGCATGGCGCTGGGCCTCGATCCCCGCCGTCCGGTGGTCGGATGGGCCGGCCGGCTCAATCCGCAGAAGGCGCCCCTCGACTTCATACGGGCAGCGGAGCTCGTAACCCGCTCCGTACCCGAGGCGCAGTTCTTCATGGCCGGAGAGGGATCGCTGGCGAGCACTGTTCGAGCACTGGCCAACAAGCTCGGACTCGGCGATCGGCTGATCCTGGCGGGTTGGCAGGAGGACGCGGCCAGGATGCTCTCGGCCCTGGACGTCTATGTGGCGACCTCCTGGTGGGAGGGGCTGCCACTGACACTCCTCGAGGCCATGTGCGGTGAGCGCGCCGTGGTCGCGACGGCGGTCGACGGCGTCGTGGAGGTCATCCGGGACGGCGTCGACGGCTTTCTGGTCGACGCCGGGGACCCCCCCGCAATGGCGGCGCGTCTCGAGCTCCTCCTTCGCGACGACGGTCGACGCTCGGAGCTGGGACGTGCCGCCAGAAGACGCGTCATGGAGCACTTCACGGTTGATCGCATGATGGATCGATGGGTGAAGCTGATCTGCCGCGAGCTCGCCGCGCTCCAGCGGTAAGGGACCATCTCGAGGCATTGGCGATCCGGGAAGAGACGGGCGCACCCACCTCCGAGTAGCAAGCCGGTCTGGCGGCAGGTGTTGCAAAACGCCGCTCCGAACCCACTTACGGGATACGACTGTGGGCACGCAAGCGCGTGCCATCTTTTTGATGGGAGGGATCTCATTGTCGCGCGTCGCCGGAGATGCTCTGGTGACGCAGTCACAGCCCGGTCGAAAGGAGGGCCCACGCGATGAGAACCCACTGGCCGATCTGCCTATCGCTGTTACTGATAGCTGCAACTCCGATGGAGAGCCCCGGGGCACGTGACACTCGGCGGCACGAGGTGACACCACAGGCCACGCAGCGAGCCGCCGGACCGGTGCGTGTCGCGCGGAGCATTGACCTGCCCAGGGGCACACCCCCCGGTATCACGCCCCCCGGCAGCACGCCGCCGGCGAACAACCCGCCGGATGAGGGCACAAGTGAGCGCTCCACGCCGCCGCTGGCCGATGCCCATCGGGACTACCGCGGCGAGCTTTCGGTGTTTCCGGGTGCGGAGGGGTTCGGTAGCACCACGCGGGCGGGTCGTGGCGGTCAGGTCCTGCGGGTGACGAACCTCGCGGACTCGGGACCGGGCAGCTTCCGCGCGGCGGTCACCGCGTCGGGTCCCCGCACGGTCGTATTCGAGGTCGGAGGCATCATACGCCTGAAGAGCCAGATCAGGGTTCGAGAGCCGTTCCTCACCATCGCTGGTCAGACCGCTCCGAGCCCGGGCATCACGTTGGCCGGTGACGTGCTGCGCTTCGAGACGCATGACGTCCTGATGCAGCACATGCGTATCCGCGTCGGCGCGGGCACCTCGAGCACCAGCACCCCGCCCAAGGTTCGCGACGGTCTGGGCGTGCGGACCAACGACCGCGGGGAGCCGCACACGTACAACATCTATATCGATCACTGCTCCATCAGTTGGGCGTTCGACGAGAATGTGAGCCTCTGGTACTCCAATGTTTACGACATAACCATCCGTAACAGCATAATCTCCGAAGCGATCGCATACAACCGGGACAAGATGATCTCCTTCGGCATGATTGTCGGTTACGGCCAGCGGCGTGTCAGTGTACTGCGTAATCTCTTCGCCCACAACGGAGATCGAAATCCCAAGTTCACGAAAGACAACTCTGGTCTCGTCGTGAACAACGTCATCTATAACGTCGGCAACGCCGCTATCACGACGGGCGCACCGCCCCCCGCAGCCCCAACTCTGCTCTCCGTGGTCGGCAATGTGTACATCCCGGGTCAAGACTCGCGACGGAGTCGCCAAATGGTCCTGGCGCAGAATGGGCACCGGGACTCTCGTCTGTTCGTGGACGACAACATCGGCCCCTTCGGCAACGAGGACCCATGGTCCGTGGTGGACAACCGCGTTGGGCGGCACATCCGGGCCGACGCTCGGCCGGTCGACGTGGCGCCGCTCACAGTCCTGCCGGCAGTCCGCGCCTATGGGCACGTCCTGGCGAGCGCCGGGGCTCGCCCCCGCGACCGCGACGCCGTCGACCGGCGCGTGGTGAACGATGTCAGGCGGGGGACAGGCCGCCTGCTCGAGAGACCATCGCAGGTGGCCGCTCTGCCGTCTGCGCGAGCGACGCATCGGCCGCTGCGACCGCCGTCGAGTCTGACGGCAGACACCGATGGCGATGGTTACACGGACGTCGAGGAGTGGCTGCACTGCATGGCGGCCGAAGTCGAGAGTGGGAGTCGGTCTCTGCAATGCGCGCGTTAGGCGAGCACGCAATCTGATTCCGGGAACCGACTGATCAACGCTACGGACACGGACGCGACTCTGTGTTCCACGCGCGCTGTGGGCTTGCGCCAGGCAACGCCCCGGGCGATCCAAACCCGCCCTCCGGCGCTGGTTGGTCCGGCGCGGGAGGGAGCTTCCTCCGCGATCCTGGTCGCGGTAAGCTAACCAAGCGGGTTCGACCACGCCCCGCCTTGCAACGGCGCGGGATGACTCGGCTCAGCGAGCCCGCATCTGTGAAGGACGATCGCGTGACCCTACGGAAGCTACGTCCGGGTCTCGACCCGGTGTCCAGAGCGCGGCTTCGGCGTGCCTACTACCAGGGGCTGCTGCGTCCGGTTCCGTCGTCGCTGTTCTGCCGGCTCCTGGTCCGACGCAAGTGTGGGTATTGGCCCAGTCTGGCACGGCCGCAGACTTTCAATGAGCACGCTATACGCTATAGCTTGACCGTTCGCGATGCCGCCATGGCCTTTGTTGCTGACAAGTATCTTCTGCGCGACTACGTGAGGAGTCGCATCGGTCCCGGGCACTCAGCCGCTATCATCGCGCGATGGGGCGATATCGCGACGGCGAGCTGCAAAGGCTTTCCCCCTTCGTTCGTCGTGAAGGCGTCACACGGCAGCGGGTTCTATCACATCGTCCGAAACGAAACGCTGTCTGACGACCGATTACGCGAGATTCTGATGTCGTGGAATGAGCTGAACTTTTACTGGCACCGACGCGAATGGGTGTATCGGTACATGAAACCACGCTTCTACGCGGAAGAATACCTGGGCACGGAGGTCGGCGGGCCCGACGATTACCGGGCTCACGTCTTCGACGGCAGAGTCAAGATCCTACAGGTAGAAGTGGGACAGCCGCACAATCATCGGCGGGCCTTTTTCGACAGAAACTGGGAACCATTGCCGGTGGAGCATAAGATCCCACGACCAGAGCAGCCACCAAAGAAGCCGCCTGCGCTCGGTGAAATGATAGAGATTGCGGAAACACTCGGAAAGGGTTTCCACTTTGTGCGCGTGGATATGTATGCAGTTCCGGAAGGTATTCTCGTTGGTGAGATGACATTCTGCCCCTCTGCTGGATGTGGCCGCTTCGGGTCGAGAGAGCAGGATCTGTTCATGGGAAGATTCTGGGAGGCCGACGCTTGATGGGAACTGAGATACCGCGACTCAGGAGACGAGTCGGGCGGGGAGCCTCCACCTTGCGGAAGCGTGCGCGCCGAATGTTCGCGCGTCCCGGCAATTCCGTTCCAGTCTTCGTTTTCGGCAAGCAGCGCTCGGGAACGACCATGTTGATGGAGGTGTTTCACGCCCGGGCGGACACGGAGGTATACAACGAGCGGCGCCATAGCGAAGTCTACGTGGATTTCCGCGTCCGCGGGTTCGAGGTCGTCGAGGAGGTCATCAGGAGAAGCAAGGCTCCCTTCGTTTGCTTCAAACCGTTGGCGGATAGTCACCTGATCCGGGAGTTTGCGAGTCGATTTCCGGGAGCAAGAGTGATCTGGGCCTATAGGAACTACGTCGACGCTGCGAGGTCATCGCTCAGGAAGTTCGGTCATGCGACGCGCGCGATTCGGCTGGTTTGCACGGGTCAGGCGGGAGGTGGCTGGTTCGCGGAAGCACTCTCAGCGGATACCGTGCGGACCTTGAGGGCGGTGTATAGGCCGACCCTTTCGGCTCTGGACTTCTCCTGCCTGGTGTGGTGGGCGCGGAATCGCCTGGTGTTCGAGCTTGAGCTCGACAGGCTGCCGAATACGTACATATCAAAGTACGAGGACATTGTAAACGATCGTCAAGGCGCACTCGCGGCACTCTTCACGTTCGTCGGAATGCCGCATGACGAAAAGGCAGTCAGGCGAGTGAGCGGCCCCCGACCAGGAGCGAGAGAGCTCCCGGTTCTCGACGTGGAAGTGAGGCGGCTGTGCGACGAGTTGCTCGTCGGCTTGGATGCTCTGCGTGGCTACCGCGCGGGCGAATCGGTGCCCAAGTCCGCGTCCCTCCCGTGATCCGAGGACGAGGCGGCGGCGGAAGGTCATACGACGCGGCCAGCGCTATCGCTGGATGCCGTGGCGAACGGGCGGGTGAGGAGTTCGCCGTCCAGTGGAGCGGTCGGTGAAATGCGGTCGTACCCTAACTGCGTCAGCGCCCGGCCGAGAAGCTCGGTCAGGGTAGCCACTTCCTCTGGACTGAAGTGCTCAATCCACTGGTAGTTCATGTTGCGGAGATTGAGCCGGCGGTCAACGAAATGATGCTCGTGGTGAGATGGTGGAAGGTCGCACGCCAAGGCCATACGGTCGAGCACGCCGTGTGGATTACTGACGAAGCGTTCGTACGTCGTTTCCGCGTAGCGATCGGCGGCGACTTCGGCGGCCTCCGCGCGGATCGACTCCACGACCCGCCGCCACTGCACGGCAGTGAGAGCCACGAGTGAGGACCCGTGACTCCGCCAATCGCCGACATCGGTCGAGTCGAGACCGTGCTGCCACGCCGGCTCCAGATTCTGGCTGCGAGCCTGCCAGAACGGAGCCTTGAGCAGGGAGTGGACGACGGCACGGCCGTCTCGGACCACGTGAACGAAGCGGGCGTCCGGGAAGATGCTCGACAGGTAGCGGATCCGCCCCGGGCCGGTGATCTTGGCCGCGAACCTCGGCTTGCCCTGGTAGCGCAGGATCGTGGCGATCCGCGTGCGGATGGATGCTGCCTCCTGGGCCGTCGCCTCGGTGTCGAGGAGAAAGTCGTAGCGGAACTTCTTACCGCAGTATCGCTCCCAGAACTCGTATGCCTCCACGGGGCCGATGCGAAGCCGCTCGAGCCAGGGCCGTCGCTGGTCCGAGCGGCCGACCGAGCGGCGCATCGCCGGGGTCAGATCTGTCAGCCGGGACAGGACGGCGCATGCAGGAATGCCCGGCCAATGTTCGTGGCACTGCGATAGCCACGCCAGATCAGGCCGCGCGGCGAAGGCCTCGAAGAGGACGGTGGTACCGCTGCGAGGCATCCCGATCACGAAGATAGGCCTGTCGATCGGTCGCGTCATCACTCCGTTCGAATCCTAGCACTTGGCTTTGGAGCCGCCTTCAACCCAATGGCGCGGATCGGCCGGGCCGCGCGTACGGCAGGTCGCGATTCTGGTGGCGGCTGCTGCGACGCGGACTACGGGCCATAGAGCGTGAGGCCGAAGGTCTTCGACAGGAAGGCGCTCATCTGGGCGCGGGTGATCGAGCTGGCCGGGCAGTACTCGAGGGGATCGGTGCCGCAGCCTGCGGTGATGCCGCGCGCGTAGAGGTCCTCCACCCAGTCGGCGAACAGTGACGGACATGGCACGTCCTCGAAGATGCCTGCGCACTCCGGCGGGTCGTACGCGGCGCCCAGCAGGGTGCGCAGCAGGAAGACCGCCATCTGGGCGCGGGTCACTGGCGCCGATGGGCAGTAGTTGCCGCCACCGCAGCCGGCGACCACGCCGCGCGAGGCCAGCTCCTCGATCCATGCGCAGAACGGGCTGTCGAAGGGCACGTCGGCGAACTGTTCGCTGCCCTCGTCGCAGTGCGGCGGCGCGTAATCACGGCCCTCCTCGGCCTTGAGCACGAGCGCCGCCATCGCGGCACGGTTGACGGTGGCCGCGGGGCAATACTCGTTGCCGCCGCAACCGCTGGTGACGCCCTGGTGGAGAAGGGTCTCGATGGAGCGGTAGAAGGGGCTCGTGCGCGGCACGTCGGCGAAGCTGTCGCCGATGTGCAGGGTCCAGGTCTTGCCGGTCTCGTCCGACAGGGTCTCCTCGAATGTCGCCTCCCAGTGCGTTGCCGGGCGGTCGCCGCCCGCTAGATCAACTTCCATCTGGTAGCAGATGCCGGTGTCCTGGCAGCTTGCGACTTCGGCGGGTCCGACCTCGCCGTACTCCGCATCCTCGCCCACGAGCTCGTATGTCGGGCCCGCGGGTCCCGTAAAGTCCGAGGCGGACCCACTAAGGGCCTCGGCAGAGGCAAGGGCGTTCTGCCAGGCTGGGGCCACGACCACACGCTCACCGGGCTCGAAGACACCGTTGCCGTCGGAGATCACCGGCTCCGGGTCGACTACGAGGGCGGCGGCTAGGAAGCCCCCGGCTTCGAAGGCGCCGATGTCGCAGCCGCCATCGAGGTCGTCGTCGGAGCCGTCTCCGACGGCGTCGATCCCCCGCGCCACGCCACGCTGGTCCGTCTCGGGGCAGTCCGCGTCGTCGGCCTTGTCGATGGCGATGCTGCCGACGAGCAGGGCGTGGGTCGGAGTGGGGCCGCCGTTGTCGGCCAGCTTGCCGAGCAGCGGATCGCCGCTGATGCAGGACGGCGGGGTGCAGCCGCAGCTATTGTCCTCGATCAGATTGACACCGTTGAATACCGGCCCGCCTTTCCCGACCTCGCAATCGGCCACTCCGGAGCCCGCGATGATCGTGTTGACGACAGTAGGGTGACTATCGTCGATGTAGACGCCGCGACCGGAGTTACCGCTCAGCGTGGAGTTGAGGACCATCGTCGAGCAGCCGTCAGTCCCGAGGCCGTTGCCGGAATTGCCGCTCAGTGTGGAATTGATCACAGTTAGGGTTCCATCGATGCAACGGATGCCGTTGCCAGAGTTGGCATTCAGTGTGGAGTTGAGAACTGTTGCGCTATAGATATTATAAATGCCGGACGAGTTGTCAATCAGCAGGGAGTTGCTGATCGTGGCGTCACCGTCGTTCCAGATACCGCTGCCGGAGTTGCCACTCAGGACGGATCGGAGGACGGTGAGGGTCGCGACGCTTGCGATCCCAGCTCCAGAAGATACCTGGCCATTGAGCAACGTTAGATCCTCGACGGTCAGTTCGCCGTTATCACCCACGTGGAAGAGCCGGAACTCTGGCGTATCGCCGTCCGAGGCGCGCTCGACGGTCGCGCCGCGACCCTGCACCACGATTGGAGTGGTGACGCTGGGCAAGCCGTTGGAGCCGCCGGGCCAATCGGCCTCGTTGTGTACTTCGATCAGAGTGTAGATGGAACCCGCTGTCAGGACCAACGTGTCGAGGCCGTCGTCGCCAGCCGTGCAGTCGGCATGGATGGCGTCGCCGTTGGCGTTCTCCAGAGCCTCGATCAGCGAGCACTGGCCGTCTTGCGCAACGTCGACCAGGCCGTCGGCCACCTCGATGGTCGCCGCACCGGCTCCGCCGGCGAGCGCGGTGCCGATCGCCAGTACCAGAAGCGATGCTGTCCTCGCAGGTCTTGAGTTCATCGTTCCCTCCCATCGTGGCGCCGGGGGTCGACTGAGGACCCCGAACAAGACGCCGCGTACTATATGGACCCCGACACGGGGACTCAAATATGAGGCGATAGCTTATCACGGGATGAGGTTGAGATGCACGGTCGCGGCGATGCTGGGACGATGGCGGAGATGGCGGCTCATGCGGAGCATTGGATCAAACGCATGCCAGTCTGGTGAGGTGTGAGATCGTCCGCCCATGAAGTTCTTCGCCCGGCCTGCGCGCGGGACACGGACCGAAGAGCGCCTGCGGGCGCACTACGAAGTCGAGCGCGAGCTCGCCGACCGCCTGCGCAACGCCTCGCGAGCGGAGCGCTCCCAGCTCTACGGCGAGGTCTACGACGAGCTCTTCCGCCGCGTTCCGGACCACCCCCAATTGGTGAAACGAAGCGACCTCGCCATGCAAGCTGCCGAGGTGGCGCGGCAGGTTGCGGGGTTGGCGCCGTTTACTTCGGCGGCGACGAGGTTCCTCGAGATCGGGGCCGGGGACTGTGCCCTGTCGCTCGCACTCGCCCCGCGCGTCCGGCAGGTCTGGGCGTTGGATGTCTCCCGGGAGATCGTCCCGGGGACCATGCTGCCCGAGAACTTCGAGCTCGTCCTCTCCGACGGCCAGAGTGTGCCGCTGCCGCCGCGCAGCGTCGACCTGGCCTACAGCAACCAGCTCATGGAGCACCTGCACCCCGACGACGCCTTCGCGCAACTCGAGGCCATCTCGCAGGTGCTCACACCCGGTGGGCGGTATCTGTGCGTGACCCCCCACCGTTTCAACGGCCCGCACGACATCTCGAAGTTCTTCGATCTCACCGCGACCGGATTCCATCTCCACGAGTACACAGTCGGTGAGCTGCGGCGGTTGATGCGTTCGGTGGGATTTCACGAGGTCCGGCTCGTTGTTCGCCTCGGAAGCCGCTCGCGGGTCGTTCCGACACAGCTCGCGACCGTGCCCGAGGCTCTACTTGCTCCGTTGCCTCCGCGCGTTCGCCGCGGAGTCGCGCGGTCTCCGCTTCGGTTCCCGTTGGGGATCAAGATGATCGCGACCAAGTGACGACGAAGTGACAGGCGAAGTGGCAGGGGTTGACAGACCGGCCAGCCGCTGCTAGACTCCAATTCGGTTCCACAAGGCAGAGCCACGTATCCGAGCACGCTCAGTGCGTAAACGCGAGGAGGCGAAGATGCGATTCACCACCCTGCTCCTTCCCGTCTACGTGGTGGGTGTTGCGGCGCCGATGTCGAACCTTGCAGCGCAGGTTGTTCGGCTTGAGGCGGAGAGCGGCTCGCTCAACGGCTTCTCGATCGTTCAGGGTGGACAATTTTCCGGAGGCGCGCGTGTCGATGGCGATGTCTCCAATCCCACCGCCACGTACACCTTCACGGGCTGGGACGGCGTGTACGACGTCTCCGTCCGGTACTGTGACGAGGACGACGGAGTCTCCTCCTATCAGCTCACCGGGTCATCGGCAGGATCGATCGCCTCGTGGGACGGGGACATAATGACTGGATCGAATATTTGCGGTGGCGGAGGGTTGATCCTTCGGGAGGTGACTACCTCGGTCGTGCTCGAAGAAGGGGAGACCATCACGTTCACCTGCATGCGCGACCCACTGGAGCCCTGTCGGACCGACTACTTCGACTTCGCCTATGTGCCACCGGAGCCACCCGCGAGCTCGCAGCCGGCATTTCCTGAAGCCATGGGCTTCGGTGCCGGCGCCACTGGCGCCCGGGGATTCGGAGCGGAGGTTTGCGTCGTCACGAGCCTCGGCGACAGTGGTCCAGGCAGCTTTCGTACCTGCGCTGAGCAGGGACCGCCATCCTACATCACGTTTGCGGTTTCGGGGTATATTGATCTATCCGATGAAGTCGACATCGCGGCGAACAAGACGATCGAGTGCGCCGCAGCACCTGGCGACGGCGTCGTGTTTCGCAAGTCGCGACTCCACGTCACGCGGGACAACGTGATCCTGCGTGGTTGCCGGACGTGGACTGGCGACGAGCCTGGTGGACAGCCGCTCGGCGTCCGCGACGGCATCGTTGTTGGTAATGACATTACAAATGAGGTCGTTCACGATGTCGTCGTAGCGAACAGCTCCATGATGTTCGCCACCGATGAGAACGGCGGAACCTACTGGCCGGTTGAGGGAGTGACATTCCAACACAATATCAGTGCTTGGGGATTGCGGCCGAACTCTTACGGCATGCTTGTGAGTAATGGTGCGGCTGAAGTTTCGGCCGCGGAGAACCTCTTCGCGTTCAACCGTGGCCGGAATCCGCGAGCAGCCATGAGTTCGAGTCCGGTGGAGGTTGTAAACAACTTGGTGTACTGCCATGGTTACGCGGGTGCTGAAGCAGGTAACTCCGCCACTAGTGCTCACATAGTTGGAAACCGATTCAAGGGCCAATCCGATGGAGGGAGCTGTACTGGGACGCCGGATAGCCATGTCGTCATAACCAATAGTTCGATAGCTTATGTCTTGGACAACACGACCAGCGGCGGCGGCCCTGCTATTGTTGAGGTCGACGGATCTAGCGACTTGGCGAGTGAGCCATTGTTCGTACCTGGTGTAACGGCGATGTCGTCTGGTGAGGTCGAGGATCGCGTCTTCGCCAAAGCCGGGCCTGCTCGAATGATCTTGTTTGAAATCGACGTCTTCGAGCATTACGTGAACGGTACCGGCAGGATCATCAACTCTGTGGACGACCTTGAAGGATGGCCGACACTCCAGGGAGGGGCGAATTTGCCGGACAGCGATGGCGACGGCATGCCGGATTGGTGGGAGACGGCTCACTGTGGAGGATCGTGTGCGCCGACAAGCGATCAGGATGGCGATGGGTACGAGAACATCGAGGAGTGGTTTCATTCGTTCTATCGGGATCGCGTGCCGGTGGATCTTGCGGTTGACGCCACGCCGGTCGCGTCCGACGGCAACGGGGTGTTTGAGCCGGGCGAGCAGGTGGAAGTGGCTCCGTCCTGGCGCAACCGCACGCCGACAGCGGTGTCCGTCAACGGGACGGCCGCAAACTTCGGCGGACCCGCGGGAGGCTCGTACACGCTGGTGGCGGACGACGCGAGCTACGGCAGCCTGGGGCCGGGTGAGACCGGGAGCTGCCGGGACACGGGGGTGTGCTACCGGATGGGTGTGGGCGTGCCGTCCGTCCGTCCCGCGACACACTGGCATGCGAGCTTCCAGGAGACGGTGCCCGGCGGGGGGACCAAGCCTTGGACTCTCCACATCGGTGACAGCTTCACCGATGTGGCGCGGTCGAGCCCGTTCTACCCGGCGATCGAGGCCATGCTGCACCACGGTGTCACGGGTGGTTGCGGCGGCACGAAGTACTGCCCGGCGGGCACTGTCCAGAGGGGTGGGATGGCGGTGTTCATGCTCAAGGCGAAGGAGGGCCCTGCCTACCTGCCGCCGGCTTGCGTTGCGGGTCAGGAGCTGTTCGGCGATGTGCCGGCGAGCGATCCACTGTGCCGCTGGATCGAGGAGCTGGCGAGCCGTGGCGTGGTGTCCGGGTGCGGTGGCGGCGACTACTGCCCCTCCAACGCGGTGACGCGGGATCAGATGGCGGTCTTCCTGCTGAAGACGCTCGAAGGCGGGAGCTACGCGCCGCCGACGTGCAGCGGCCTGTTTACCGACGTGCCCTGCCCATCCACCTTCGCCAACTGGATCGAGGAGCTCGCCAATCGGGAGATCACCGGCGGCTGCACCGCCACCCAGTACTGCCCGTCGGCGAGCGTCACCCGGGATCTGATGGCGGTCTTCGTCAGCAGGACGTTCGGCCTCACCCTCTACGGGCCGTAGGGGTCACGGGACTCAAGTCCACGTCGAGGCCTTTGGGACGTCGTGGGGATCCAGCTATGACGCGAACGGAGCCTACGCGGTCATGTGCTGAAGCGGCAGTCGCAAGTCGATCTCATCCCACGGCACGAACACACGACCGTCATCGTCGCGTTCGACCGCCAGCCACTCCTTCAAGGCAGCGACGTCGCCGTGAACGTTCTTGTAGTCGCGCCTCAATGCCCTCGCCAGCTCGGCGACAGTCATGGGCCCCTGCTTGCTCAGAAACGCCAGCAGCTCCCACCGCCGGGGAGTGAATACAGCCAGTAGCTGGGGAAGATCGGCAAAGCCGATGCCGTAATACGGATCGGGTGTCTGCCCACGCTCGAGCGATTCCATGACATCGCGGGCGCGCGCCAAGCTAACGTCGATGGGATCGCCGACGTTGATGCGGAGAATGTTGGTCATCGTCGTGCCCTCTTCACGTCTTGCCAAAAATCTGCCACCAGTGTGGCCACGTCGGTGAACACGTAGGGAAACTCGGCCTCGCCGACGTGCTTGTGGTCGCCCTTGCCGCGCTCATTGTCATAGCCCACCAAGCGGACACCGTCCACGACGTAGACGAGTCGGTACTTGAAGGCGTGCTCGGAAGGCGGCACGGGCGACGGCACTTGCCACACGGTAATCTGAACGAATCCCGCCCCATAGGCCTGCTTGTCGACCAGGACGGGACGCGCCCTCATATGGCGTACTACACCATGGATAGTCTATGGTGTCAAGAACCATAGCTTATGGAGCTGCGAGGCAGCCACGAGACGGCTGACGCCTAGCGGTGGATCGAGGAGCTGGCGAACCGCGGTGTGGTCAGCGGCTGCGGTGGCGGCAACTACTGCGCCTCCAACCCGGTGACCCGGGCGCAGATGGCGGTCTTCGTCAGCAGGACGTTCGGCCTCACCCTCTACGGGCCGTAGGAGGGAGTGCTCCGGGCTCGGCGTACCAGGTTGAACGCTTGCCGGACTGTGGGGCGGTCGGTCAGCCAAAGGGTGAGCGTGTAGAGCATGGCGCCCACCAGGACGAGACCCCAGAGGCGGGCGCTCGGCGGGAGCAGCCGCTCTAGGGCTAGAACTCCGATCGCCATGACCGCGGCGGATACAAACGCGGGGCGCAGGGCCGAGGCGACTTCGCGCCAGCGGACGGCGAGCACGCGGCAGGCCATAGCGAGACTGACCGCGGTGAAGATCAGGGTGGTGATGGCGTGGCCGACGGCGACGCCCAGGATCCCGCGGCTCGCCGCGAACCAGAGCACGGGGACGGCCACCACGAGTTTGGCCGCTCCGAGGGAGCTAAGGATCGACGGCCGCCCGATGGCCTTGTAGATGTCGCCCACGTTGAAGCTCAGAGCATGGAGCGTCGAATAGAGGGCCAGGATCTGCATGACCGGGATGCTGGGCGCCCAGCGGGCGGTGTAGAAGAGGTTCACGAACTCCGGGGCGACGATGGCCATGCCGACCCCCACCGGGACAGTGATCAGGGCCATGTAACGCATGGTCTTCAAGAACCCCCGCCGCAGTGCGGCGGCGTCGCTCTGCAGCCGAGCATAGGCTGGGAAGAGCACCTGGCTGGCTACCGTGCAGAGGCTGACGATCACGAGCTCCGGGATGCGGAACGCCATGACGTAGAAGCCCAGCGCCACGGCGTCGAGGCGGCGGCCGATGATCAGGTAGTCGACATTGTTGAGTGTCGCCGCGATGATCTTGAGCAAGACGATCTGCCCACCGTAGCCCAAGAGCGCGCGGGCGATCGTGCGGTCGAAGGAGAGCCGCGGGCGCCAGCGAGCCACCCACCAGTACAGCGACGTGGACGTGATCTCGCCCGCGAGCTGGCCCCAGACGAGGCTCCAGACGCCAAAGCCGAGCCACGCAAAGACGACCGAGGCCACACCTTTGGCCGCGGTGCGGGCGATCTCCGGCACGAATCGGCGGCGAAACGCCAACTCCCTTTTGAGCCGCGACTCGTGCACGTTGCGCGGGGCGGTGAGCAGGAAGCTCAGGGCCAGGACCTGCAGCACCGGCACCAAGCCCGGCTCGTGGAAGAAATCGGCGGCCAGCGGTGCGCCCAGGACCATCCCCGCAGTCAGTACCAACCCCATCACGACGTTGATCCCGAAGGCGACAGAGCTGGTCCGCTCCGGGTCTTCCGCGCGGTAGATGAGCGCCGGGCCGACTCCCAGATCGCCCAAGGTTTCGAGGAACCTCAGGACCATCAGCCCCAGCGCCACGAGGCCGAAGTCCTGTGGCACGAGCAGCCGCGCCAGCAGGATCGTGCTCAGGAAGACTAGCGCCTTGCCGAGGGCGAAGGCACTGTAGTTCCATACGGTTCCAGTGACCGTGGTCCGCGCCAGCCCCATCACAGCCTCTTTCTGGGAGCGCGGTCCGGGCGGCCGCCGGATGTCGCCGACCAGGAACCCCACCACGCGTGGGGTGAACTGCGCACGCCGGGGTCAGTCTACGACGTCGATACGGAATCCGAACGACACCGGGATGCTGTTCCGGATGTACTGATCGACCCACCTGTTCCAGATGGAAATCTTCGTCATCGGCACGAACACGACATCGTAAGGCATGAGCAGCGGATCCGGCGCCCTGCCCTTGCGCATCTGCTCCACATTCAGCTCGCTCGCCATCGGTCTGCCGTCCTCGCCCCGGCGGATGAGCACGACCTGCTCCTTGTAGGCCCGGTCGGTCATGCCCTGGGCGCTGGCGATCGCGCCGAGGACGGTGAGCCCATTGACGAGATCCAGCTCACCGCCCCGGTTGACCTCGCCGTCCACATAGACCCGCTGGGCGCTGAAGGAGCGGACGATGACGCTGATCTCGGGGCTGTCGAGCTCGCGGGCGTAGAGGGTCTCGAGCGATCGTGTGAGATCGCTCGGCGTCCGCCCGGCGGCGAGCATCTCGGGGACGAGCTGCAGGGAGATCCGGCCGTCCGGACGGACCGTGACTTCCTCGTTGAGCTCGGGGTTGAAGAAGAACTTGACGGCCAGGACATCGCCATCCTGGATCACGTATTCCGGCCCGGACTCGACCTCGGGGGTCTCCGCCGGCGGTTCGATCTCGAGGTCGCTTACGGTGATTGCGGACTCTGTCGCGGCGCGCTCTGCCGGCCGTTGCGACGCCGCCTGGGCCGCCGCGGGTCCGGTCATGGGTGTCGGCGACGGCTTGCATGCGGCGACGACGCCCAGGAGCAGAGTCAACCCGATCGGAATTAGTGTTCCTCTCATCCCTCCGTACTCCCTCCTAAAAGGCCAGGCCCGCACGCCAGTAAGAGCTGGCCCTCGACGCCGGTCAGGTGCGGGCGATTTGTGCTAGCCTAGCAGGTCCGGCGCCCTTCCAGCAAGACCAGAGTAGGAGACGACCCATGACGCCGCTGGCCGACCCCCGTTCCGTACTTGCCGCTCTACGCAGGCACAAGCTCCTCTTTGCCGTCGCGTTCCTGGCCACCCTGGCGCCGATCGTCGCTTGGACGTTCAAGCTCACGCCGCTCTACGAGGCCGCCGCCGTGGTGATGGTCCAACTGGGGCGTGAGTACAGTCAGCAAGTCACCGTCGGGGACCGCCAGGCGGTGCTCAATCGCGACCCGCAGGCCGCCCTCAACACCGAGCTGCAGATCCTCTTGAGCCGCGACCTGACCGAGGCCGTGGTGGAGCGGCTCGGCGCCGAGACTCTCTACCCCGACCTGGCGGAGCAGCCCATCAGCGACGAGGAGAAGTCGCTCGCCGCCGCCGGCGAGCTCGGCGGGGCCTTCACCGCCCGGCTGCTGCCCGACTCGTCGGTCATCCAGATCGCCCTGCGCCATCCAAACCGCTTGACCGCGGAGCGCGCGCTCACCGTGCTCTTCGAGGAGTTCAGGCAGAAGCACCTCGACACCTTCGGTGATCCCCAGCTGCTCGGCTTCCTCGATCAGAAGGTGGCGGACCATCGCGCCAGGCTGGATGCCTCCGAGGATCGGATTCAGAGGTTCCTCCAGGAGAACGAGCCTCTGGACCTGCAAAACAACCCTGGGGACGCGCACGGGGCGGAACGGGCACGACTCGAGGCCGAGCTGAACCAGCACGAGAGCCGGGTCGCGGGCCTGCGGCACCAGCTCCTGTTCCTGGCCGAGGAGCGGACGCGCGCTCCCGACAAGCCGGAGGCCGACGCGATCGCCCAGCAGAGCGACATGATCCGGAACGCGCGGCTCAAGTTGCTGGACCTGCAGGTCGAGGAGGAGAGGCTGCTCGGCACCTACAGCGAGACGAGCCGCCCGGTGGCGGCGATCCGCGAGCAGATCAAGATCGTGCAGGACTTTCTCACCAAGCAGGAAGCGGCGGTGGGCGGCGGCCGGCTCCTCGAGACCGTCGCCGCCGAGCAGACCCGCCTCAATTCCGAGCTGCAGTTCGAGCTCGCCCGCGGCTGGGAGATCAAACAGCAGCTCGCGTCTCTGGACGAGGAGCTGACCGCCCTGCCGGAGCGGACACGCCGGTATCGGGACCTGGTGCGCGAGCGGGATCTGAGCGAGAAGTATCTGAACGCCTACCTCTCGGAGCAAGAAGAGGCGCAGCTGACCGCCGACCTGGATCGCGAGAAGATCGCCAAGATCAGTCTCATCCAGAAGGTGCGTGTCGGGTCCAATCCGGTGAGTCCCAACAAGAGGCTGAACGTCGCCGTCGGCGCGGTGCTCGCGCTCATCGTCGGTTCCGTGGCCGCCATCGGCGCGGAGCTCCTCCGCGGCGGGCGGGACGTCGAGCTCGAAGCGGCCGAGGCGTCCGGCGCGGCGCCGGCGGCCGAGGAGGGCGCGGCGCGCGAACGCGGTGTCGCCACCCCGTTCACGGCGCACTTCGAGGGGCCGCCGGGCCCCCGCAAGCTCTGACCGCGGCGCGCGCGTTCCCGGCAAGACCCAAGGCGGAAACGGCCGGCGGAGGCGCTGGCGGGTCGGCAACGCAGTTGATATTCTGATAGGCAGATGCTCCAGGGAATATCGCGGGGGCGGGCCGCTGCGACCGTCCTCGCCGGCTGTGGCTTCGCCGCGATCCTGGGGGGCACGAGCTTCAGCGGCGAGCGCTTCACCAACGATACGGCGCAGTACTTCAGCGTCGCCGACAACCTGCGCGCCGGCCGCGGGCTGGCGACCAGCGTCATCTACTACGAGGAGCACTACGCATCGGGAACGGTGCCGGCGCCGCAGACCGTGTTCCCGCCCGGCTACCCGGTGGCTATCGCATTGGTCGCGGCTACCGGCGTGGCAACGCCTACGGCGGCGTTTCTGATCGACTTGTTCTCCTTGGGTGTCTCGATATGGCTCCTGTTCTCGATCGCGCTGGCGCGTGGCCACGGCCCGGCGTCGGCGCTCGGTGGCGCCGCCGCCTTCGCGTGCCTGGCGCTGCCCTGGGTCTATACCCACGAGATGCTCAGCGAGCCCTTGTTCATCGCTCTGACCCTGGCCGGCACGCGATGGCTGGTCGGCCCGCAGCGGCAGCCCGCGTATGGGCCGCCTCTGCTTGCCGGTGTCGCCGCGGCGGCCGCGATCACCGTGCGCTACGTGGGTGTCTTCTTCGCGGCGGCAGTCGCCGTGGTGCTCGCCGTCGAGCTGATACGGCGCCGTTCGCGGCGGACGCTGATCCACGGTGTCGCGTTCGCGCTCCCGGTGGTGGTAGCGACGCTGACGCTGTTCTGGCGCAACGCCCGTCTGGTCGGCGATTTCCGCGGCGGCAACGCGCACGAGGTCTTGAAGCCGCTCGGCGGCGTGCTCTATACCGCCCTGAAATCGACCGCTTCGCTGCTCGGGGTCGGTCTGCGCCTCGGGCCGGTGGAGCTGGCGACGCTGATCGCCCTGGCGCTCATCGCGGCGCTCGCGTTGCGCGCCCGCGGCCAGGTTTCGTTCGCGCTCGATGCGCTGGCCGCCGCGATGCGCGATCGGGCGGCGCTGCTGACCGCCGTCTACCCGCTGGTGTCGATCGCCGCCCTCCTCCACCTGGAGCGCACCAGCTCCATCGGGTTCTATGAGCGCATGCTGGTGCCGCTGGTCCCGTTCGCCTTCCTGTTCGCGCTCGAAGCGGCGCGCACCGTGAAGTTCGGCAGGCGGGCGCCGTGCCGGCTCGCCCGTGTCACCCTGGTGGCGGTGGCGGTGGCCTATCTCGCCGGCCAGGCCCATGTCGCACGCGCCGCCTTCGCGAGCCCTCCCCGCGCCTCGATGATCGCGAGCGCGCTCGCCGAGCCGCTCGGTGAGACCACCGTCGGCGACTGGCTGCGCGCCCGCGCCACCGCCGAGCACCCGCTGTTCGGAAACGAGCCCCAGCTCCTGGGCGCGGTGCTCGGCCGGCCGGTGGTGGGGCTGACCGCATCCCAGTACAGCCCCCGCACCTGGACCGCCGAGGCCGCGCTCCGGCTCATCCGCGCCTACGGCGTCGAGCACGTGGTACTCTTCCCGGGCCCCCTCTCCGCCGGCCGCGCCGAAGATCGTTTGCCGGTGCTGGCCGCACTCGCAGCCGGCGTGGTGCCGTCATGGCTCACGCCGGTGCATGTATCCGGCGCGGTGCATGTGTATCGCGTCCGGACTTCCGATGTCTCCGGGTCGGACCCAGAGCCGTGAAGACGCACATCTTTACCGTCAACGTCGAGGAGTACTTCCACGTCGCGGTGCTGAGCGGCGTCGTCTTGGAGAAGCACTGGGACCGGCTCGAGCCGCGCATGGAGGCCAACCTCGAGTTCATCCTCGACCTCCTGCGCCGCCGTCAGGCCACCGCGACTTTCTTCGTCTACGGGCGCATCGCCGAGCTGGACCCGGATCTGGTGCGACGCATCGTCGCCGAGGGCCACGAGGTGGCGAGCCGCGGTTACCAGCCCCAGCACCTGGACGAGGTTTCGCGCCAACAACTCCTCGCCGAGATCGATCGCGCCAAGGAGGTCCTGGAAGCGGCCGGAGCCAACGAGATCCTGGGCTTCCGGGCGCCCGACTGGCTCGGCGAGCGGCACCTGTGGCTCCTCGACGAGCTGGCGGCGCGCGGCTACGCGTACGACGCCAGCCTCAACCCCGCCGGGTGGCAGCGCGCGGGCCGGACGGATCTGCATACCATTCATCGCCACCGCGGCGGTCCGCTGTGGGAGCTGCCGATCGCCACCGTCGGCGCCGCCGGGCTACGGTTGGCGATCTCCGGCGGCAACTACATCCGCCAGTTTCCGCACAAGCTGCTCAAGCGGGTGGTGGCGTGGAAGTCACGGGGCGAGAGCGAGCCGTTGGTCTTCTACCTGCACACCTGGGAGGTGGACCCCGACGAGCCCGAGCTCCGGGGGGTGCCGCTGCTGCGGCGCATCCGCCACTACCGCCGCCTGGGCAAGCCGCGTTGGGTGTTCGCCGACTACCTGAGTCGGTACCGTTTCGTCGGGGCCGCCGACTATCTGGGCCTGCCGCATCCTGGGAGAGAGCCCGCCGTGCGGCCAGAGTCCCTCGGCGTCGTGCCGGCGGCCGGTGCCGCCGCCGGGGTCCCGGTGACGCTGGTCGTGCCCCTGTACAACGAGCGCAAGACGCTGCGCTACCTGCAACGTACCCTGCTCGAGCTTCGCCGCCGACTCGGCGGCCGTTACCGCGTACGCTTCCTGCTCGTCGACGACGGCAGCGGCGACGACACTCCGGTCGAGCTCGAACGCTACTTCGGCGACCTCGACGACTGCCGGATCGTTCGCCACGACCACAATCGGGGCGTGGCGGCGGCGATCTTCACCGGTATCCGCGAGGCCGACACGGAGTGGGTCTGTTCCATCGACTGCGATTGCTCATATGATCCATCGGTACTCGAGGAGATGCTGCCGATGCTGGAGCACGCCGACATGGCGACGGCGTCGCCGTACCACCCCCAGGGCAGGGTCTACAACGTGCCCGGGTGGCGGCTGTTCCTGTCCAAGACCCTGTCGCGCCTGTACAGCGCGGTGCTCGGCCAGCGCCTGTACACCTACACGAGTTGTTGCCGGGTCTACCGGCGTGGCGCCATGCTCGCGCATCAGCCCGCACACGGCGGCTTCCTGGGCATCGCCGAGATGCTGCTCTCCCTGCACCGCACCGGCGGCCGCATCGTCGAGCATCCGGCGGTGCTCGAGTCGCGGCTCCTGGGCGAGTCGAAGATGAAGGTCGGACGCACCATCGTCGGGCATCTCGGCCTGTTGCGCGAGGCGGCGGTGCGGAGGGTGCGAGGCGCGGCGTCATGACCGTCGCCTCGATCTAGCTCGACCTGTAGGGTGTCAAGAAGGACCTATACGCACGCACTCCGGAGGGGTTTCCGCCGGATCGGGAGATCGGCCGGCATGCTACAGTGCGCCGCAAATCGGAATGCCTCGATCGAGAAACGACGTGCGGTCGAAGGAGTGGGTCTGGCTGACGGTGATTCTGGTCACCGGGCTGGCCTTGCGACTCTATCGATTGGGTGCGCTGGGCCTCGCCGGCGACGAGGACTACCTCGCTCTCACCGTCCGCAGCATCCTCGTCAATGGGATACCCGACCTGCCCTCCGGGGTCTTCTATCCCCGGGCACTGCCGTTGAGCTACCTGACCGCCGGGTTGGTCGCGCTCTTCGGAACGAGCGAGGCGGTGCTGCGGCTTCCGAGCGTCCTCTTCTCCATGCTGTCGATCGCGGGCGTCTATCTGCTGGGACGGCGATGGATCTCCCCGCGCGTCGCGCTTTTGGCGGCGCTGTTCATGGCCGTGTCGAATTGGGAGGTCGAGGTGGGCCGCTTTGCGCGGATGTACGAGATGTTGTCGGCGTCGTGCCTGCTGAGCCTCGTGTTCCTCGCGCGCGCGATCGAACGGCGGTCTCGAGGGGCCGCCGTGGCCGCCGCGGGATGCGGTCTGCTTGCCGCGTTCACGCACCAGATCGCCTTCGCGCTAGTGCTCATGTATGCTTGTTTCCTCCTCTATCCGAAGCCCGATCGCTGGCGAGTCCACTTGCTCGTGTGCTTGATCGCCGTCGTCGCGTTGGGCGGCATTGTGAACCTGCACGTCGAGGATAGTCAGTATGGCAAGTTGGGGGCGGGAGCGGGGGCGGAACCTGTCAGCCAAGAGGCGCCGGAGCCTTCGGACCGGGAGGACCCACCGAACGTGAGCACGGTCGAGGTGTTCTCCAGCCGCTTTCTGTTACCGTTCCTCACTCTCCGGGGCACCCACCACGGTGCCTTCCTGGCCGCGACGGCGCTCGGCGGCTCGATGCTGCTGGCGCTGGCTCTGGCGCTCGCCATGCGCGCGCGAGACGGGCTGTTCGCCCTCGCCTCCGCGCTGCTCGTCCTCACGCTGTATCTCCAGCAGCTCTTGGCGGCGGCAATGGTGCTCATGGCATACCTCCTGGTCGATCGTGTCCGGAAGCCGATCGCTGTGCGGCGTCGATCCCTGTTGCTCGGTCTCATCGTCCTGGCCGCGTCCATGTGCTGGGTCCTCTACTGGCTGTTCGCTGGCCCGGCGGCGGCAACGCTTGCGGGGGGCGATCTCCTGCTGGGGGCAAAGCAACTCTTGAAGCCGTTGATCGGATACCCCAAGAGCTTCCTGAGGTTCTATCTCGAGCGCTACCCGGTGATGAGCGCTCTGGCGGGCGTCGGGTGTCTGGTGGCAGGCATCCGCTTCTGGCGCACCCGCAGGGTCGAAGCGCTGGGCGTCGTCGTGTTGCTGTTCGCCGTCCCGGCGGTCGCGCTGGGGTTCCACCCTACGGCCCTGAGGGAGTTCGGGGATCGGCTCATCTTCTTCGTCGACCCGTATTTCGCGCTCCTGGTCGCCTTCGGCGCCACGTGGATCGCCGCGCGGCTCGCGGATGCTCTACCGGTCGGCAGGCGTCCGGGGGTCTCGCTCGTGGGTCTCTACGCGCTAGGGATCCTGCTCTTCGGCGGCTTGCCCAACGCTCGCGCCTCGCTCGCCGTGGTCACCGCCGAGTACGGTGTTGGCAAGAGCGGCTTCCATCCGGATGTCGCCGGCCCGGCACAGTTCGTAAGGGTGCACTACCGGCCCTCCGACATCGTGATTCCCATGGATATCCTCCCGCACTACGCCTACTTCCCCGTCGCCCACTACCAGCTCTACCAGCTCGACAAGCCCGAAGCGGGGTGGATCGGCGTCCCCCTCCTGGCGAGCGCGGAGGACCTGGCCGGTGCCCTGGCGCGCCATCGTGGCGCCAGGGTCTGGATCGTCCTCGACGCAGTGCAGCTCAGGCGGCGCGAGCACGATCCGCGGATGAAAGCCATCCTACGCCTGATCGCAAGTCGCGCCGGCAAGCCTCGGTATCGTGGGCGCGACGGGCTGTCGGACGTCTACCTGGTGGAACCCCGGGCAGCCGGCGGCGGGCAACTACGGAGCCACGGTGCCGTCAGACGAGAGGGTGAAGGCCAGGCTCTGCTTCGGACCTCCGTGGACGTCCACCTCGACGATCCGGACCAGGCGAACGCCGTTGGCGAAGAGCTCGGTCGTCACCTGGCCGTGGGGATTGTCGGCGGAACAGGCGTTGCGGTCGGCCAGATAGACGCGCTGCTCCCTGCCCACGGGCACGTCGTCGAGCGTGGCGGTCCACAGCTCCTCGCCCTGCGCCTCCAACCTGGCGTCGCGGAACTCCCGCCAGCTCGGGTGGAGGTGGGGGGCACCGGCCAAGGACCAACAGTCGGGGAACGCTTCGCGGACTTCCGGGTCGGCGGCAGTGCTGGCGTGATACTCGAAGGTCACGCTGCCCAACTCCGTCGGCGGCGGCTCCGTCGGGCTCCTCCGGTCGCTGTCGCACGCCAGCGACGACGCGAGGACAAGAAGGGAAATGACGCCGACGCACAGTCTCGTAGTCATGAGGGCGCGAAGTATAGCAGCTACGGCATTGTCGAGTGGAGTTGACGCTCGGGGCCCACTCGGCTGGCAGCCGTGAGCTCAGCGCCAGACGGCGGCGAGGTCGAGAACAAACCCCGGTAGCTCCGGATCGCCGGCGATCCGCGAGGGTTGCTCGAGAACCTCAACGGCGGCTCCTGGCCGGTACACGTATACGCCGCGGCTTCGGGGATCCAGCAACCACCCGAGTCGCACGCCGTTGGCGCGCCATTCCTCCATCTTCTCCTGCGCCCGCTCGAGCTCGTCCGAGGGAGATAGAAGCTCGATGACGAAGTCCGGCGCCAGCGGCGCGAACTTCTCCTGCTCCTCGGCTGCGAGCGCGTCGAACCTGCTGCGCAGAATCCACGCCGCATCCGGTGAGCGCATGGCGCCGTTCGGGAGCCGGAAGCCGGCGGAGGAATCGGACGCGACTCCCGTACCGTCCACCTCGGCCCAGACGGCGAGCGCTTTGGTGATCAAAGCGTTGCGCATGCTGGTCTTCAATCCCGCCGGGCTCATCACAATGAGGTCTCCCTCCGCGGTCCGTTCGATCCTGAGCTCCTTGTTCCGGGCGCAGAGCTCAAATAGCTCGTCCGCGGACAAACGCAGGGCGTTCCCGAGCTCGAGCTTGAAGGGCACAGGGCTGGACACGGCAAGTTGCGTCATGGGGCAATTATAGCCTGCACCGGGTGCCCGGAGCGGCTTCCCATTCAGGTAGTCCGGCAGGTCGTGGTATCTTGGCCAAAATGCCATGAGCGTCGCGTCGATCTCGCTCGACCTGGACAACCTGTGGTCCTACATAAAGATTCACGGCGACGACGGGTGGCGGAGCTTTCCGAGCTACCTCGACCGCTTGGCTGAGATCGTGATCGAGCGCCTGCGCTGGCACGACTTGCGGATCACCATCTTCGTCGTCGGCCAGGACGCGGCGCTGGCGAAGAACCGCGAGGCGCTCGCCGCGTTCGCCGCCGAGGGGCACGAGATCGGCAATCACAGCTTCTCGCACGAGCCCTGGTTCCATCGCTTCTCCTACGACGAGGCGGAGCGCGAGATCGCCCGGGCGGAGGAGCACATCGAGGCCGCCACCGGACACCGGCCGCGCGGCTACCGGGCGCCGGGGTTTTCGCTCTCCGCCGATGCCCTGCACATCCTCGCCCGCCGCGGCTATCTCTACGACTGTTCGACGTTCCCCACGTTCATCGGCCCGCTGGCGCGGGCCTACTACTTCCGGCGCAGCCGCCGCCTTTCGGAGGAGGAGCGCGCCGAGCGCGGGCGGCTCTACGGCACCGTCGGTGAGGGGCTGCGACCACTGAGGCCCTACGCCTGGGATCTCTCGGACGGGGAGCTGCTGGAGATCCCGGTCACCACCATGCCGGTGCTGCGCCTGCCGTTCCACATGAGCTATCTCATCTACCTGGCGGGATTCTCGCGGTCGGCGTTTCGCGCCTACCTGCGCGCGGCCCTGGCGATGTGCCGGTGGCGGCGGGTGGAGCCGTCCTTCCTCCTGCACCCGCTCGACTTCCTCGGCGGCGACGCGGTGACCGAGCTGGCGTTCTTCCCCGGTATGAGCACGTCGACGGCCGCCAAGCTGGACCTCTTCGACGAAGCGATGGAGGCGATCCTCGCCTCGTTCGAGCCGCTGACCTTGCGCCAGCACGCGGAGCGGGCGCGCCGGGCCGAGCCGTTGCCCAGGCGGCGTTATGACACGGATTCGCGGAACCCCACGGAGGGGACCGATGCGGATGTACAGGGAGAGATGAGAGCAGACATATGAGCATAGAGACGATACCCACGATACGACTGCCGTCGGACGCCGACGTCAGCGGGCGCTCCTTCGGGGACGAAGAACGGGCGCTCCTCAACGAGGTCCTCGAGTCGGGCGTGCTCAACTGCACGCGGGGAACCCAGGTCAGCCGGCTCGAGAGCGAGTTCGCGCAATGGCTCGGCGTCCGGCACTGCCGCGCCGTTGCCTCGGGTACCGGCGCCGTCCATACGGCGATCGCGGCCCTCGACCCGGCGCCCGGCGACGAGATCGTCACCACGCCGATCACCGACATGGGGGCGATCACGCCGATCCTCTACCAAGCGGCGATCCCGGTGTTCGCCGACGTCGATCCCGAGACCTACAACGTCACCGCCGACACCATCGAGAAGAGGCTCACGCGGCGGACCCGCGCGGTCATCGTCACCCACCTCTTCGGCGGCGCCTGCGACATGGACTCCATCGTCGAGCTATGCCGCGCCCGGGGCATCCCGGTCATCGAGGACTGCGCCCAGGCCTACGGCGCCGTCTATCGCGACAGGCGGGTCGGCACCCTCGGCGTCATCGGCTGCTTTTCGCTGCAGCAGGGCAAGCACGTGACGAGCGGCGAGGGGGGGCTGGTGGTAACCGACGATCCCGAGCTCCACCGACGCATGGTGCTGTTCTCGGACAAGGCCTGGGGCTATGGCGACGAGCAGCCGGATCACTACTTCCTGGCCCTGAACTACCGCATGACCGAGCTCGCCGGGGCGGTGGCGCGGGCGCAGCTCGCGAAGCTTCCCGCCATGCTCGAGCAGCGGGTGGCGATGGCCGAGAGGCTCCGGCGGGCAATCGCCGACGTTCCCGGCGTCAGCCCTCCCGCGGTCGTCGACGGGGCGCGTCACGTCTACTGGAAGTTTCCATTGTGCGTCGACCCGGCCGTCGTCGAAGGCGGCGCGGTGGCGCTGGGAGCCCGGCTCAAGGAGGCTGGCGTCTGGTGCGCGCCGCGTTACGTGCAGAAGCCGGCGTTCGAGTGCCAGGTGCTGCGCGACCGGGTCACCTTCGGCGGCAGCCGGTTCCCCTTCGAAGGACCGCAGCGCGACGGCGAGCCGCCGGTCGTCTACGATCGGGAGCAGACCCCGGGCGCGATCGAGGCGCTCGAGCGCGTAGTGGTGCTGCCGATCAACGAGCGCTACCGGCCCGAGCACGTCGACTTCGTGGCCGAGCGGATCCACGCCGCGGCGCGGGAGCTTTCCCGATGATGCGCTTCGCCCTCGTCGGCGCCGGGCGGATCGCCCAGACCCACCTGCAGGCGATCGCCGCGGTGGAGGGCGCCGAGCTCGCCGCCGTGGTCGACCCCCGCGAGGCGGCCGCCCGGCCGATCGCCGAAGAGCACGCCGTGCCCTGGTTCGCCGAGCACACGGCCGCGGAGTTGGATACCGACGCCGTCGTCGTGTGCACGCCGCCGGCGACTCATCACGAGATCGTCGCCCATTTCCTCGCCCGCGGCGTCCCGGTGCTGTGCGAGAAGCCGCTCGACCTGTCCGCCGTCGCCGCCGGCGAGCTGTTCGAGCTGGCAGAGCGTCACGGCGCGCCTCTGATGACGGCGTCGAAGTTCCGCTACGTGAGCGACGTGAACCGGGCCAAGGCGGCGATCGCGGCGGGGAGCCTGGGCCGGATCATCAGCTACGAGAACACGTTCTGCAGCAAGGTCGACATGATGGATCGCTGGAACGCCCGTCCGGAGATCTCGGGCGGCGGCGTGCTCATCGACAACGGCACCCACTCGGTCGATATCGCCCGCTACCTGCTGGGCCCGATCACCGAGGTGCAGGCGGTCCTCGGCACCGCCGGCCAGCAGCTCGAGGTCGAGGACAGCGCGCGGCTGCATTTCCGCACCGAGTCCGGGGTGATGGGCTTCGTCGATCTATCGTGGAGCGTGCAGAAGGCGACCGCGAGCTTCATCGACATCTACGGCAGCGAAGGCACCCTCCAGGTCGGCTGGTCGAGCTCGCGTCAGAAGCTCGACGGCAACCCCGACTGGGTCGAGATCGGGTCCGGATACGACAAGCTCGAGGCGTTCTCCCGCCAGCTCCGCAACTTCCTCGACGTCGTCGCCGGCGCCGCCGAGCCGCTGCTCGACACCGCCGACGCGCTGGCCGCGGTGCAGGTGATCGAGGCCGCCTACGCCTCGGCGCGGCGCAAGAGCTGGGTGCCCGTGGAGCTCCGGCGATGAGCCCTCCGGCCATCCACCCGACGGCCATCGTCGAGGAGGGTGTCGAGATCGGCAACGGCACCCGGGTCTGGGATCACGTGCACATCCGCAAGGACGCCCGCATCGGCCGCTCCTGCATCATCGGCGAGAAGACCTACATCGCCTACGACGTAGTGATCGGTGACTGCGTCAAGGTCAACACGGCGGTCTACATCTGCACCGGAGTCACGGTCGAGGACTTCTGCATGCTGTCGGCGCACGTGGTGTTCACCAACGATCGCTTTCCGCGTGCCGGCGACCGCGAGCTGACCGGCCTCGAGACCAGCGACGTCAGCGAAGAGACGCTGCGCACGCGCGTCGGCCGCGGCGCCACGGTCGGCGCCAACGCCACCATCGGCCCGGGGATCACGCTGGGTACGTTCTCGATGGTCGGCATGGGCGCGGTGGTCACCCGCGACGTCCCGGCCCGCGGGTTGGTCGTCGGCAATCCGGCGCGGCTGGTCGCCTGGGTGTGCCAGTGCGGGCCGCCGCTCGTCCGTTTCGCCGGCGAGCCGGCGGCCGGGGGCGACGTCGCCTGCACCCGCTGCGGGAGGCGCTACGCGATCGAAGCGCAGGGCCCGAGACCGCTGTCGTGAACGTCGGCGTCGTCGGGGGCGGCATCCTTGGTCTGTGCCTGGCCCATCGGCTCTCCGCCATGGGGCACGCGGTCACCCTGTTCGAGGCCAGCCCTCATCTGGGCGGGCTGGCCGGTGCGCACGACTACGGCTCCTTCACCTGGGATCGCTTCTACCACTGCATTCTGCCCACCGACGTCGACCTCATTCGCCTGCTGGGCGAGCTCGGTCTCGGCGACGAGCTGCGCTGGAAGGCGACCGGCACGGGCTACTACCACGGCGGGAACACCTATTCGATGTCGGGGACGATCGATTTCATCAGGTTCCCGTTGCTCTCGCTGCCGTCGAAGGCGCGGCTGGCGGCGTCCGTCGTCTATGCCACCCGCTTCGCCGACCCCTGGAAGCTGTACGACGTGAGCGCGAAGGAGTGGCTCACCCGTTGGTGCGGCCGCCGCGGCTACGAGCTCTTCTGGCGCCCCCTCCTGCGCGCCAAGTTCGGTCCCTACCACGACCGCGTCGCCGCGGTGTTCATCTGGGCCACGCTCACCCGCCTGTTCGGAGCCCGCGCCGGAGGCGCCGCCAGAGAAACGCTCGGCTACTGTCGCGGCGGCTACCACCGGATCTTCGGTGTTCTGCGCCGCGAGCTCGAGCGGCGCGGCGTCGATCTGCGGACGGGCACGGCGGTGGTGGGCATCGATCGCGAGCCGGGCGGTTGCGCGATCCGCTATCGCGACAGTGGCGAGATCGCGAGCGCGAGCTTCGACCAGGTGGTGTTCACCGCGCCGACGCGCGTCGCACGCAAGCTGGTCGATACGTCGCTGTTGCCTGTCGTCGAGCGGACGGAGCGCGACCATCCGACCTCCGGTGCCTACCTCGGCGTCGCCTGCCTGGTCGTGGCGCTGCGGCGACCGCTGACGCCGTACTACGCGCTCAACATCGGCGACGAGCGGGTGGAGCTCACCGGGCTCATCGAAATGACCAATCTCATCGACGCCGGCGAGGAGACCGGAGGCCTGAGCCTGGTCTACCTGCCGCGCTACCTCGACAGCGAGGATCCGCGGCTGCGTCTGAGCGACGACGATCTGGCGGACGCCATGATGGAGCGGGGGGTGCGCCGGCTGTTCCCCGACCTGACCGACGCCGACGTCGTCTATCGTGGTCTCCACCGGGCGACCTACGTGCAGCCGCTTCCGCTGGTCGGCCATGGCGCCGCGCGCCGGCAGGAAGCGCCGGCGCTGGTGTCCCCGTTCCAGATCCTGAACACCTCGATGTTGACCTGCGCCACCCTCAACAACAACGAGGTGGTACGCCTGGTCGACGCCTTCGTCGAGCGCAACCTGGCCGTCCTGGGCGGGGATTGACGGGCAGATTGTGCTATACTGCAAAGACGTTCGGCACGGTGCCGAGCGCGTTTCGCAAGGATCCTTCCTCCGGCCCGTTCGCACCCAACCCGTTTGGTACTGCCTCCCTTTGGGACAAGTGAGCCCGACGTGTTCGACGTGAGATCGTTCCGTGTGTTGGATCCAACGCAGGCAGGGCCCGGACGAACCCGCGCGATTGACGCGCGGGTGCCCGTCGCGGTCCAGTGAGGCGGACCAGCGCAGGAGTCGCGGCCGCCGGGAAAGGAGTCAGTTGTGACCAAGATCTATGTAGGAAACCTCCCCTTCAGCGCCACTCCGGATGAGGTGCGTTCGCTCTTCGAGCAGCACGGCACCGTCGAGAACGTGGATCTGATCCACGACCGGGAGACGGGCCGGCCCCGCGGCTTCGGCTTCGTCGAGATGGACGAGGCGGACGCCCAGGCGGCCATCGAGGCCCTGGACGGCCAGGATATGGGGGGCCGCAACCTGCGCGTCAACGAGGCACGCCCCCGCGAGCCGCGCGGCAACGGCCACCGCGGCGACCGTCGTTGGTAATCACGTAATCATTCGTCACGCGTAAAGGCGTTATCCGAGGCCCGCTCCCTTCCCGGGAGCGGGCCATTTCGGTTATGGGGTCTCGCGTGAACGGGTGAGCGGCAAGGGGTAACATCGCCGGGATGAGCTTCGAGGTGATCAACCCGGCTACCGGGGAGACGGTCGCGAGTTACCCGGCCACGGCGCCGGAGGAGGTCGAGCTGGCGCTAGCCGCGGCGGTGGCGGCGCAGAGAGAGTGGCGGGCGGCTGGCTTCGAGGTGCGGGCGGCGGCCCTGCGACGGGCCGCGGCGCTGCTGCGCGAGGGTCGCGAGGAGCACGCGCATGGCATGACCCAGGAGATGGGCAAGCCTTTGGTCGAGGCCCGCTCCGAAGTCGACAAGTGCGCCTGGGCTTGCGAGCACTATGCGGAGCACGGGGAGCAGTACTTGGCGCCGCAAGCCGTGGAGACCGAGGCGGCGGGGAGCTACGTGGCCTTCGAGCCGCTCGGGCTGGTGCTCGCCATCATGCCCTGGAACTTCCCCTACTGGCAGGTCTTCCGCTTCGCCGCGCCGGCGCTGATGGCGGGCAATGGCGCGCTGCTGAAGCACGCCCCCAACGTCCCCGGCTGCGCCCTCGCGATCGAGGAGCTGCTGCAGACGGCGGGCCTGCCAGCGGGCCTCTTCCGCACCCTGCTGATCGACGAGGACGCGACCGCCGGCTTGATCGCCGACTCCCGCGTCGCGGCGGTGACGCTGACCGGGTCGGTTCGCGCCGGCAAGGCGGTGGCGGCAAAGGCCGGCGCGGCGCTCAAGTCGACCGTCCTCGAGCTGGGCGGCTCCGACGCCTACGTGGTGCTGGAGGATGCCGATCTCACGCAAGCCCTCGACACCTGCGTCAAGAGTCGCCTGATCAACAACGGTCAGAGCTGCATCGCGGCCAAGCGCTTCATCGTCGTCGAGCCCCTGTGCGAGGCCTTCGAGCAGGGTGTCGTCGAGCGCATGCGCGCGGCGCGCCGGGGAGATCCCGTCGACGAGTCGAATCAGCTGGGCCCGCTGGCGCGCGCCGATCTGCGCGACAACCTCCATCGGCAGGTGGAGGCGAGCGTCGCCGCCGGCGCCCGCCTGCTGCTCGGGGGTGAGGTGCCCGAGGGCAACGGTTTCTTCTATCCGCCGACGGTGCTCGCCGGAGTGCGCCCCGGGATGCCCGCCTACTCCGAGGAGCTGTTCGGGCCGGTGGCCGCGATCCTGCCTGCTGCCGACGAGGCCGAGGCCGTGCGCATCGCCAACGACACGGTCTTCGGCCTGGGCGCCGCCGTCTTCACCGGCGACGCGGCGAAGGGCGAGCGCATCGCCCGTGAGGGCCTCGCCGCCGGCTGCTGCTTCGTCAACGACTTCGTGCGCTCCGACCCGCGGCTGCCGTTCGGCGGCGTCAAGGAGTCCGGCTACGGCCGCGAGCTGGGCGTCTTCGGCATCCGCGAGTTCGTCAACGTCAAGACGGTCTGGGTGGCGGCGTCCTGACCCGATAGACTGGGAGCTGGAGGAGACCGTCATGAGGAAGCCTCTTCGTTCCGTCCTCGCCCTCTGCGCCCTGCTCGTGCTCGCCGCGCCCCTGCTGGCCCAGGACACGGAAGCCGATCGCGTTCTCGGCCTGTGGAAGACCGCGCCGGACGAGGACGGCGAGTTCGCGCACGTCGAGATCACCGTCGAGGGGGGCGTCTACTCCGGAAGAATCGTCTGGTTGAGCGAGCCGGAGTTCGGCGCCGACCAGGGGCCGAAGTGGGCCGGCAAGGCCAAGGTCGATCGCAACAACCCCGACCTCGCCTTGCGCGGCCGGCCGATCATCGGCCTCGAAATGGTCGGGGGCTTCACCTACGACGGCGACGACCGCTGGACCGGCGGCACCATCTACGACCCCAAGAAGGGCAAGACGTATAGCTGCCGCATGACGCTGCAGGACGACGGCAGCCTCGACCTGCGCGGCTACGTGCTGGGCATGCCGTTCCTGGGGCGCACCACCACCTGGACCCGCCCAAAGTAGCGTCTTCCGCGCGCCCTGCGCATCGCTGTTGACAGGCTCGTCATGCATTCTCTAGAATGCAGAGTACTCTGGATTCCAGGATCAAGGAGGAGCCGATGCCCGCGAACCAACCGACCCTGAACGACCTGCGCTACGTCAGACAGGCTCTCGACCGCGATCGGAGCTCGCCCTTCCCCCCCTCCATCGCGGTGCTGTGGGCGGGGATCTGTGGCGTCGGCTTCGTGCTCAATGACGTTGCCCCCACGAGCACCGGTCTCTACTGGGCGATCGCCTCCCCGGCGGGGTTCCTCCTCTCCTGCTGGCTCGGCTACCGCACCAGTCGTGCCGGAGGCGAGCTCGACCGGCGCGAGGGGATGCGCTGGGCCCTGCACTTCGGCACCCTGCTGCTGGCGGTCTTCATCGCCGCCGTGGCGGTCGCCCTCGGTGGCTTCACCGGCTCCCAGATGGGGGCCGTCGCCCTGCTCCTGTGCGGCGTCGTCTTCCTGCTGGCCGGCGTGCACCTGGCGCGGCCGCTCGCCTGGGTCGGCTTGCTGAACCTCGCCGGTGTGCCGGCGGTGCTACTCGTCGAGCGGTGGCGCTGGACGCTGGTGGGCGCGTTCCTCGCGGCGGCGTTCCTGGCGGTGGCGTTCACGGGCAGGCGGCGCGCGCGAGATGGCGCCGCATGACGACGACCGCGAGGTCGCGGCGGCGGCCGCCGCCGGGGATCGCCTGCTCGAGCACCGGGTGCGCCTGGCGATCTGCGTGCTGCTGGCGCGACGGGACGCGCTCTCGTTCAGCCGCCTGAAGCAGCTCACCGGCGAGACCGACGGCTCGCTGGGCGCCCACTTGAAGCGGCTCGAGGACGCCGGCTACGCCAAGGTCGAGAAGGAGTTCCGCGACCGCAAGCCGGTGAGCTGGTACTCCCTCACGGCAGAGGGGAGAAGGGCGCTGAGGGAGCACGTGCGGTCGCTCGAGCGCGTGCTGGCGGGGTTGGTGTGAGCGAGAAGGCTTCTCAGACGCACGAGGCGCGCGCCTCGCGGAAAGGAGACCGTGTGATGCGACATGCAGAGAAGATTCTGGGCACCATCATCCTGCTGATTCCCGTGGTCGTGAATGCGGCCGAGCCCACAGAAGCGAGCGCGGAATCGGAAGCGCGGGAGAAGATGCAGGCGCT
>JBOGJI010000246.1:0-1893 GCA_050747865.1 Thermoanaerobaculia bacterium
GGTACCGGGTCGGTCTTGGGCATGGAGACCTCCTTGTCTGTCGGTGATTATAACCGACAGACAGGGAATCCGCTACCCTCTCCCCTACTGGCCTCAGGTCACCCCATCACTTTGGTGTCGTGCACCCGATGACGTTCCAGCCCTTGCCCGCGCCGGTGAGATCCTGCGGCGGCGCGCAGGCCGCGGCGGCGAGCAGCCCGAGCGCCGTCAGGGCGCACTCTCGCCGGTACCGATTTGACGCGGCTCTGGTGCTCCTGAAGCTCACCTGGCGCCGTCGCTGGCGGGGGTCGGCCCGCCGGATCGTTGCTCCGAGGCGGCCCGCACGACGTGGACCGGCCGCCGGCAGACGCTGTCCGGCTGCCGCTCGGAGAACCATGCCACGCGGTCGTAGACCGGCTCGAGCTCGAGGGTGTAGCGCCCCGGGCGCTTGACCACAGGGATCTCGGCGCGCGTCGTCGCGGTGGCTCCGGGCGGGACCGTGCCGCCAAAGCGCGCCCGCCCGCCGACGCCGTCGACCCGCTTGCCCTCGGCGTCCAGCCAATGCCAGCCGATCTCGACGCGCACCGGTCCGTTGGCGATCCACTCCGCCTCGCTGCGGTTGGCGATGCGCAGGGAGACGGTGAGGACGTCGCCGGCAATCGCCCGCTGCGGCACCGGACAGCCCAGCCACGCGGCCGCGTAGACATTCCGCTCGAGGCGCTCCTGCGGGCCCAGGTAGGTCAGGGTGGCTCCCAGGAAGTAGCCGTCACGCGGCGCGCCGGGGACGCGGTCCGGGACGCGGCCGGTCCGCGTGTGCACCAACATCCGGTAGTAGTGGAGCGTCTTCTTGCTGCGCGACTCGCGGATCGCCGTTGCCCTCTTTGGATGGAGCACGACGCGGCCCTTCAGCCAGGGACCGCCGCCATGCTCGGCGAACTCCACGGTCTGCCGGTCGCCCGGCACGGCGAGGACGATCTCGTTGTCCGGAGCCAGGTTCCCGATGTCGAAGACCAGGCTTTCCAGAGGCACGAGGCTCTGGATCCAGACCTCGACGTTGCGTCCGCCGGCGATCCAGATCGCCTCCGCGCGCGGCCTGAACTCCTCGTCGCGACCCCACAGATAGAGCTCCGCCTGGTGGCCGCCGCGGTACCCGGGGATCTGTGACGGGGCCAGCGAAAGCTCGAGCGGCAGCTTCTCGAACAGCCCGCCGCGGACGTGCGCCTGCAGGGTTGGCTCGAGCACCGGGGCGCCGAGCGGCGTGAGCAGCAGCGGCCCCAGGATCAGGCCGCCGAGGCCGTACCCCGCCAGCGGCGCCCAGCCGGGCCGGATCCGCGTCACCAGGAAGAGGAATCCGGGCACGGCATTGATGAAGTAGCGGTTGCCCACGAACCCGCCGCCGCCGTGCCAGTTGAACGGGATCCACAGGAGGAAGATCATGGCCACGGCGGCGAGCGAGGCCAGCAGGCTCCAGCGCACCAGGCCGCGGCCCCGGGTGCCGAAGAAGAGCAGCAGGCAGAGCAACGTGAACGGCTGGTAGACGAACAGGCCCGTGTGGCGCCCGATCATGAAGTACTTCAGATCCGCGAGCAGGCGCCCGAGCTGGACCTCCGGGATGCGGAACATCCAGACCCAGGAGTTCTGTCGCTTCACAACCTGCGGCGAATCGAGTGGCACCGGCTGGAACGGCAGGGCGTCGAAGCGGGGCACCGAGATGCCCGAACGGGTGGCGCCCAGGTAGGCCGACGGATGCCCGGTCATGGCCCAGGAGACGCCGCAGAGCAGCGCCGCGGCGACCAGCGCGCCGCCGAGCCAGGCGGCCGCGTCGCGCCAGTGCCGGCGCACCACGTAGGACAGGAGCGGAGCCAGGCCGAGGGCCGCCAGCATCGGCTTGTTGTAGGCGGCCAGCGCGAGGGC
>JBOGJI010000247.1:0-7831 GCA_050747865.1 Thermoanaerobaculia bacterium
TCGTCTGGGGCCTGCTACTCGGCGCACCGGCGCTTACCGAGACGGGACTCCCACCCGCTGGAGACGCGCAGCCAGCAGACGACACCCACAAAACAGGATCACCGTCTGCGTCACGACGCACCATGGCGCGGATTCTAGCGGCTGGCGTTCGGGGCCGCCTGCAGGGCGGCCGGCGGGTCGCTATCATCCGGCCCATGAAGATCCTCGATCTCGCCACCGCCGGGCGGCTCTCCGGGCTGCCGGGGGCGGTTCTGAGCGGCCGGGACCGGGAGCTGCTGGCGCCGCTCGAGCTGGCCGTCGAAGACGAGCTTCCCGCCTGTAGCCGGGCCCGGGCGCGCGACGGGGCGCTCGCTCGGGCCCTGGCCGACACCAACGCCGCGTACGGGCATCCGCGAGCCGAGGAGCTGTCTCGCGCCTTCGCCGATCCGGCCACCGTGGTCGTGGTGGGCGGGCAGCAGCCTGGCCTGTTCGGTGGCCCGCTCTACACGCTGTCCAAGGCCGCGGCGGTCGTCCTCGCCGCCGAGCGCATCAGCGCCGCGGGCAAGCCGGCGGTGCCGCTGTTCTGGGTCGCCAGCGAGGACCACGACTTCACCGAGTCCTCGCGCGCCGTCTTCCTCTCTCCGCGGGGTCCTTTCGCGGTCGACCTGGGCAATGATCCGGCACCGCTGACCCCCGTCGGCATGCGCCCGCTGGGCCCTGCCGTGGTCGCGGCGCTCGAGACGCTCAAAGAGCGCATTCCCGGCGATCGCGCCGCCGCGTGGATCGACACCCTGGCCGGCTGGTACCGGCCCGAGAGCCGGTTCGGCGAGGCCTTCAGCCGCCTGCTCGTGTACCTGATGGGCGAGCGGGCCCCCCTGCTCGTCGACTCCATGTTGCCCGAGCTCAAGGCGGCGCAGCGCCCGTGGCTCGAGCGGCTCGTCGGCCGCCGGCAGGAGGTGGCGGCGGCGCTCGCGGCGCGGGAGACCGCCATCGAGCGCGCCGGCCACGAGCTGCAGGTGAAGCCGCAGGCGGAGGCGGCCCCGCTGTTCTGGATCCGCGACGGGGAGCGCCGGCGGATCGAATGGGCGGAGGGGGGCTACCGGCTGCGCGGGCTCGCCGAGGTCGAGCCGCTCGAACGGTTGACCGGGACGTTGGAGGAGAACCCGGAGGCGATCTCCCCCGGCGTCCAGGCCCGGCCCCTGATCCAGGATGCGGTGCTCGGCAGCGCCCTGGCCGTCCTGGGGCCGGGCGAGCTCGCCTACATGCCGCAGGTGGCGCCGCTCTACGAGCTGCTCGAGGTGCCGCCGCCGCGGCTGCTGCTGCGTCCCCAGGCGCTGTTCGTCGAGGCGCGTCACCTGGACTGGCGGGAGGAGATGGAGCTCGAGTGGGGCGAGCTGACCGGCTCGAGCTTCGATGTCGAGTCCTGGCTGGCGGCGCGCGCGGACGGCGATCCAGTCCCCTCGTTGGGCGCCGAGGTCGACCGGCTGCTCGCCGGCCTGGAACGGCCGCTCGCCGGCCTCGACCCCAACCTGCGCGGCCCGCTGGAGAAGACCCGGCAGCACGTGGAGCGGGGCCTCGCGACCTTGAGCGGCAAGGTGCGCGGCGCCCTGGCGCGCCAGGACGAGGTGCTGCTCGGGCGCCTGCGCCAGCTCCGGGAGCTCTGCTTTCCCGACGCGGCGCCGCAGGAGCGGGTGCTCTCGACCGCCCACTTCCCGGCCAAGCACGGCCGCGCGGTGGCAGAAGCGCTGCTCGACCAGCTCGGCCTGGCGCCGGGAAGCCTGAACCTCGTTGTGCTGGAGGACGGATGAGACTGGACGCGCTGGCCATCGGCGCCCATCCGGACGACGTGGAGCTGGGCTGCGGCGGCACCCTGGCCCTGCTGGTGGAGAAGGGCTACCGGGTAGGCATCCTGCACCTGACGTCGGGCGAACGCGGCACCCGGGGGACCGTGGAGGAGCGCCGGGAGGAGGCCCGCCATGCGGGCGAGATCCTGGGGGCGGCGGCCGTCGAGCTTCTCGACTTCGGCGACGGGGCGCTGCGCCGCGGCGAGGCCGAGGAGGACGCGCTGATCGAGGTCTTCCGGCGCTTGCGTCCGGAGCTGGTCCTCTGCGCGGCGCCCTCGGACCGCCATCCGGACCACGGGCGGGCGCACCGCCTGGTCGTCGACGTCGCCTATTACGCGGGCCTCAGGCGCCGCGGCGAGGGCGAGCCGCACCGCCCGGGGCTGGTCGCGGCGTACATGCAGCATGATCCGTTCGTGCCCGACTTCATCGTCGACGTGACCGCGGTCTGGGAGCGCAAGCTCGCGGCCCTCGCCGCCTACGCCAGCCAGCTCCACACGCCGGAGCGGCAGCGCGAGGAGCCTGAGACCAAGGTCTCCAGCCGCGAGTTCCGCAACGCCATCGAAGCCCGCGCCCGCCACTACGGGCTGCTCGTCGGCGGCGAGTTCGGGGAGCCGTTCGTCACCGGTAAACCGCTGCGGGTCACCGACCCCGTGGCCCACGTGCTGCCCGGCCCGCGATGAAGATCGGCATCAGCTGCTATCCCACCTGGGGCGGATCGGGAGTGGTGGCCACCGAGCTGGCCATGGTGCTCGCCCAGGGCGGCGACGAGGTGCACGTCATCTCCTACGCCATGCCCTCGCGCCTCGCCTTGGTCAACGCCCAGCTCACCTTCCACGAGGTGGTGGTGCCGCACTACCCGCTGTTCGAATACCCGCCCTACTCCCTGGCTCTGGCGACCAAGATGGTGGAGGTGGCGACCCACCACCAGCTCGACGTGCTGCACGTGCACTACGCGGTGCCGAACGCGGTTTCGGCGGTGCTGGCCAAGCAGATCCTGGGCGGCCGCGCGCCGCAGGTGGTCACCACCCTGCATGGCACCGACATCACCCTGGTGGGCAACGACCCGAACTACCTGGCGACCACCCGCTACGGCATCGAGGAGAGCGACGCGGTGACCGCGGTCTCCGTCTGGCTGGCCGAGGCGACGCGCCGCGAGCTGGGCGTCGAGAAGCCCATCGAGGTGATCCCCAACTTTATCGACCCGGCGCGTTTCGCCGCCGTCGCCGACCGCCAGAGCGCCCGCCGCTGGGCTCGAGGGCGCGAGCGCCTGATCGTCCACATCTCGAACTTCCGCCCGGTCAAGCGGGTGCTCGACGTGGTGGAGGTCTTCCGCGCGGTGCGCAAGGAGCTGCCGGCCCGCTTGCTGCTGGTCGGCGACGGCCCCGACCGCGGCAAGGTGGAGCGCGACTGCCGGGACTGCGACGACTGCCGGGACATTACCTTCCTGGGCAACCTGCCGGCGGTCGAGGAGGTGCTGGTGGGCGCCGATCTCTTCCTGCTGCCGTCGGAGAGCGAGTCCTTCGGCCTAGCGGCGCTCGAGGCCATGGCCTGCGCCGTGCCGGTGGTCGCCTCCAATGCCGGCGGCCTGCCGGAGGTCGTGGCCGACGGCGAGACCGGATATCTGCTGCCCGTGGGGGATGTCGCGGGCATGGCCGCGGCGGCCGTCGAGCTGCTCTCGGACGACGACAGGCACCGCCGCTTCGCCGCCGCCGCCCGCCGTCGCGCCGTCGGGGTCTTTGACCACATCACGGTGGTTGCCCGCTACCGCTCGCTCTACGAGCGGACGCTGCGCGCGGCGTCGAGCGGATAGGCCGCGACCGGTATCGCTGCGCCCGGGTGGTAGCGCCGGGCCGCCGTGCCCCACGCCACGCGCGATGACACCTTCCAGGCTCCCATCAGCTCAGGCGAGGCCGAGCTGCGAGAGAAGGGCTCCCGCTTCCTGGCGATCGTGGCACCCGCTGCCGACGAGGCCGCCGCGCGCGCCGTGGTTGACCGGTTGACCGCGGATCACCACGATGCGACCCACGTCTGCTTCGCCTGGCGCCTGGGCTGGCCACCGGCGGAGCGCATGTCCGACGCCGGCGCGAGGTCATCCTCCCGCGGCTAGTAGAGGGGAATCAGAATCCGGGGATCCTGCCGAGGGTGTTGTCGTACACCCAGCCCCCCGCGTCGGCGAGGCCGCCCAACACGTCCTCGGCGAAACCGATCCCGGCGTTCTTGAGGTCGTTGAGCGCGTCGAGGCCGGCGTCGCCGAGGTCGGCGAGGCCCGCCACCACCTCCTGCATGCCCTCGGAGAGCTCGTCACCCAGGGTCGAGATGACGCGCTGCGCCGCCTCGCCGCCGGAGGTCAACAGATGGGTCACGGTGTCCCTGGCCTCCTGGATGCCATTGTCCACGAAGCCGACCAGGGCCTCGGCTGCGGCGTCCGCCGCGTCGCCCACGCCCTCGGCGATCGCTCCCAGGCTCTCGACGGCGACGCGGCGCACCTCGGCGGCGGCCTCACCCGGGTTGTTGACCACGTATTCGAGCATCTCCACCGCCGCCTCGCCGGCGTCGACCAGGTTGCCCGCCACGCGCTGCGCCAGCTCGACCCCGTCCTGGCCGAGGTCGATGATCTGGTCGTAGGCGGCCTGCGCCAGCTCGCCGGCCTCCGAGGCCACGTCGACCAGCGCCTCGCGAACGATCTCGGCGGCCTCGCCCGGGTGGGTGGCGATCCAGCCCAGGGTCTCGATGCCGCGCTCACCGAGCTCCACGGCCGTGTCTACGGCGCTGTCGATCGCGCGAGTGGCGGCGTCATAGGCTTGCTGCGCCGCGCGGCCCGCGACGCCCAAAGCGTCCCGTGCCGCGCCGAGCGCGGTCAGCGCACCCTCGGCCAGCGCGCGCCCCGCCTCGGTGCCGAGCTCGATGCCCCGCTGGGCCAGATCGGAGAGCGCCGAGATCGCCCGTTCGGCCGCCTCGCCGGGATGGGTGGCGATCCAGCCCAGGGCCTCGAGGCCTTCGGCGCCCAGCTCCTTGAGATCGTTGACCAGGTCGCCCAGCTCCTCGGCGGCCCGCTGCGCCAGCTCGCCCGCTCCCTGGGCCAGCTCGGAGAGCTGCGCGACGGCCTGCTGTCCCAGCTCGACCGCCGCCTCGCCGTATTTGCTCGGATTGCGGATGATGTCGGCCAGCAGATGCAGGCCCTCGGCCGTGTAATGCAGCCCTTCGCCGATCCCCTGCGCCGTCAGCTCGGCGCTGACCTCGGCGGCGCGGATGGCTGCGTCGCCGCCGAAGCGGGCCACCTGGCCGGCCAGGTCGACGGCGCCGTTGGGTCCGTAGATGAGGGCCAGCTCGGCAACGCCCTGGGGTCCCTGGGACGCTGCCAGGGCGACGTTCAAGGCTCCGAGCCAGTCGGGGGCCTGGTAGTTATCCGGGTCGGCCTCGTATTTGCTGAGCTGGTCGGTTACCACCAGATCGATTCCCAGCTCGGCGATGCCGACGGCGATGTCTGCGGCCACCGGGATGCCGAAGAACGCGGCGATGAACGGCTCCGCGATGCTCAGGCCGGCGTCCACGGCGTTGAGCTTGGTGCCCTGTAGGGCGAGGAAGCGGATGTCGGGCGGCAGGCTGGTGTCGGTCGCGAGCTGGCTGAGCCGTACCGCGTCGTACCCGGCCGGTACGGCGCCGGCGATGGGGATGATCTTGGTCAGGCCGCGCAGAACCGTCTCGGCGATCTCGCCGGTCAATGCCACTCCGGCGCGCGAGAGGATGCCGTCCAGGGCCTTGAGCGCGGTGGCCGCTTGCCGGCTGTCGGCGCCGCCGAGCACCCGCAGCGTGCTCTCGAGGACGTCGTCCCCGGCGCTGTCGGAAAGCCGCAGAGCGATCTCCAGGGCGCCTTTGTCGAAGTCCTTGACCAGCTTGGCGAAGCTCTCGCGGCCCTCGGGCCCGAGGCGGCTCATCAGACCGCCCAGCGCCTCGGCCGCCGGCCGCCCGTCGAGGGTCGAGGTGAGCAGCTCGTCGGCGACGCCGTCCTGCAGGCCGCCGAGGGTGTCGAGCAGCGCCTTGCGCGCGGCACTGTCGTCGAGCCCGTCGAGCGAACCGAGCAAGGCCTCCACGGCTTGTGGGTCGTGGAGGCGCCCGAGCGTCGCGGTGAGCGTCTCGGCGAGCTCCGGATCGGCGGCCAGCCGCGTCAGCTCGTCGGCCTGCTCGGGGGTCAGGGCGGCGGCGACCTCCGGATCGACGCTGCCGCGCAGCGACTCGGGGAGGCGGTCGGCGACCGGCAGCTCGTCGATGGCGGCGCGCAGCGCGTCGGCGTCGGATACGCCTTGGCCGCGCAGGAAGTCGCCGATGGCGCGCGCGTCTCCCGCCAGGCTGGGCACGTTGGCGGCCAGCTCGACGGCGGCGGCGGCGCGGTCCTGCAGCGACGCGTTCGGGTCGAGCAGAGTCAGCCCGGCGGCCAGGCTGCGCGAGAAGGACTCGGTGGCGCGCAGGCGCTGCGCCAGCTCGGGGAACGCCTCCCCCACGGAGTCGCGCACGGCGGTCGCCAGGTCGAGCGTCGCCTCGGCCTTCTCCAGCGCCGAGGCCTCGGGGTCGAGGAAGGTCTCGATGCTGTCGATCAGCTGACTGGCGGCCGGCAGCGCCGCCAGGTAAGGGCGCAGCGCCTCGCCCAGCTCCTGCGGCACCAGCTCGCCGATGGAGTCGACCAGCGTCAGCGCCGCACCCGCCTTGTCGGCGGCGGAGGCCTCCGGGTCGGCGAGCGTCGACGCCGCCCTCAGGGCGTCGGTGTCGGTCAGCAGCTTGACCGTCGCCTGATCCTCGATGCCCAGGTGCTCGAGCAGCTCGGGCAGCCGCTCCGGCTGGAGATCGCGCGCCAGGGCGGCGGCGGCGCTGATCCTCTCTTCGAGACTCCCGTCGCGTAGCTGCGCGGCGTTCTCGCTGATCGACTCGACCGTCTCCGCCCGCGAGGTCTCAAGTTCGGGAAACGCCTCCGTGAGCGCCTGCGGGCTCGCCGGGTCGGCGGGCTCGCCCCCGCCATCCGGTTCCGGCGCGGCTTCGGCCGCGACGGTGAACCTGAAGCCTGTGAAGTCGTACAGCCCGGAGGCGGTGTCCTGCGGCTGGAACGCGCTCACGACGCCTTGCGCCGCCGCCTCGTCGCGCGCCGTCGAGGCGGACTGGGTCGGCGGTGGAGCGCTCGACTCCTGCGGCTGCGCCTGGGGGGGATCGGCCGGCATTGATGCGCGACACCTATAATCCGCGGGATGTCGACGCCTCCGGCGCGAAGGAGCACCGCGCGGCTGCTCCTGCTCGGCTGTGCAGGGCTGGTCGCGTTCTGCATCGCCGCGTTTGTGGTCCTGGTCGTGGTGCGCGCCATGCGGTTGGGCGGCACCGAAGGCGGCGGCGCGGATGCGAGAGAGAGGGAATCGCCCGCCGCCATGTCCTCGCCGTTGACCGGTGGCTACCGGGGACCCGCGGGTTGCTTCGCATTCGACCCTGGCCGAGAGTGGCAGCTCGTTGAGGAGACCGGCCTGAGAGCCGCGTTCTCGGCCGACCCGGACAATCCACTGAGACGCCAGCCCGATCGGGGTAGCAGCGGGCTCTGGGTCGAGGCAACCTGCGCGCCGCTCGACAAGGTCGGCCCCGACTGGCCCCTGCCCGTTCCGGGCGTGTCCCATCTCGAGAATCGTCGCGTCGAATTCGGTGGGGGTAGGGGAAGGCTGCGGGTCATTCGCCTTGCGTCGCGCGGCGTCTCACCGATTCTCCAGATCGGTTTCGCCGTCGATCGGAACGGAGGTCGTTGTGGATTCAGCGTCGAGGGCTCTCCACAGGTGGTCGAGCGGTTCCGCCCGGAGTTCGAGCGCGCCGCCGCCAGCTTCGTCTGCGCCGGTCGCTAGTGTTGTGTCTCCAACATGGCTTTGCCAGATGCGCGAGTCATCTTCGTCGCTGGCAAGGCGCGCTGACGCAGGCATAGCTGGGGCTATGTCGAGGAAGCGCAACGCCACCAGCGGCGAAGAGGGCCGCGCAGATGGTGAAGC
>JBOGJI010000248.1:0-4203 GCA_050747865.1 Thermoanaerobaculia bacterium
AGGTGGCGGACGTGACCTTCGACGCCACCGGTCTCGACCCCGGCGACTACTCGGCCACTCTCTGCCTGGCGAGCAACGACCCGGTCACGCCGCTGGTCATGGTGCCGCTCAGCCTGACGGTGGAGGAAGGCGGTGGGGTTCCGACCGCCGACATCTCACCCGGTTCGTTCACCTTCGAGGTGCCGGCGGGCGGCAGCGACAGCGACACGTTGAACGTCGGCAACACCGGCACCGCCGATCTGGTGTGGAGCATCGACGAGGCCGAGGGCACGCCGGCGCTGCTCGAAGAGTGGTCGGACGACTTCGACGGCTACGCGACCGGCAGCCAGATCCACGGTCAGGGCGGTTGGAAGGGCTGGCTCAACGACCCGGCGGCGGGGGCCCTGGTCTCCGACGCACAGGCGCAGAGCGCGCCGAACTCGGTGGAGATCGTCGGCGCCAGCGATCTGGTGCACGAATACGTCGACTCCACCTCCAGCCAGTGGACCTACACGGCCTGGCAGTTCATCCCGGCCGACTTCACCGGCATCTCGTATTTCATCTTGCTGAACAGCTACGATGATTCCGGTTCCGGCCTCAACTGGTCGACGCAGGTCAACTTCAACGCTTCGACCGACACGGTGGTCAACGACGGCGCTTCCGGCGGCACGCTGCCGCTGATTCGCGATCAGTGGGTGGAGATCCGGGTCGAGATCGACCTCGACGCCGACACCCAGGACTTCTTCTACAACGGTGACCTGCTCTACTCCGGCACCTGGACGAACGAGGTTTCGGGCGGCGGGCAGGTGAACATCGGCGCCGTCGACCTGTTCGCCAACGGGGCCTCGCCGGTCTACTACGACGACCTGTCGCTGAGCGCCGCCGGGGCTCCGGGCGGATGCGCCGCGCCGACGGATGTGCCGTGGCTGAGCGCCACGCCGGCGTCCGGCACCACGGCGCCGGGCGGCAGCGAGCCGGTGGACGTGGCGGTCGACGCCGCGGCGCTCGATCCGGGCGACTACACGGCGCAGTTGTGCGTCAACACCAACGATCCGACCGCGCCGCTGGTCGAGGTGCCGGTGAACCTGACGGTCACCGACGTGGGTGGGCCTCCGGTCGCCGACATCACGCCCGACTCGTTCGCGTTCGAGGTGCCTCAGGGAGGCAGCGACAGCGACACGCTGAACGTCGGCAACATCGGTGGCGAGGATCTCACCTGGAGCCTCGACGAGGCCGAGACGGCGATCGTGGTGCCCGAAGGCGCGCCGTATCGCTACGGTCTCGCCGGGGCGCAGGAGTTCCATGCTCCGGTGGGCTCCGACCGGGCGTCGGGGATCCGCCGCGACCGCGGCGAGGCTCCGGCCGACCGGGTGGTGCTGCCAGCGCCGCAGGCGCAGGCGATCGGCGACTTCACCGAGGGCTTCGACGACATCACAATGCTGCCGGGCGCCGGCTGGGCGCTGATCAACAACAGCGAGCCCGTGGGTCCGTCGAGCTGGTTCCAGGGGAACGGGACGGTGTTCCCGTCGCACGAGGGAGAGCCGGACGCCTACATCGCGGCGAACTACGAGAGCACGGACGACAACGGCACCATCAGCAACTGGCTGCTCACCCCGGAGGTGACGATCGTCAACGGCACGCAGCTGTGCTTCTGGACGCGCAAGACGCCTCTGTTCGAGGAGTTCCTCGATCGGCTGGAGGTGCGGATGAGCGTGGAGGGAGACAGCACGGACGTGGGGGAGACGGCGGAGTCGGTGGGCGACTTCCTGGAGCTTCTGCTGACGATCGAGCCGGACCTCGAGCTGCCGAACGAATATCCGGAGGAGTGGACGGAGTTCTGCCTGACGGTGCGGGAGCGCCCGCGCCAGCCGGTGACCGGCCGCTTCGCGTTCCGCTACGGGGTGACGGACTCGGGTCCTGACGGGTCGAACGGGGACTACATCGGCATCGACACGGTGAGCGTGACGCAGCCGGACGACATCCCGCCCGGCGATGGTTGCGACAACCCGGTGGACATTCCGTGGCTCGCCGTCGACCCGGCCAGCGGCACGACGGCGCCGGGCGGCAGCGAGCCGGTGACGGTCGCCGTCGACACCGCGGGCCTCGAGGTCGGCGAGCATACGGCGCAGCTCTGTGTGACGACCAACGACCCGAACGCGCCGCGGGTCGAGGTGCCGGTGAGCCTGACGGTGACCGGCGGCACCACCTTCATCGAGACCTTTGACGACGGCGGCAACGCCGGCAACTGGACCTTCGGCATCCCGCAGATCGAGGTGACGGAGAGCGACGGCGGCAATCCTGGCTGGTGGCTGCACAGCACGTGCGTGGAGCTGGACTGCCTCGACACGTTTGCGCCGCAGCTTCGCACCACGCCCATGGGCGACGACAACGAGTTCACCGGCAACTACCGCCAGCGTGGCGTGACCTCGGTCGGCGTCGACTTGCAGACGGTGGACGCCGACTTCAGCGTCGACGGCCGGCCTCTCACCGTCATGCTCGTGCAGGACAACGGCACTCCGGACGACTTCTCCGACGACTGGGCGGCGTATTACATCGGCGACGAGAACATTCCCCTGGTCGGGGAAGGCTGGAAATCCTTCGACTTCGCCATTCCATCCGATGCCGAGGAGCTGCCGCCCGGCTGGCAGTTCTTCGCCTTCGGCGGCAGCGCTCCGGAGCCGAGCTGGAACACGGTCATCGAGGACGTCTCTCAGCTGCGCTATTTCTACGGCGATCCCGAGTTGATCTTCATCTTCCAGCAATGGGAGCTCGGGCTCGACAACGCCCGGATCACCTATGAGCCCAGTGCGTCTGCCCGCCTTCCGGCGGCGAGCGAAGCCCGGCGGTAGGCGGTAGGATCGTCGGCGGTGATAGGCCGGGTCTTCGTCGTCGAAGACGACCCGCTCGTGCGCCGCGCGGTGACGCGGCTGTTCCGCACCGCCGGCTACGACGTCGCGAGCTACGAGCGCGTGGACGCTTTCCTCACCGCGGAGCAGCCGCCGGGCCCCGCCTGCGTGGTGCTCGACCTGCATTTCCCCGTCGGCAACGGCTTCGACGTGCTCGAGCACCTGGCGGCGGGAGACACCCCGCTCGCCGCCGTTGTGCTGACCGCGCACGGGGACGTGCCGACCACGGTGCGGGCGATGAAGCGCGGGGCCGTCGAGCTGCTCGAGAAGCCGATCGACAACGCGCGCCTGCTGGCGGCGGTCGAGGAGGGGCTGGCACGCTCGGCCCGCCGCGCCGAGGAGCTGAAACAGCAGCGGCGGCTCGAAGAGCGCCGCGACTCCCTGAGCCCGCGCCAGCGCGAGGTCTTCGAGCTGGTCGTCGCCGGGATCGCCAATAAGGTGATCGCGGCCCGGCTCGGGATCTCCGAGAAGACCGTCAAGGTCCACCGGGCGGAGGTGATGCGGCGCATGGGGGCCGATTCCCTGGCGGAGCTGGTGCGGACGGCCGCGGCGCTCGAGGCGGGTGCGCCGGAGGAGCCGTGATCCGCCCGGCCGTGCTGCTCCTGGTCGCGATCGGCCTCGTCGCCGCGACGGCGCCCGCGAGCGCCCAGAGCTCGGTCGCCGAGCTCCTCGATGCGTCCCGCGAGGCCACCGGCCGGGATCCCCATCGCGCCCTCGAGCTCGCCGAGCGGGCCCTCGATCTGGCGCGCGATAGCGACTCGCCCGCCGACGTGGCCCGAGCGCTCAACCGGGTCGGCGTCGTGCACTACCAGCTCGGGCGCTACGAGCGCGCGCTGGCGCTCTATCTCGACAGCGCCCGCTGGGCCGAGGAAGCCGGCGAGCCCGAGACCAAGGCCAACGCCCTGAACAACATCGGTATCCTCTACTACTACTGGGGCAATCTCGATCGAGCACTGGACTACTACCGGCGAACCATCGACATCCGCCGTCGCATGGAAGACAGGCGGGGCCTGGCCGGAGCGTGGAACAACCTCGGCGCCGTCGCGCACGCAGCCGAGCGCTACGAGGAGGCGCTCGACTACTTCGACAAGTCGCTGGCGCTGTACGACGAGCTCGGCGACGCCGATCGAGTGGCCAGCTCGCACAACAACATCGGGCTGTCGCTGCTCGAGCTGGGGCGGCGCCGCAACGCCCTGGCCCGCTTCGACCAGGCCCTGGAGATCAGCCTCGGCACCGAGGCGCTGGCCGAGCAGGCGGTCAGCCAACACAACCGGGCGCTCGCCCTGTCGCGGGAGGGGCGGCCCGCCGAGGCCAGGCG
>JBOGJI010000249.1:0-1779 GCA_050747865.1 Thermoanaerobaculia bacterium
CGGACGACGCATGAAAGTCAAGGCCTCCGGGGCTCGACTTGTTCGGAAATTGCGCCGACTCCGGCCATCGGATCGATCGCGGGCACTCCCCGCAGGGCCGCAGATCGGCTCCTGCGGCGCCGTTTTCGACCGATCGGCGCTCGACGGCCCCGATCGCGCCGGTTTCGGCCGCGCGGGACCGGCGCCGACAACCGCCGCCGGCGGGGAGATCGGCTCAGCCGGCGTTAGGCTTTGGCCGGGCGCCGGTAGACGACGAGCTAAAGCGCAGGAGCTGGGGCTTTCTCCTGCCGCGCTGCTTGCCCGCTTGACGGGCCATGAGATGCGCGCCCCGGTGTCGCGCCGGCGCCCTTCGATCTCTTCGCCTGCGTTCGCTGCCACTCGGCCACCATCCGCTTGTAGGCGGACTCGGCCTGGGCGGCGAGCTCGCGCTCTGCGGCCCGCATCCGCTGGCGGGTGACGAACGTGCCTGTGTAGACGCCCTTGTGCGAGGGCGAGCCGGCGCGGACCTCGAGCAGCCGCAGCTTCTTGGCCGTCAGCGAGGGCTGCTGGTAGGCGTAGTCCTCCTCCCGGGCGAGCAGGCACCAGAACAGGCAGGCGAGCTTGCGGGCGACCGCGACGATCGCGACCGAGTGGCCGCGCCGGGCCCGGATCCGCCGATAGAAGGCGTGCATCGGCCCTGGCTGGCGGACCGCCGACCAGCTCGCCTCGACCAGCGCGTGCCGGGCCGACACCGATCCCTGCTTTGAGATCCGCCCGTGGGTCGCCGGCGCCGAGCCCGACTGGCTGACCCGCGGATCGAGGCCGAGATAGCCGGTGAGCTTGCGCGGGCTTGCGAAGCGGCCGATCTCGCCGACCTGTGCCATGAACGTCGCGGCGCAGATCACGTTGACGCCGGGGACGGTCATCAGCCGCTTGATCTCGGCGCTCTTAAGCGCCTCGGCGGCGATCAGGCGCTCGACCGCCTCGATCTCCGAGTCGAGGAACTCGATCTGGCGCAGCGCCGCGTCGACCGACTCGCGCTCCTCGGCGGGCAGCGCCAGCTCTCGCAGCCACTGGCGGCCGCGCTTGCCGAACAGGTCACTGAACGGAGCGCGGCCGACGAGGCAGCGCATGAGCGTTGCGTGGACCTCGTTCTTGGCCCGGGTCCGTGCCTTGACCAGCTGGCTGCGGCGCCCAAGGCGCCGGCGCATCACCTGGGTTTCGCGATCGGGCATCCAGACCGACTCGAGCTCGCCCGCGGCCAACAGCTTGGCCAGGGTGCGGGCGTCAAGCCGGTCGGTCTTCGCCCGCGCGCCGCGGATCCCGGTGTCGGTCGGCGAGACGACGATCACCTCGGCGACGTGGGGCTCGATGATGCGCTTGATCGCCCAGGCGTTGCCGGTCACCTCGAGCGCGACCCGGTCGTCCGGTGCCAGGCTCTGGGCGAAGATCTCGAGCTCCTTCGGGGTTGTCTTGATCCGCCCCGCCGAGCGGACCTCACCCCCTTCGGCGATCGCGACCTCGCAGAAGTCGATGTGGATGTCCATGGCGATGTCTCGCACCTGCTCCTCCTCTCGTTGACTTGTGGGAGAACCAGTGGGCAAACGACATCGACGCATCCGCGCTCGGAGCGCAACCGGACAGGTCGCAGGGGCGGCCACCGAGTAAATGCCCGGGCTCGAAGCCCATCGTCCAAATCGGCCTGCCCATCTTGCGTTCTCCCGGAAGCCCCTGTTCCGGTGGGCCGACCGTAGGGTCAGGACCGGACGTCAGCTTCCGGGATGATTTTCATCTCCCGAG
>JBOGJI010000250.1:0-2427 GCA_050747865.1 Thermoanaerobaculia bacterium
TCCAGCCGTTGCGTCACTTGGCCGCTGGCGTTGGTGCGCAGACGTGGGGTGCCCAGGTGATCCAGGTGGTAGTGCGTCGTGTTCGCGGCACCGACCTGGGCAAGGCGTTGACTTCCTCGCCATACCGTGTCGCCGCCCCAGTCCCACGACGTGCCCCACGCGCCCGCCGGCATCGATCGTGTGTAGGTGCGCAGCACCTCGTTGTCGAGGCCGCGCACGTGCACGATCTGCAGCTCACCTACGATCGTCCACACTCGCTCCCCGTCCGCCGTGTACACGAACAGACGCCACGCGTTGTCCCCGGCCGCTCCCATCCGCACCAGCGCGTCCTGGCTGTCGTAGGCGAGCTGACCCTGGTACGGACTCTGCGTCATGTTCCCCGCCACGTCGTACTCTGCCGCATTCACGCGGTTCGTGCCGGCATGGGAGGTATTGTCAAATGTTGTGGATGGTCGGCTGATCAGGCGGCGATCTCCTCCTCGTGGTCTTGGCGCTCCACGCGCACACCATCGACAAACTTGGCTCCCTCGCGCACGACTGGCAACAGGTGACTTCCGTTGAGGCGCCGCCAGCGCTGCTCGGCCATGACGAGGAGCTTCCAGGCCATCGTCAGGCCCTTGATGCGGCTGCCGGGTCCCTTGGTGACCCGTTGCCTGAGCCGCACCGTAGCGAACGTCGACTCGATGACGTTCGAGGTGCGCAGGTGGACCCAGTGCTCGACGGGGAAGTCGAAGAACGTCAGCAGCTGCTCCTGGTCCTTGCGTAGGCAGTCCACCGCTTTCGCATGACGGTCGCCATAGTCTCGGGCGAAGGCCTCGATCGCTTCCTCGGCCTGCTCGCGGCTTGCCGCGTACATCACCTCATGCAGCGCCGCCTTGGCCTTCGCCTGCAAGCGCTTCGGCAGCTTGTCCAGGACGTTGGCCAGCTTGTGGCACCAGTCCCGCTGCTCTCGCGTCTCCGGCCAGACCTCGGCGACCGCACTCCAGAATCCCAGGGCACCATCACCCACGGCCAGGCAGGGGGCCCGCATGCCGCGCGCCTTCAGACCGCGCAGCACCTCGAGCCAGCTCTCCGTCGACTCCCGGTAGCCGTCCTCGATGGCGACGAGCTCCTTCGTCCCGTCCGGACGCACCCCGATGATCACCAGCAGGCACAGCCGATCCTCCTCCAGCCGCACCCGCACGTGGATCCCATCGACCCAGATGTAGACAAAGTCGCGCTGCTCGAGCGAGCGCTGCCGGAACCCCTCGTACTCGGCCTCCCACTGCGCGGTCAGCCGGGTGATCGACGTCGCCGACAGCCCCGCGGCGTCCTCACCCAGAAGCGCCCCCAGCGCCGGCCGGAAGTCGCCTGTCGACAATCCCCGCAGGTAGAGAACCGGCAACACCTCGTCCACCTTCGGCGAACGCCGCATGTACGGCGGCAGGATGCGACTGGTGAACCGTTGCCGCTCGCCGTTCTCGTCCACCCGCTTGTCGTTGACCCGCGGTGCCTCTACCTCGATCGTCCCGGCACCGCACGTCACCTTGCGCGGCTCCGCATGGCCGTTGCGCACCACCAGCCGGCGGCCATGCTCGTCCCGAGCCGACTGGTGCCGCGAGATGTACGCCGCGACCTCCTCCTCCAGTGCACTCCTCAGCATCCGCCGAGCTCCCTCGTGGGCCAGCGCATCCAGCGTCGGCAGCTCCTCGCCGCTCTTCTCCTCGAGCTCCGATTCCAGTACCCTCAGCATCGGGTGGCGTCTCCTTTCTACCCCGCCTCTGGCGGGGCTCGTTCGATTCACGAGCAAGGATACGCCGCCCTTCTCAGCTCACCCGATCCACAACTTCTGGTTATACCTCAGAACGAGCTCCGTGACGACGCTCCCACCAGAACTGGCACTAGTGCTCGACGCCGGCGAGGACGAGCACCTCGAGGTCAAAGAGGCCAAGCAAACGGACGCCTACGAGGAGCTGGCGAAGTATTGTAGTGCCCTCGCCAACGAGGGCGGTGGACGAGTCGTGCTCGGAGTGACAGACGCGCGGCCGCGAAGGATCGTTGGTACGAACGCGTTCCCGGACCCGGGCCAGACGACCGCGCGGCTCATGTCCGAGCTTCACGTCCGGGTCACACACCAAGAGTATGGGACCCCGGGTGGCCGTGTACTCGTCTTCGAGGTGGCCAGACGTCCGGCGGGCACCCCTGTCCAGTACCGGGGCCAATACCTGATGCGTGCCGGCAGCTCCCTGGTTCCCATGACGGCCGAAACCCTCCGTCAGGTCTTCGATGAGATCGCGCCCGACTTCTCCGCCACCGTCTGTCCCCATGCCTCGCTCGATGCTCTCGACCCAGCAGCGATACACGTGCTACGCGCGTCGTGGGCGAAGAAGGCACGGGATCCGTCGATCACGAACCTGACCGACCTTCGCGTTCTGCACGATCTCGGGC
>JBOGJI010000251.1:0-16645 GCA_050747865.1 Thermoanaerobaculia bacterium
GTGCCGGCGCGCCCCATCCTCACCCGCGCCGCCGCCGCGGTGGCCACCGTCGGCGCCGGCGGCTCGCTGGGGCGCGAGGGGCCGATGATCCGGCTCGGCTCCATGCTCGCGTCGCGGCTGGCGATCAGGTTCCGGCTGCCCGCCCATCGGGTCAAGATCCTGGTCGGCTGCGGCGCCGGGGCCGGCCTCGCCGCCGCCTACAACATCCCGATCGGGGGCGCGCTGTTCGCCATGGAGGTCATCCTCGGCAACTTCGCGCTGGAGATCTTCGGACCCATCGTGATCGCCTCGGTGATCGCCACGTTGATCGCGCGATCGGTGCAGGGGGACGTGCCGATCTACCCCGCGCCCGGCTACCAGCTCGAGAGCGGCGCCGAGATCGTCGCCTATGTGGGGCTCGGCATCGTCTGCGCCCTGGCCTCGCTCGCCTTCATCTTCGGCGTGCGGGCGGCGCGGGAAGCCTTCGCGAGGCTGGCCTTCATCCCGCGGGCGCTGCGGCCGGCGCTCGGCATGGCGCTGGTCGGCGGCGTGGCGATCTTGTACCCGCAGGTGCTGGGCAGCGGCTACGAGACCATCAACGAGGCGCTGCAGGGCGGGCTGCCGCTGATCCTCCTGCTGGTCCTGCCGGCGGCCAAGCTGGTGGCCACCGCCCTGACCCGCGGCTCGGGGGGCGCCGGCGGGCTGTTCACGCCGTCGCTCTTCTTCGGCGCCGTGGTCGGCGGCGCCTACGGCTTTGGGCTCCATGCCCTGTTCCCCGAGGCGACGGGGACCTCGGGAGCCTACGCCCTGGTCGGCATGGCGGCGATCGCCGCCGGCACCAGCCACGCCCCGATCTCGGCCATCCTCATCCTGTTCGAGTTCACCGGCAACTACTCACTGATCCTGCCGCTGATGATCGCCTCGATCACCGCCAGCGTGCTCGCCCGCCGCATCTACCCGTGGTCGATCTACACCCACGCCTTGAAGCGCGAGGGCGTGGAGCTGCCGTTTCGCATGGAGGAGGCGGTGCTCGCCGGCCTCGCCGCCGGCGACCTGGCGCGCACCGACAGCGAGACGCTCGCTCCGAGCACGCCCTACGCGCAGGTGGTCGAGCGCTTCCTGAGCAGCCGCCGCCAGCGGCTGTTCGTCGTCGACGAAGACGGGCGGCTGCTGGGCGCCGTGTCGCTGCACGACATCAAACACGCGCTCGAGAGCCCGGAGCAGACGGCGGCGGTCGTCGCCCACGACCTCATGGTCCCGGTGCCGCTGGTCCACCTGGCGACCGATCGGCTGCACCAGCTGGCGGCGACCTTCGCCCGCAGCGACTTCGAGCGCGTGCCCGTGCTCGACGGGCCGGGAGGCCGCTATACGGGCTTCGTCTCCAAGCGCGATCTGCTGGCCGTCTACTCGCAGGAGGTGCTGGGCCGGCCCGCCCTGCTCGCCACCTTCACCCGCGGCGAGGAGGGCGCCGGGCGCAGCTACGTGGAGCTGCCGCCGGACTTCGCGGTCCAGCTCGTGCCCGTCCCGCCGTCTCTCGTCGGCCGCGCTCTGGCGGAAGCGGCCCTGCCGCAACGCCTGGGAGTCCGGGTGCTGGAGATCAAGCGCCGCAGCCCGCGCGGCGAGGACCGGGTGCTGGCCGGCGCCGCCACCGTGCTGCGCTCCGGAGACGAGCTCATCGTCCTCGGTCCGACCGCCGCCCTCGAGCGGCTGAGCCGCGGCGAGCCGGTCGCCGACGAGGCGGCCGCCCACGCCGGCATCGACTGATCAAAAAGAGCCCCGGGGCCGCGGCCCCGGGGCTCGAATGACCGACGCTGATCCCGCCGCTACTGGCGTGTGATCCTCACGTCGTCGACTGCCGCCTCCACCAGGCTGGCCGTCGACGCGTCCGCGGCCGAGATCAGGATGCGCACGGTCTGCCCGGCGAAACCCGAGATGCTGGCGCTGTGGGTGGCCCACACGGCGTCGTCGTCGTTGCCGGCGCCCAGCTCCTCGAGAACCGTGCTCGTGGTCGCGCCGACGACCTGGACACGCAAGAAGTCGGCGTTGGAGGAGTTCGAGCCGTGCGCCAAGTAGTAGCTGAACGACAGCGTGATGGTGCCGGACGAGGGCAGCGTGATCGTCGGCGAGCGGATGCTGGTGACCCCGCCGTCGATGTCGTGCACGCCCGCCGAGGACCCCGCGAGCCGCCCGGTGACCAGGTCGTTGACGCCGCTGACCGTGGTGCCGAGCTGCTTCGGACCGCTCGAGTTCGTCGCCTCCGGATCGCCGCGCTCCCACTGCCCGGTGGTCGCCGTGTCGGTGCCGTTCGGGTTCGTAGTCCAGCCCTGGCTGGTCTCGAAGTCGTCGAAGAAGACGGTGCTCACCGGCGGGCTCGACACCGCGAAGACCAGATCGTCACGGTCGTTGTAGGAGCCCGAGGTGCAGGTCGAGGCCGAGCCCTGGTAGCGGAACTGCGCCCGCACCGCCTGCAGGGCGCCCGACGGCAGCGTGTAGGTCGCGGTGAACGTCTGGATGCCGGTCTGGCCCGACGTCGGCGTGATGTTCGTGGCGATCGCCTGCCAGCTCGGGCTCGCGGCGTTCGCCGCGTAATAGAGATCGAGATGGTCCGAGGTCGGTCCGCCCGGCCAGACGTGCACGGTCGCCTCGACCCGCACCTGCTTGCCGGGCGCGAAGCTCGAGCCGTCGACCGAGACGACCTTGAGGCGTTCCGACGACTCGTCGGTCAGGTAGGTACCCGAGGTGCCGTCGGCGCAGGAGTCGTTGATGGTGTTGGGCTGGTTGGTCTCGGCCCCGCCGCCAGCGATGTTGTCGCGCCCCTTGACGAGATTCGCCCCGGTGTCGCAGGAGCGACCGACGTTGGCGCACTTCGGAGCCTGCAGCGCCGCGTCGAATACGGCCACCTCGTCCCCGCCGCCGCCGACCGGATTGACGGTCAGCGACATGCCGAACGTCCGCGTCAGGGATCCGCTCACCCCCTGCACGTTGAAGCTGAAGGTTCCCGTAGACGCGGTCGCCGTGGCGGAGACGGTGAGCGTGCTGTTGACGTTGCCGTTGGCCGGAGGCGTCACCGGGTTGGGGTTGAAGCCGCAGCTCGAGCCCGAAGGCATGCCGGTGCAGGAGAGGTTGACGGCGCTCGAGAAGCCGTTGGTGGAGCTCACCGTGCAGGTGCTGGTCGTGTTTCCTCCCTGGGTGACGGTGAGGCTGGACGGCGAGCAGGAGATCGAGAAGTCGGGGTTGGTCGGCGCCTCCGGCGTCACCTGCACGGTGTTGCCCACCCGGCTGTAGCAGTCCGTGGAGCTGCCCTGGGCGACGATGTTGTACCAGTAGGTGCGGCCGTTGGCGACCTGGGTGTCGGTGTAGCTGGTGCCGGTGACCTCGGCGACCTTGACGCGGCCGAAGTCGGCGCCGGCATGTCCCTCGGTGCGCATCACCCAGTAGCGGCTGGCGCCGCTGACCGCGGTCCAGGAGAGCGCGACGGAGTAGTTGCCGGCGGTCGCCGACAGGGTCGGCCCCGCGCTGCCGTTCGGCTGCCCCGAGCACCCGCTGTTGGTCGGCGTCGGGGTGGAGCAGGCGACGCCGTGCCGGTTGTAGGCGTTGAAGATCGCCGTCATGTGCGGCGTGCCGTCGTTGATGTTGCCGTTGTCGTCGTCCGCGGCCAGCCACTGCATGTAGCCGTTGGTCGAGCCGCAGCCGTTGGCGGACGAGCCGCAGGAGCAGGAGTGCCAGGCGCCGACGTTGCCGCTGCCCTGGTAGAAGAGCTTGTTGCCGACGATGAACGCCGAGCGGCTGTCGTAGCTGAACGGCGCCGCTGTCAGGTCGCGCGCCACCAGGTCCCATGCCGCCTGCCGCACCGGGGCGGCGGCACAGTGGACCTGACGCCCGCAGGGGCCGGAACCGCTGGTGCACTGGCCGCAGACGAAGCCGAGCGGCGTGGCCGGGGTGGCTGGGCTGTGCTTGGCGTAGTCGGTGTCGCGCACGCCCGAGCAGTCGGTGGCACAGTAGGAGGCGCCGGTGAGGGCCTCGTTGACGTTGAAGCCGGTGCCGTCGGCGGTCTGGCCGCAGCCGTCGTTGAGGGTCCAGAAGAAACCGTGGCCGACGCAGGAGGCCTCCAGGCGATAGATGGCGGCGATATCGGCGTAGGCCTCGCTGGAGTTGGAGAGGTTGCCCCCGGCGTCGAAGTCGTCGAGCCCGTGGCCCCACTCGTGGTCGAACACGGCCGCCAGCTCGCCGGTGTTGCGGCAGCCGCCTCCGGAGCGGTAGAAGTTGATGGTCGAGCCGTTCCAGAACGCGTTGCAGGTGTTGTTCAGGTTGACGTTGACGTCGAGCTGGCTCTGCAGCCAGGAGTTCGTCGGCAGCCAGCCGCGCGCCATCTCGGCGAGCTTGTTGACCTCGTAGAATGCCGAACGGGAGGCGGCCGTGTTGCCGTTGCCGCCGGAGCCCGGGGTGGTGCAATCGTGCTGGTTGTTGCTGCCGCCCAGGGCGATGTTGCCGGTCGACGAGCTGGCGCTGATCGCCCCGCAGCTGTCGTTGATGTCCACGTACAGGCCGGTCAGGGTGGTCGTCGCCGTGCCGCTGGTGTAGTTGTAGATACCGGCGCTGTTGGTGGTCAGCCCCGAGAAGCCGGTGTCGGCGAAGGGCATGGGCCAGCCGCTCTGCATGGTGCCGCACTGGTCGGGGTTCGGGCAGATCCCGGTCGAGGTCAGCGGATAGACCCCGCCGGTGATCGACCGCTCGACGTAGTGGTTGATGTCCTGGAAGGCGAGGACCTCGCCCGAGTGCGCGTCGACGAGGACCTCCCAGCGGGCCTCGTCCGGCGCCCGCCGGAAGACGAGCGACCAGACCAGGCGGTGGCCGTACCCGCTGCCGACCGGGCCGACGAAACGCTCGCCCCGCTGCTGCTCCGGCGGCGCGATCGGCACGATCTCGAGAGTCGGCCCGGAGAGGATCTCGTCGGCGGCCGTCTCGCCCTCGACGTAGGCGAAGCCCACGGCGAGCGCTTTCTCGGCAGGTACGCGGGGACGGGTGTCCACCGCGGCGTTGCCCCAGCTCTCGCTGCCGAAGAGCACGACATTGCCGTGCTTGATGGTGACGATCACCCGGCCGTAGCGCACCGGCACGCCGTTCACCACCTGGGGAACGGAGACCTGCCACAGCCCGTCGGTGACGGCGCTGGCCCGCACCTCGCCGAGCTGGCCGGCGTCGATGCCGAGGATCGCGGCCCGATGCTCGAGGAAGCGGCGCGCCGCCTCGGCGACCGCGCCGGAGTCGACCTGCCGCACCTGACGGCCGAGCCGGCGGCCGAGCTGCGCCGGGGTGATGCGGTTGCCCACCCCGGAGCCGGGCAGGAGCGGCACCGACACGATGACATTGGTGGCGGCGCCGGAACGCGGGTCGAAGAAGGCCGACACGCCGCCCGGCGCGCGCAGAGCCTCCTCGCTCTGCAGGTACTGGTCCCAGGCGCTGACGGTCGCCGGAGGCAGCTCCGGCAGGATGTCCTCGAACGCCCGATTCTCTGACGAGAGCACCAGCTCCGGACGGAAGAACTCCTTGCCTTCGAGGAAGCCCTGCTCGTCCTTCGGCCGGACCGCCCATGCCGCCGCACCGAGGCACCACGCCGCGGTGAGCAGCACGCCGACCCGGCCCACACCGCGGTGGACAGTGAGTCGCATACGCCCTCCTTGTTCACGCCGGCGTCAAGTGCCGGCGTGTCTTACGCGACCTGGAAGCCCCCCGGTGAATGTCACGAGGCGACCGCGACGAGAGTCGCCGCGTTCGCGGTCCCCGGCCGCGGAGCGACAGCCCCGCAACGAGACCAGGGAAGGAGATGGAATGCCCTTCAGGCGGACGAGCCTAGCACAGAATCGATGCTAGAAGCGCCAGCCGAGACCAAGTCGGACCAGGGTATCGGAGCGGCGGTCCTCGAAATCGCTCAGAGCCTCACCCTCCGACGCTCCGGTGTCGGTGTAGCTCGGATAGAACCGGCCGTCGAGCTGCAGCGAGAAGCGCTCGCCGAACGGGAGGGCGAATCCCAGCGCCACGCCGGGGGACAGCCCCCACCAGGTGTCGCGCACGGCGGAGAACCGGTTGTCGTAGTCGACATGCTCGGTTCGCAGGCCGAAGCCGACATAGGGGTACCAGCGAGTGTCGGTGGGGATTCCGTGCAGCGTGAACAGATCCAGGCCGTAGACGTCGGACTCGATATTGCCGGGGGCGATCAGGGCCTCTGGATCCGCGAGGCAGAGACTGTCAGGGGGACAGGACGGAAACACCTCCGAGTAGCCCCACCAGGAGAGGGTGGAGTCGAGGGACCAGCGTCCTCGCAGGGGGACGGTGACGCCCAGGCTGTACACATTGTCGAACTCCAGGCCCGTGCTATCCGAATAGACGATGCCCGGATCGACTCCCAGATGGACCTGCCGCGGAGCGCGCTCTTGCGCCGCGGCGGCCGCGCCGACGGTGAATGTCAGGGCGAGAACGAAGGTCGGTTTGCGCATCGTCTGCCTCCTTTTCGTGCTCGATGATCTGAAGAACAAGCAAAATCCGAGCCGCGGGATAGACTCGCGCCCCCGCCATGCCTCGCCGCGACGACCTCCACTCGATCCTGGTTCTGGGCTCCGGGCCGATCGTCATCGGCCAGGCCTGCGAGTTCGACTACTCGGGGACCCAGGCCTGCCGGGTGCTCAAACGCGAGGGGTATCGGGTGGTGCTGGTGAACTCCAACCCGGCGACCATCATGACCGACCCGGAGTTCGCCGACGCCACCTACATCGAGCCGCTGGTGCCGGAGGTGGTGGAGCAGATCCTGGAGCACGAGCGGCCGGACGCCCTGCTGCCCACGGTCGGCGGCCAGACCGGGATCAACCTGACGCTGGCGCTGGACGAGCGCGGCGCGCTCGAGCGCCACGGGGTCGAGGTGCTGGGCGCCGACATCGAGGCCCTGCGGCTGGGGGAGGACCGCCAGCTCTTCAAGCAGGCCATGGAGGAGGTGGGGCTCAAGGTACCGCAGAGCCGCGTCGTGGGGAGTCTCGACGAGGCGCGCGAGGCGGCCGGAGAGCTGGGCTATCCGCTCATCCTGCGCCCCAGCTTCACCCTCGGGGGAGAGGGCGGCGGCACCGCCTACAACCGGGACGAGCTGGAGGAGCTGGGGCGGTCGGCCCTGGCGGCGAGCCCGGTGCACCGGGTGCTGCTCGAGCAGTCGGTCACCGGCTGGAAGGAGTTCGAGCTCGAGGTGATGCGCGACCGGGCGGACAACGCGCTGGTCATCTGCTCGGTGGAGAACTTCGACGCCATGGGCGTGCACACCGGCGACTCGATCACCGTGGCGCCGCAGCAGACCCTGTCGGATCGCGAGTACCAGGCCATGCGCAACGACGCCTTCAAGGTGATCCGCCGCGTCGGTGTGGCCACCGGCGGCTCCAACATCCAGTTCGCGGTGAACCCGGCGACCGGCGAGCGCGTGGTCATCGAGATGAACCCGCGGGTGTCGCGCTCCTCGGCCCTGGCCTCCAAGGCCACCGGCTTCCCGATCGCCAAGATCGCGGCGCTGCTGGCCGTCGGCTACACACTGGACGAGATCGAGAACGACATCACCGGCGAGACCTGGGCCGCCTTCGAGCCCAGCCTCGACTATACGGTGGTCAAGATCCCGCGCTGGGCGTTCGAGAAGTTCCCCGACACGCCGCCGGCCCTGGGCACATCGATGAAGTCGGTGGGCGAGGTGATGGCGATCGGCGGCACCTTTCGCGAGGCGTTGATGAAGGGGCTGGCCTCGCTCGAGCTGGACGGCGATCTGGCCAAGCGGGAGGAGCGCATGGCCGACCCGGTGCGCCTCGAGCGGCGGCTGGCGGTGCCCAACTGGGAGCGGCTGTTCGCCATCTTCGCGGCGCTGCGTCAGGGGTGGACGGTGGAGGAGGTGGCGCGGCACTCGCACATCGACCCGTGGTTCATCCGCGAGATCCTCGGCGTGGTGGAGCTCGAGGCCGAGCTCGCCTGCTGGACCCTGGAGTCGCTGCCCGCGGGGCTACTGCGCCAGGCCAAGCAGTCGGGGCTCTCCGACGCGCGGGTGGCCAAGCTCGTCGGAAGCTCCCCGGACGCCGTCCGCGGCGCGCGGCACGAGCGCGGCATCCTGCGCACCTACAAGCGCGTGGACACCTGTGCCGCGGAGTTCCCGGCGATGACGCCTTACCTCTATTCGACCTTCGGCGCCGAAGACGAGGCCGAGCCGACGAGTCGGCGCAAGGTCCTCATCCTCGGCTCCGGGCCCAACCGCATCGGCCAGGGGATCGAGTTCGACTACTGCTGCGTGCACGCGGCCTTCGCCCTGCGCGAGGCCGGGTTCGAGACCCTCATGGTCAACTGCAACCCGGAGACGGTGTCGACCGACTACGACACCTCGGACCGCCTGTATTTTGAGCCGCTGACCCTGGAGCACGTGCTCGACATCGTCGAGCGGGAGCGGCCGGAAGGCGTGATCGTGCAGCTCGGCGGCCAGACGCCGCTCAAGCTGGCGCGCGGCCTGGCGGCGGCCGGCGTGCCGATCTGGGGCACGCAGCCGGAGGCGATCGACCTGGCCGAGGACCGCCGGCGCTTCAGCGAGCTGCTCGCCTCCCTCGGCGTCCGCCAGCCGCCGGGCGGCACCGCGCTGTCGATCGAGGAGGGGGTGGAGGTGGCACGCCGCATCGGCTTTCCCGTGCTGGTGCGGCCGAGCTACGTGCTGGGCGGGCGGGCGATGGCGATCTGCTACGAGGAGGCGACGCTCACGCGTTATCTGGCGGAAGCGGCCGAGGTCGCCGAGGGGCAGCCGGTGCTGCTCGATCGCTTCCTCGACGACGCCTTCGAGCTGGATCTCGACCTGATCGCCGACGGCAAGCGGGCGGTGGTCGCCGGCGTCCTGCAACACATCGAGGAGGCGGGCATTCACTCCGGCGACTCGGCCGCGGTGCTGCCGCCGTACCGGGTCGGGGCCGAAGACCTGGACGAGATGCGCGCCATCGCCCGCCGGCTGGCGCTCGAGCTCGGGGTCGTGGGCCTGATGAACGTGCAGTTCGCGCTGCACGAGGGGCGGGTCCACGTGCTCGAGGTCAACCCGCGCGCCTCGCGCACCGTCCCGTTCATAGCCAAGGCGGTCGGCGTCCCGCTGGTCAAGCTCGCCGCCTGGGTGATGGCGGGCGAGAGCCTCGAGTCGCTGGGCTTCACCGACGAGCCGCCGGTGCCGGGGGTCTTCGTCAAGGCGCCGGTGTTCCCCTTCGCCCGCTTCCCGGGGGTCGACCCGCTGCTCGGCCCCGAGATGAAGTCGACCGGCGAGGTCATGGGCGTGGGGCGGCGCTTCGGCCCCGCCTTCGCCAAGGCCTGGATCGCGGCCGGCAACTCGCTGCCACTCGGCGGCACGGTGTTTTTGACCGTCAACGACCGCGACAAGCCGGCGCTAGTCCCCCTGGCCCGGCGCTTCGCCGAGCTGGGATTCCGGCTGGTGGCGACCAAGGGCACCGCCGAGGCCCTGGCCGCCGCCGGGCTGGCCGTCGAGCCGGTGCTCAAGGTGCATGAGGGCCGGCCGCACGTGGTGGACGGACTGATCAACGGCGACATCCAGCTCGCCGTCAACACCCCGCTCGGCCGCGAGTCGCACATCGACGACACGGTGATCCGCAAGACGGCGCTCAAATACAAGATCCCGGTCATCACCACCCTGTCGGGCGCGCACGCGGCGGCCGAGGGCATCGCGGCGCTGCAAGGCGAGAGTCTCACCGTCCGCCCGCTCCAGGACCTGACTCTCTCGGCTGCCTCGTCCGGGTAGAGGGTGGTAACCTCGAGCGGCGGGAAGGCGCTTCCAGCACCGCGAGCTCAAATTCTGGAGGGGGAGATCATGCGTAAACCGGTTCGTACCATTGCCTATCTCGCCGCCGTCGCGTCCGTCCTGCTCGTCCCTGCCGCACAGGCCCAGAACCTCGACGAGGGGCTCCTCGACCCGGCGTGGTTCGGCGACGCGCGCGACTGGCGCCAGGGTGGCGAGTTCGATTACCTGTGGGTGAATGAGGGCTTCTCCCTCGACGGCAAGACGGTGCACGTCGCGGCGTGGGAGGAGCCACAGTTCATCGGCAAACCGCGCGACACCAAGGACAGGGCGCGCGCCTTCGAGCTGACCGGCAACATGCCGCAGTGGCTGCGGGGGGCGTTCGCTTCCGGCCTCTCGGGCCGCGCCGAGGTTTCGACCGAAGGCGGCGATGTGCGCCTCGAGGGGCGCTTCGTGGACGTCAACGCGGGCAACAACGCGGCCAAGTGGCTGGTCGGCTTCGGCGCCGGCTCGGCGAACGCGACCTGGGACATGAGGCTGGTCGACGCCGCGACCGGCGAGGTCCTCGCCGCCATCCATCACCGGTCGGTGAGCGGGACGAACATGTCGGACATCGACGACAAGATCATCAAGTGGATGGACGAGGTCCTCGTCCCGGGCCTGCAGACGGGCCTTGCCTCGGTCTACTCGGGAGCCAAGCCCGCGAAGAAGTAGCTCGTCGACCTGAGCGGCCTGGGAGCTTTCGCATGTCTGAGACGCGAGTCGAGAAGGACAGTCTGGGGGAGGTGGGGGTGCCGGCTTCGGCCTATTGGGGGGCGCAGACCCAGCGGGCGGTGAAGAACTTTCCCGTCTCCGGGCTGCGCTTCCCGCGCCGCTTCATCGCCGCGATGGGGACGATCAAGGCCGAGGCCGCGGCGGTCAACGCCGACCTGGGCATCGTGCCGGCGGACATCGCCGGGGCCATCCGGCAGGCCGCCGACGAGGTGGCGGTGGGGAAGCTCGACCAGCACTTCCCGCTCGACATCTTCCAGACCGGGTCCGGCACCTCCACCAACATGAACGCCAACGAGGTGATCGCCAACCGGGCGATCGAGATCCTCGGCGGCGAGATCGGCTCCAAGAGCCCGGTCCATCCGAACGACCACGTCAACGCCGGCCAGTCGTCCAACGACGTCATCCCCTCGGCGATGCATGTGGCGGCGTATGTCGCCATCGCCGAGGATCTGGAGCCCGCACTGGAGCGCCTCGAGGCGGCGCTCGCGGCCAAGGCGAGCGAGTTCGACGACGTGGTCAAGATCGGCCGTACGCACCTGCAGGACGCGGTCCCCGTGCGGCTGGGGCAGGAGCTCTCGGGCTACGCACAGCAAGTGGCGAACGGCCTGGCACGCCTGGCGGCGGTGAAGCCGCGGCTGGCCGAGCTGGCGCTCGGCGGCACCGCGGTCGGCACCGGCCTCAACGCGCCGCCGGGGTTCGCCGACCGCGTCATCGAGCGCCTGGCCGGGCGCAGCGGCCAGCCGTTCGTGCCGGCGCCGAACAAGTTCGAGGCCATGGGGGCCAAAGACGCCTGCGTCGAGGCCTCGGGCGCCTTGCGGACGCTGGCGGTGTCGCTGACCAAGGTCGCCAACGACATCCGCTGGCTGGGCTCGGGCCCGCGCTGCGGCCTCGGCGAGATCGCGCTGCCCAGCCTGCAGCCGGGCAGCTCGATCATGCCGGGCAAGGTCAACCCGGTGATCCCCGAGGCCACGCTCATGGCCTGCGCCCAGGTGATCGGCAACGACGCCACCATCGCCTGGGGGGGCGCGGCCGGCAACTTCGAGCTCACCGTCATGATGCCGGTGATCGCCTACAACCTGCTGCAGTCGGTGGAGATCCTGGCCGCCGTCTCGCGCCTGCTCGCCGAGCGCTGCGTCGAGGGCCTGACCGCCGATCGCGAGCGCTGCGAGCAGATGGTGGAGAGGTCCCTGGCCATGGTCACCTCGCTGGCGCCGCTCATCGGCTACGACCGGGCGGCGGAGATCGCCAAGGAGGCGTACGCCAGCGGCCGCACCGTGCGCGAGGTGGCGCGCGAGCGCGCGGGACTGGACGAGGCAGCGCTGGCGGAAGCCCTGGACGCCCGCCGCCAGACCGAGGGAGGCATTCCCCCGCCCGCCCAGGGATCAGGGATCAGGGGTCAGGGATCAGGAGAACGATGACGGGGGACGCGAGGGCGTGAAGCGATGCCGTACGCGATCTACAAAGTCCTGCATCTCCTGGGCGCCTTCGGGCTGTTCACCGCGCTTGGTGCCCTGTGCGTGCAGGCGCTGTCGGGGGCGCCGGCGGCGGAGCGGGCGCGCCGCCGTTCCCTGTCCATCCTCCACGGAGTCGGGGCGGTGCTGCTGCTGGTCTCCGGGTTCGGCATGCTGGCGACCTTGGGGCTGAGCGGCGCCATGCCCGGCTGGGCATGGGCCAAGGTGGCGCTCTGGCTGGTGCTCGGCGCCGTCGTGATGTTGCCGGTGCGGCGGCCGCGGAGCGCCCGCTGGCTGCTCTGGATCCTGCCGCTGCTCGGGGCCCTGGCGGCGTGGCTGGCGATCGACAAGCCGTTCTGATATAATCCGTACAACCCGCGAAATGGCAAACCCGGTGTGAGCCGGGGACGCAAAGCCGACGGATCTCTACCGGAGATGGCCGGGCTACCGAACGGGGGCCGGAGGAGGGCACGCCCGAGGCACTTATGTTGCCTCGATGGCGAGCCGACTCAGGCCTCTACAGAGGCCTCTCCGGGGGGGAAAAGCCCGTCGGCGCTCGTTCGCCGTCGGGCATTTTTTCTCCCGCCCACCCGCCCCTGTTTGTCCCGCCCGCCCTCCCTTGAGGCCGGACTGGCCTGGGTGAGGGGTGCCGTTATTCGTGACGGCGCGTGCGGTCGACGTAGGCGGCGATTTGTTCTTCGAGGACGGGGAGGGGGACGGCGCCGCGGAGGAGGACGGCGTCGTGGAACTCGCGGACGTCGAAGCGCGAGCCCAGGGCCTGCTCCGCCTCCCGGCGCAGGCGGCGGAGGGTCAGCTCGCCCAGCTTGTAGGACAGGGCCTGGCCGGGCCAGGAGATGTAGCGGTCGATCTCGGTCTCGACCTCGTGCAGCGACAGGGCGGTGCGCTCGGCCAGGTAGTCGATCGCCTGTTGCCTGGTCCAGCCGAAGGCGTGCACGCCGGTGTCGATGACCAGCCGGCAGGCCCGCCACATGGCGTAGGTGAGGCGGCCGAAGTTGGAGTAGGGATCCGTGTAGAAGCCGGCTTCGAGGCCCAGCCACTCGGAGTACAGCCCCCAGCCTTCGCCGAACGCCGACAGGTACCAGAAGCGGCGGAACGGCGGCAGGCCGTCCTGCTCCTCGGCGAGCGCGCCCTGCAGGTGGTGGCCCGGGACCGCCTCGTGCAGGGTCAGCGCCTCGAGGTTGTAGAGCGACCGCGAGGGGAGGTTGTGGGTGTTGACCCAGTAGATTCCCGGCTGCGTGGAGCCGTGGGCCGGCGACACATAGCGCCCGGCGGTATAGCGCGGCGCCAGCTCCTCGGGCACCGGCTCGACGGTGTAGGGCACGCGGGGGAGCGTGCCGAACAGGGCCGGCAGCTTGCCGTCCATGCGCTTGGCGATCCACGCCGCCCGCATGAGCAACTCCTCCGGGGTCTCGGCGTAGAACCGGGGGTCGGTGCGCAGGAACTCGAGGAACGCGGCGAAGTCGCCCTCGAAGCCGACCTCCCGCATCACCGAGTCCATCTCCCGGCGCAGCTGCTCGACCTCGCGCAGCCCGATCTCGTGGATGTCGCGGGCTGACAGGTCGAGCGAGGTGTAGCGGCGGATCAGGAAGCGGTAGTAGTCCTCGCCGTTCGGCAGCTCCACGGCGCCGAGCGTCTCCCTGGCGCCGGGGAGGTACACGTCGCGCATGAAATCGCCAAACGCGCGGTACGCTGGAGTCGCCCCCTCGAGGATCGCCTGGCGGCCGGCGTCGCGTAGCCGCCCCTGCTCGCTCTCCGGCACCGAGCCGGGGAACTGTTCGAACGGCGGCCAGAAGACAGTCTCCTCCGGCTCGTCGACCGTGTAGCTTTCGACGGCGATCATCACCGACTCCACGACCACCCGCGGCAGGGTGAACCCGCGCTCGAGCCCCTGGCGCATGAGCCCGATCTGCTCGCCGAAGTAGCGCGGAAGCTGCCGCAGGCGCGCGATGTAGTTCTCGAAGTCCTCCACCGTGCGCAGGGTCATGGTCTGCGGCAGGCGCGCGAGCTCGATGTAGAAGCCCTCGTCGGAGGTTAGCGGGATCTGGTAGTCGCCGAGCTCGTACTCGCCGACGCGATCTTCGAGCTGGTGCTCGAAGATCCGGTAGCTCACGCGATCCTGGTCGGACAGGGCCTTGGGGTCGATGGTGTGGAGCTCCGCGAGGAACGCTTTGGCTGCCTCGTACCGGCGCCGCAGGTCCTGCGGAGCGCTGGAGGGCAGCCGGCCGTCGTATTCGTGCCGGCCCACGCTGGTGGCGAGCAGCGGGCTCTCCTCGAGCCGCGCCTCCCACTCACGGGCGAAGAGGTCGTGGAGCCGCACCGTCGCATCGTCCGCGAACGCCCGCCCCTCCTGCGCGCGGCCGGGTACGCACAAGGCCAGGGCGACGAGACAGGTGAGAGCCATGCGCATCAGGCGAGTCCTCCTCTTCCAAGCGAGCGCAAGGTAGCACAGGGACTCGCGCGTACAATGGACGCGATGCCGGCTCGCCCTCCCGACACGCCGCGGGGCCGCAGCACGGGCTTGAACCCGGCGAACCGCTTCGAGCGCCTGCGTATAGTCCCCGACGACCCCGGCGACGAGGATCCGCGGACCGTCCCCACGCACTACCTGCGCGACACCAGTCGCAGCGTCCTGTCGACCAACGACAGCCCCGACGTCCCCTTCGACGTCTCCCTCAACCCGTACCGAGGATGCGAGGCAGGCTGCGTCTACTGCCTCTCCGGGGATACAAGCATTCTGATGGCGGATGGAACAACCAAGCCGCTGCGGAAGGTTCGACCGGGCGATGCGGTCTATGGGACCACCAGGCGCGGCTGGTATCGGCAGTACGTCAGGACGCGAGTCACGGCCCACTGGGAGGTGAGACGTCCCGCATACCGAGTTCTGCTGCGGGACGGTACCGAGCTGGTTGCCGGTGGCGACCATCGCTTCCTCACCGAGCGTGGCTGGAAGTTCGTCAGCGGGGCCATGTACGGCCCGGGGCAACGGCCTTATCTCACGACGAACAACAAGCTCATGGGCACCGGCCGCTTCGACGCGAGCCCGGATACAGCCGACGGCGACTACCGGCGCGGATATCTGGCGGGCTTGATTCGTGGTGATGGGCACCTTGCACACTACTTCTACGAACGGGAGGGCCGAGCGCACGGCAACCAGCACCAGTTCCGCCTCACACTTGCCGATCTAGATGCGCTCGAGCGCGCGACGACGTTCCTCCACGATTTCGGGATCTCGGTGAACCGGTTCGTGTTCCAGGCCGAGACCGAGGCACGTCGGCAGATGGAGGCGGTTCGCACGCACTCCCGTGCAGCGGTCGCGAAGATCGAGGAGCTGGTCGAGTGGCCCGGCGCTCCAACGAATCTCTGGAGGCGTGGTTACCTGGCGGGGCTCTATGACGCGGAGGGTAGCTGGAACGCTAAGGTACTCCGAGTCCCCAACTCCGACCGGCAGATTGTCGATGCCTTCACCGAAGCACTGGAGCATTTCAACTTCCGCTTCGTCCTCGAGCATGTCGACCGCCGCGGTGCGGGGCGAGATTTGGACGGTGTTCGCCTGCGTGGAGGACTGAGAGAAGTTCTGCGCTTCTGGCACTGGACCGACAACGCCATCTCGAGAAAGCGCGAGCTGGAAGGGAGATCACTGATCAGCGATTGTGACCTCGGAGTCGCGGCGATCAAACCCCTGGAAGACGAGATTCCTCTCTTCGACATCACCACGGGAACAGGGGATTTCATCGCCGATGGTGTCGTCAGTCATAACTGCTACGCCCGGCCGACACACGAATATCTGGGGTTTTCGGCGGGGCTCGATTTCGAGAGCCGCATCCTGGTGAAGGAGGACGCGCCGGAGCTGTTGCGCGCCGAGCTGGCCAAGCGCTCCTGGCGGCCGCGGCCGATCGGGCTGTCGGGGGTGACCGATCCCTACCAGCCGATCGAGCACAAGCTGGGGATCACGCGGCGCTGCCTGGAGGTGCTGGCAGATTGCCGCAATCCGGTGATGGTGGTGACCAAAAACGCCAAGGTGCGGCGGGACATCGATCTGCTGCAGGAGCTGGCACGCCACGACGCCGTGTCGGTGGCGATCTCGATCACCACCCTCGACGCCTCGCTGGTGCGGCGGCTCGAGCCGCGCACCACGCATCCGCAGCGGCGCCTCGACGCCGTGCGCGAGCTGAACGAGGCCGGGGTGCCGGCGGGAGTCCTGGTCGCGCCCATCCTGCCGGCGATCACCGACGCGGAGGTGCCGGCCATCCTCGAGGCGGCGGCCGCCGCCGGCGCCCGCTTCGCCGGCTATACCGTGCTGCGGCTGCCCGGCGCGGTGGAGGAGCTGTTCACCGCCTGGCTCGAGGAGCACTTTCCGGACCGCAAGGAGAAGGTGTTGAACCGCATCCGCGACATGCGCGGCGGCGAGTTGAACGAGACCCGCTTCGGCAAGCGGATGCGGGGTGAAGGGATCTGGGCGGAGCAGCTACGGTCGGTCTTCGAGCTTCACCGGCGCCGCCTCGGCCTCGACCGTCGTACGGTCCGACTCTCCACGGCCTCGTTCCGCCCGCCGCGCCCCGCCGGCCAGCTCGCACTGTTCGACACTGAGAGCCTGTGAATGAATCTCCCATGGGTCGCGCGCCAGGGGCTT
>JBOGJI010000252.1:0-1445 GCA_050747865.1 Thermoanaerobaculia bacterium
CCCGCCCGCCCGGCACGCGTCGCGCCGGCCTTCCCCCTCCCCTGATGCCGGACCGTTGCGGCGCCCTCGGACCGCTGCCGAGACCCGCACCGCCCGCCCCGGACCGTGCCCAATCACGCCAGCGCGCTGCCGCACGTCCACGACCTCCGGCCCAGGTGGGTCAGTTTCTGACCGTCGCCCTGGGTCAATTTCCGACCGGTGCCCCCAGATCGGCAAGCTCAAGGAGGTCTACGAGGCGAACCACCCGGCGGCGCACCTGAAACGTACGCCGCGCCCGGCGGCCCCGACAGTCGACGAGGAGGACCCGCGGGAGGTCTATATCGCGGCGCTCGCCGCCGAAGCCGAAGAGGAGCTCGAGGAGAAAGTGGCCGCAGCGCATGAACCCCCCCCAGGAGCCGCTAAGATGCGACGGGTGTGGCTGCGCTTCTACCTGGACCCCGAGACCGGCGAACCGCACATCTGGGAGCATGGCGTTACCGAGGAAGAAGTCGAGGAAGTCCTCTCCCATCCCGGGGATGACTTTCCCGGTCGCGGCGACACCCGCATCGCCCTCGGCCAAACCAGCACCGGCCGTTACGTGCAGGTCGTCTATGCGCCCGACCCGGACCGCAAGACGCCGTTTGTCATCACAGCGTATGATCTACGAGGCAAGGCCCTGAAGGCCTATCGCCGCAGGAGACGCCGATGAAGCGTACTAAGAAGCAGGACTTTCCCCGAGGCTGGGACGAGCAGCGCGTGCGCGAGGTCCTCGACTACTACGAGAACCAGAGTGACGAAGAGGCCGCCGCCGAGCACGAGGCGGCTCTCGCTCCCCACGAGACGCTCATGGAGGTCCCCGCCGCTCTCGTGCCGCGGGTCCGTGAGCTCATCGCCGAGTACGAGCACACCGGTCGCAAGTAGCTCCGGCGCTACGCCCCGGCTCCCTCTTGAGCCGCTCCTCTGGCAGCCCGCCGGAGGCGTTCAGGCGCTACAATCCGACCTCAGATGATTTCGTCCGTCGCGTCCGCGCCCGGCCACCGGGCCCTGCGCTGAACAGCATCCTCAAGCAGGCGGGCTTGAAGAGACCAGGAGAGAGCTGATGCATCGCTTCCTCGTCGTCATCGCAAAGGCCAACGGCAACTACTCGGCCTACTGCCCGGACCTGCCCGAAATAGGGTTGAGTCGAGGACGGGCGCGGTGGCTGTAGGCGACGAGGGTGTCTGTTGCCGGCTCCTTTCGGGCCTCGCCGGTGCCTCAGTTCGCGCCGTGACTCCGTTTCCCGTCCCCGCTCGTCGAACCGGACGTGCGGATTTCCCGCATCCGGCTCTCGGACTGGCTTCATCGAGAGGCATTCGCAGTGCGGCGTTGACGTCGGTACGAGACGATGTCGAGGACTCCGGCTGGGCCGTAGATCTCGAACGCATTGAATCGACGGCTCCCTTGCGTCGGGAGCTTGTGCCGCTTGC
>JBOGJI010000253.1:0-4418 GCA_050747865.1 Thermoanaerobaculia bacterium
CGCCGTCGATGGCGATGGTGGCGTCGACGCTGGCCAGCTCGCGATGGATGCGGATGACGACGACCGTCATGCCGGACCGCTGCGACACCTGCGGCTCCTCGCGGCCGGTCTGCGCGCCACCGCCGGCAATCTGCTGCTGCACCGCTGCGAGCTGGTCGACACCGAGCGCTTGCTTCATCTGCGCCGAGAAGTCGGCAGTCGCGGCGGCGTAGTCGCCGGCCTCCATATGGTCGAGCAGCCGGGTCGCAGTGGCGATCGCCGCGGCATGATCGTCGGCGGCGGGCGCCGACAACGCCGAAAAGCACCAGAACAGAGCCAACAGCAGCCACGTTCTCCGGTGTCGCATCTCCAGGCTCCCGATTGAAGTATCTGTACCTGCGACCGACCACCTGCGCCGGTCCCGTTCGAATGTGCCTGCCATCTTATCCTGACCCTCGCGGAGCTGCGCAGGCAGCCAGCGGCATTGCGTAGTTCGAGGCCCAGGGGCCGTAAGAGCGCGCTTACACTCCAACTCTCGACTTGGCTGAAGCTGGTTCTTCCACGAGGAGACGAACGATGGCGACGACCTGCGAGATCACCGATCTTCTGGAGCGTTCCTTCCACGGCGGCGCCTGGCACGGTCCCGCTGTCGCCGAGGCCCTCAACGGGGTCGACGCCGTGACCGCGGCGTGGCGCTCGATCGCCGACGCCCACAGCATCTGGGAGATCGTCCACCACCTGACGATCTGGAACGAGATACCGCTACGGCGCATCGACGGCGAGCGGGGCGACGAGATCGCCGCTCGGGACTGGATCCCTGTGGAGCAACCCTCGGAGGCGGGCTGGCGGCAGGCGCTGGACGCCTTGCGAGCGGTGCACCGCAAGCTGCACGACCGGGTCACCGAGCTCACCGACGAGGATCTGGAGCGTCCCGTCGCTGGTGCCGATCCGACGGTGGGAAGCATGCTGCTGGGCGTGATCCAGCACAACGCCTACCATGGGGGCCAGATCACTCTGCTGCGCAAGGCCGGAACGCGATGAGAGCCATGCGTGACCGTGCCTTGCGTGACCGTTCAGCCTGGTGATGACGTTCGCCGTCTACTTCGTCATCGCGGCGCGGATGCTCACGGCCGGGGTCATGGCCGTCGCCCCGTACGTCGCGCTGCTGGCGGTGACCGCCGTGCTGCTCCTGATCATCATCGTCGCGGGCCACGTCGTCGTCGCCCTTGCCGGCCGCCCCGACGGCCGCGACGAGCGCGACCGGCTGATCGAGTGGCGGGCCGAGAGCAACGCGTCTTGGCCGCTCGTCTACTACCGACGAGGTATCTGATGTGGGTACGAAGTCCCGCGTTCGCAACCGGATCCGGACCTTGCGCTTCGCACTCCGGGAGATGACCCAGCAGGAGCTCGCCGACCGCATCGGCGTCACCCGCCAGACCGTCAACGCCATCGAGGGCTCGAAGTACTCGCCCTCGCTCGAGGTGGCGTTTCGCATCGCCGAGGTGTTCGGTGTGCCGCTGGAGGACGTCTTCCAGCCACGGATCGGAGAATACGTGATGCATGAGCATCGGACTCCTATGCACCACGGCCGACCTCGACGAAGGCGCTCACCTCGCTCTCGGACAGCGCGCCCATCGTGAGAAGGCTCGTGGTGAGGAGCCCCGTGCACAGAAGCCCCTTCCCCGTCGCACCCCGGACGAACTGGTCGCGCGCCGATACCTACCGGACGTCGCGACCCATAGAGATCAATTTGATTATTATGGACAAACTGAATAGAATTGTGAGAGGAGGTAAAATCATGCGCTCTGTATCCGCCACCGATGCCAAGCAGCGCTTCGCAGCGATTCTGGATGCGGCACAACGTGAGCCGGTTTCCATCCGCCGCAGGAACCGGGAGGTGGCTGTGTTGCTGTCAACGGAGGAGTACCAGCGTCTCCGCGCTCTCAACATCGAGGAGTTCGAACGCTTCTGCGACCGCATCGCGGAACGGGCGGCCGCTCGTGGGCTGACCGAAGAGAAGCTGGCGGACCTCCTCGCAGATGAGACCTAGAGCGCGCGCCGTCGTCGATACCGGCGTGCTCGTCAGCCGGCTCCTGCTGCCGAGATCGGTGCCCGGGAGGGTAGTGAGCTGGGGTCCACGGTCCGGGCAGCTCCTCGCGTCGAACGGCACGCTCAACGAGCTGGTCGACGTCCTCGCTCGTCCGAAGCTCGATCCGTACGTCACCATCGCCGAGCGCCAAGAGCTCGTACGACTGCTGACCCGAGTCGTGGAGTGGGTGCCCATCGTCTACAGGATTCAAGCGTGCCGCGACCCCGAGGACGACAAATTCCTGGAGCTGGCGGTCAACGGCGCAGCGGACGCCCTGGTGACGGGTGACGGCGACCTCTTGGCATTGAACCCGTTTCGCGATATTCCGATCCTCACGCCCCGTGACTATCTGGACCGGATGGATCGCGACGATTGACCGAGCGGCGAGTGGACATTTTTCCAAGACGACGCCCGCGACGCGGCGATAGGGTTCCGGTTCCACGAAGGAGGTGCACATGTCCGGCGAGGTGGCGTTCTTCGAGTTGGGTGTAGAGGATGCCGAACGTGGCCGGGCCTTCTATGAAGGTCTGTTCGGCTGGAAGTTCGAGACCGGGCCGAGCGGCGCCGGGTTCATGATCGACACCGGAGGCATTCCGGGCGGCATGCATCCCGGCGATGCGGGTGCCAGCCCGTACCTGTTCTTTCGAGTCGACGACATGGAGGCGGCGCTCGACCGGGTGCGCCGGCTCGGCGGTGAGGTCGTCGAGACGGACGTCGAAGGGGACGCGGAGACGATCGCCCGTTTCGGCCGCTTCCGCCTCTGCCGTGATGATCAGGGGTCGCCCTTCGGCCTTCATCAGCCGCCTGTACGAGAGTAAAACCGGGCACGGTGGCTCACCAGGCCAGGTCGACAGCGGTTTTCGGGGAGCAGCTGGCGCCGGTGTCGAGCGCCCGCTCGAGGTCCGCCACCGGATCATCGGGATCCTCGAGGCCGATCGACAGGCGTACCGGGTCCTCGGGCGGGTGGCGCGCCTGGCGCACCGACTCGGGGATCGAGGCATGCGACATGCGGCAGGGCAGGCTGGCGGTCGAGCCGACGCCGCCGAAGCTGCGCCGCGTGGGAAAGATGCGGCCTATCGCCACTCTGTTCATCCGGATTGGTTTCGTTTCGGCAAGCATGAAGGAGGTCACCGTGTCGTCATTCGCAAGGAACCGCTGCGTTACGGTCTCCATTCTCGCCACGGCGCTGAGCGCGGCCCATCCGATGATCGGGCAGAGTGGCTCAGAGCAATGCCAACCCGGCGATCGATGCCGTGCGGCAGCGGGTGCCGGCGCCATACCTGAAGTACCACGTGACGGCTCTCGTCTGCTCCACAACGGGCGACATCGTGGCCCCGGAGACGGTTAGATGAGCGAGATCACACTGGACATCCCACCGATTCCCGTCGATGCGGCGCGAGCCGCGGCACAGGCGCTCGAGATCCGGCGGCGAGTGGACGACGCCGGGGGGCTGGAGCGGGGGAAGCAGGCGGCGATCGACGCGATCCTAGGAGTCGATCCGGCGGCACCGGCGAGTGAGCTGAAGCGGCTACGGATGCTGTACCGCCATGCCTACACCGTCGACGAGCTCGCGCGCCTGGTCGACAACACATTTGCGAATCTTGGCATCAAGGAGCTCTGACGGCGATGTCGTACCCGGACTTGGGTTGCTTCTCTGACTGCCTGGTGTGCGAGCTGTGTGGCGGTCTTCCGCCCCTTCCGGGCCTGCCCGACAACTACACCTTTGGCGGCGTTCCGGCTTGGGCAGACCCAGGCCAAGCCCCGGAGCCCGCCCCGGCCTTCCAGCTGCCGGAGCCCGCCGTGTACCCGACTCTATCCTTCGATCCACCGGGGATAGGAATCGGCGGGAGGTTCTGATGGCACGCACCGTGGACGAGGTGGTCTTGGCGTACGGCGCCGCTCTCGAGCTCCAGGCTCTCTACAACGCCTACCGCGTGACCAGCCAGGCGCACCTGACGATCTTGCGTCAGATCGCCGCCGCGGTAGACGCGGATCTGCAGCTGGACGGCGGCACCAGGCGCCAGCTTGCCGCCAGGTTACTGCGACGCTCGGCCCTCGCCAAGGAGCTCGATCTGGTGTTCGGCATTCGTGCCGAGGACCTCCAGCTCCGCGTCGATGCGTTGCGGGAAGGCTGGCCGACGCCGTGATCGCCTTCGAAGACGCTGCGTCGACGCGGCTCCCGGCCCGTGACGCACTGTCAGTCGAATTATGAAGCGGCATCGTCGTACGTCCTCGCCGTAGCCCGTCTCGCCAGCGTGGTTGATTTGGTGCATTGTGCTGCCGGAAAGGAGGCAGCATGGTGGACGAAGGATTCGAGCAATTTCGGAGACAGGTGACGAGGCGTTTCGGC
>JBOGJI010000254.1:0-19113 GCA_050747865.1 Thermoanaerobaculia bacterium
CTCCTTAAGCCGCCGTATCGCCTTCTTCGAGGGCTGCGCGCTCAAGACCCGGCGGCCGGTGGTGATCTGCTCGACCGCTCTGAAGGTGTACCCCAGAAAGTCGAACGGCTCTCGCCACACGTTGCACAGCCGGGTCTTGTCCGGGTGGATCGTCAGGCCGATGTTAGCCAGCCACCGCGAGATCAGCTCCAGGCTCTCGCGAGCCTGGGCATGGCTGCGGCAGAGGATGACGAAATCATCGGCATAGGAGACGATCAGCCCCAGGCGCTGTGTTGCTCCCGTGGCACGCCAGTGGTGCACCAAGCGATTGATGTAGATATTGGCCAGGAGGGGTGAGATCACCCCGCCCTGGGGAACTCCCTGTTTGCTCTTCTTGCCGCCCGTCTTCCGCCAGCGGCCCGAGTCATCTTGCTCGTCCACCGGGGATTTCAGCCACAGCTTGATGAGGCGCAGGATCTTCCCGTCGGCGATCCGACGCGCCACGGCCTTCAGCAGATACCCATGGGGAATCGTGTCGAAGTACTGGGCAATGTCGGCGTCGACGACGTGGGTCTGGCCTGCATACAAACGCTCGCGCACCTGCTGCAGCGCGTCGTGAGCGCTGCGCCCAGGGCGGTACCCGTACACGTTGTCCTCGAAGTCGGCTTCGAAGATCGGCTCGAGAAACAGCACGACGGCGGTCTGCACCACCCGGTCCCGAATCGTCGGGATGCCGAGCGGCCGCTCGCCACCGCCGGGCTTGGGGATCTTCACCCGCCGCACCGGGTGCGGACGGTATCGCTCCTCTACGAGCTCCTCGCGGAGCTCACCCAGCCACCGGTCGACGCCGTACGCCTCGATGTCCGCAAACCGGATTCCGTCGATCCCGGGCGCGCCGCGGTTGGCTTTCGCCATCGCGTAGGCGCGGACCAACGTCTCCGGCCAGTACACCTTGTCGTACAGCGTGTAGAACCGGAAGTCGGGCTCCTGCTTGGCCTTCTCGTATAGCTTCTTGCGGAGTCGCTCGACTCGTTCGGGTTCTAGACTCATCGTCAATCCCGGTCTTCGCCTCCATCCAAAGCGCGCCAGAACCAGGGCTCCTTCCCTCCACCGGCGTTACCCGGCTTCCTCGGTACTACGAGCCCCTCCGACTCCCACTGCGGCCCGAGAACGACGTTTCCGCCTCCCCGGTCGGCGGTCGCAACCCGCCACCGCAGTGGGCCTCTCACGTTGCCTTGAAGACCTTCCGCACATGCCGCCCCCACTACCCCGGCTGGAGACGGCGGGTTCTCTCGACGGTTGCTCCCCCGCCGCCCAACGGCCTTCCCCTTCTGACAGGAGGGTCGGCTCCAGCAAGAAACTTTCGGGGCCTGCTCAGGGTTCACTCGCGTTGCGGCCTGTGCGGTTGCCCCCTGGACTTGCTCCAGGTGTTCCGGAGGCTTCAGCCGGGCGGTTACCCGCATCGACTGCGCCGGCGGCTACCGGGGTGTACCGACAACTCCCCGCGCGGGACTCGCACCCGCTGGCCTTCAAGACCCGGTGGTTTCCGAAGCTCTGTCTGTTGATCAGATCATCGTAAACCTCCTTCGTGACGCACTGCCAGACGCCTTTGGCTGAGCTAGAAGGGAGACCCATGCGCTATCCGGTTGTGATCGAGCCCGGCACGGAGTCAGAGGCCTGGGGCGTGATCGTCCCCGACCTGCCGGGATGCTTCTCGGCCGGCGATACGTTGGATGAAGCGCAGCGCGCCACCGAAGAGGCGGCAGCTGCCTGGATCGACGCCGCCCTCGACGCTGGCGAGGCGATCCCCGCACCGTCGGACTTCGACACGATCCGCAGCATGGAGGAGTACGAGGGTTGGCTTCTCGGTGTCGTCGAGGTCGACCCCGGACTCTTGGACGACACCGTGGAGCGCGTCAACATCACGCTGCCGCGCCGCGTACTGCTGCGTGCAATAACAAGCGTGTTATACTTGCGCAGTGTGGAGGGTTGTCTACCTTGAAGAAGCGGAGCAGGAACGGTCGATGCTGCCGAAACCGGAGCGCAACGCACTGATTCACGCCGACGAGAAGCTCGAGGCGTTCGGGCCCCAGCTCGGCTACCCGCACACCAGCTCGGTCCGTGGTTTCCCCGCTCTGCGCGAACTCCGGCCCAGAGCGGGACCAAGTCCATGGCGCACCCTCTACCTGCAGCTCGGTCAGGCCTTTGTCGTCGCCGCGATCGCACCAGACGGCGAGAGCGACCGACGGGATTCGAGCGCGCTGCACGTCAAGCCGTCGCCAGGTTGGCGAAGCTGGAGGATAACTAGATGAGCCCAAAGCTGTCGGAATTGAAGAGCGCGCAGCAGATCCACGAGGAGGAGCTGCGCGATCCGGAGATCCGAGCGGAGTATGAGCGCACGGCGCTAGCTCACGCGGTCGCCATGCGGATTATCCGGTACCGGGCGGAGCACGGGCTGACGCAGTCGGCGCTGGCGCGCCAGCTCGGCATGCAGCAGCCGGCGATTGCTCGCCTCGAAGCCGGAGACCACGAGCCGTCACTGGCCACTCTCGCGCGGCTCTCTCAGGGCCTCGGAATCACCTTCCACGTGGACATCACACCCGACGCCGTGGATCTGCGCGCAACTGCTTGAGCCCCGGGAAGGCTCGACAACGAAGAGGCCCCCGGAGACGGGGTGCCAGGCATCTCGTTCGGGAATCACGAGGGCCTTCACTCCAGAGTCTTGACCATGATCAGGTCGGCCTGGGGGTCCGATCCGAGCTGGAACACGTGGGAGCCGACGACGACGAACCCCCATCTCTCGTAGAACGCGATGGCCCGGTCGTTGTGCTCCCAGACGCCGAGCCACACCGTCTTGCAACCCCGCACCGCCGCCTCTTCCAAGCACGCCCGCATGAGCGCCGAGCCGAGTCCGTGACCGATCGCGTCGCGCTCGACGTACAGCCGTTCGATCTCGATCGGGTCGGGTCCCGTGACGCTCGGCTCCGGCGCTCCGGTGCGCAGCTTGGCATAGCCGCCGGGTTCGGTTGCTCCGTCGGCGAAGGCCAGGAAGAACGAACTGTCCGGATCGGCGAGCGCGAACCGCACCCGCTGCAGCGAGAACGCACCCCGCACGTACGCGTCCATGTCAGACGCCGTGTTGGTCGCGGCGAACGTATCCCGGAAGGTCCGTTCAGCAAGCGCCGCCAAGGTCTCGGCATCGGCCGCCTCGGCACGGCGTATTTGGAGTCGTTGCCTCATGTACGTCGTTCGGCCAGAACGGACGCGGCGAGGGAGGATACTTCGAAGGATGTGGTGCCCAGGGGCGGAATTGAACCACCGACACCGGCATTTTCAGGGCTTCGTATGCCGGTTTTAGCCAGTTTGCACTAGATTCCGTCCGGTACCGTAACCACTGTGGCTTCAAGGGGTTTGTGGTACAATCGGTTTCGTGAGATACCACGAAGGATCGTCGCCGTGCGTCCATGTTGCGTCCACCAGTGGACGCACGTAACACCGGCATCCTGATTGAACAAGGGCGCCGCCGAGGCTATCGGCGAGCGCCCCATGGCAGAGGAGGGTGCTATGTCCACCGTCTCCACCACCCCCGAGTCTAGCCCGCTGACGGATAGGAGCGCGCGCGCGCTCAGGCCCCGTGCGAGCCTCTACGAGGTCCCGGACGGCACCATCGCCGGCCTGAAGCTGCGCGTGATGCCGTCCGGCGCGAAGACCTGGAGCTATCGCTATCGCGTCGGCCGCGGTGAGCGGCGCGTCTCGCTGGGGCCGTTCCCGGCCCTGGGGCTGCGAGCCGCGCGCGACCTGGCGCGTGACCACCTGCTGGCTGTCCGGAAAGGTGCTGATCCGTCGGCCGCGCGCCGCTCCGGCCGCGAGGACCCGACGGTGCGCGAGCTGTTCGACGACTGCCTGGAGCGCCACTGGAAGCGCAGGGCGGCCACCTGGCGCGATATCGAGCGCCTGCTCGCCGGCAACCCCAACGGCCCCTCGCGCGGCGCCATTCCGCGGCACTGGTGGACTCGCCCGGCTCGTGACATCACACCTCGGGACGTGATCCGGCTCTTGGACGACATCGTCGAGGCCGGTCACCCCGCCACGGCCGACAAAGTCCACGCATTTCTGGGCAAGATGTTCCGCCACGGTGTGCCGCGCGGCATGGTGGATTCCAATCCGGTTCGTGACGTGCCCAAGCCGCACGGGCTGGTCGTGCGTGACGCCGACCCGCTCGCGCCCCGGCAGATCCGCAAGCTGTGGTCGGTGCTGACGCGCGAGCACCCCGTGATCGCCGCGTTCTATCGGCTGCGCTTGCTGACGCTCCAGCGCGGCCGGCAGGTGCGGATGATGCGCTGGGAGGACATCGAGCACACCGAGGACGGCCGCGTGGGCTCCTGGTGGACGGCGCCGGGGTCGTCGACTAAGAACCAGGAGCCGGATCGCGTCTTCCTGAATGCCCCGGCACGCCGCGAGATCGAGCGCCTGCGCCCGCTCACCGGCGCCGGCGAGTACGTGCTCGCGTCACCGCGCCTTCCCGGCCAGCCGCTCTCCCCGCTGCAAGGCGGCTCGCGACGCATCCGTGAATCTGCCGGGCTGCCGCACGACTGGGCGCGTGACTTCCGACTGACCGGCACAACGTGGCTCGCCGAGCGCGGCGTCTCGCCGCACACCTGCGACCGAGTGCTCGGCCATAAGGTCGCCGGCGTCATCCGTCACTACGACCGCTACAGCTACGACGGGCCGAAGCGCGAGGCCGTGACCCGGTGGGGCGACCGGGTGCTGGAGATCCTGCTGCGCCGGAGGGCCGAGCCGGGCAAGGTGGTCGAGATCCGGGGGCGCGCGTGAAGCTGCCCACGCCCGCCAATCTTATGGCCTACCTGACGGCCGATCCGAGCGCCGGCGCGGATTTCGACCTGACGGCCCCGAGGCTGCGCCAGCCGGAGGGGGGGAGCGATCCGACCGCGAGTGAGTTCCTCGACGTCCTGTTCCTGGACGCCGCCGACGTGCCGCGCGCGCACGCGGCCGCGAGGCGTGGAGGGGCGCCCGAGTGGCGGCGTCGCGTTCTCGCCTGGCGACTGGAAGGTAACTCGCCGCCGCGCCGCGGCCGTGGCCGCCCGCCCGATTATGAGACAGCGCTCAAGGTTGCGATCATGGGCATGGCCGGGTACACCTGGGCCACGGTCGCGGAGAAGCTCGACACGCAAGCAGAAGGGGTCGAGATACAGGACCTCCAGCGCAAGACCTTGCGAGCGATCAAGGCGCGACGGAAAATGATCCTAGCCAACCGCGAGTACATGGTCGCCGGCTACCTCGCGGCATTCCCCGAGTGACGTTCGGCGCCTCACCGCCGCGGCTCGACCCCCGCTAGCTCACCGCCACCCAAGATAGGCAGAATTCGGCGCGAATTCTGCCCTTGTGTGCTGCGCGTGCCTTCGCGAAACTTGAAATCTGGAGGTACGCGATGGCAATCGAAGCAACACTGGCATCCCCGGACAGAGTTTTGCGCCCGGCCGAGTTGTGCGCCTTGCTCGGCGTAGGCAAGGTCAGCTTGTGGCGATGGGTCGGCGCCGGATTGTTCCCACCGCCGATGCGGCTTGGCCCTGCCGCCACCGGCTGGCGGTGGTCGACCGTGGAGCGGTGGCTTGACGACCGCGAGAGCGACGCCGAGCAGCGCGCCGCCACCGGGGCGGGGGGAGCGTGATCGGTGGCCGCCAAAAGCGCGACCGCCGGCCCTGGCGAGGCCGGCGGGGCGCAACCGAAAACCGAAACAGCGTGCGATCCCGATCCTAGCACAGTCGCGCCGGCCGCCGGCCGAGCCGCTTGGGCGAGGCGCTACGCCGAGCTGGGACTGGGCGTGTTCCCGCTCGCCCACGGTGACAAGGCGCCGCTCATCGCAAAGAAGGACGGCGGCAACGGCTTCCACGACGCAACCACCGATCCCGAGCGAATCGCCGGGTGGTGGCGCCGCTGGCCGCTCGCGAACATCGGGATCGTGCCGCCTCAAGGCTGTTTCGTTCTCGACATAGACGATCTGGAGGCCCTTCAGGGCCTGCGAGCCCTGGACTGTGCTCTGCCGACAACGGTGACGCAGAGGACGCCGCGGCCCGGGCTCCACCTCCTGTACCGCATGCCCGCCGGCCTGCACGCGCGGACGATCCCTAAGTGTAGTTCTCTCGACGTCTTCGGCGTCGAGGGCCTGGAGACGAAATGTCATGGCGCCGGCTACATCGTTGCGGCACCGTCGACGACGTACGGCGACGGGTACGAGTGGGAGACACCGCCGCTGCCCCGCAACATCACCGAAGCGCCGGCATGGCTCGTGGATCTCGTCCGGGTGCGCGAGCGCGACGACACCGCGCCGGCTCCCGTCGTCGAAGCCGAGATCCCGGAAGGAAGGCGCAACGGGACGCTGACGTCGCTGGCTGGCACGATGCGACGGCGCGGGTTCGAGGAGCAAGCGATCCTGGCCGCGCTCGTCGAGACGAACAGGAGCCGCTGCGCGCCGCCGCTCCCGCACGCGGAAGTTGCGGCGATCGCGCACTCGGTGGCGCGCTACGAGCCGCCGGCGACTCACGCGACTGACGGCCAGGGCTCCGAGGCCAACACCGACCCCGAGACCTTGGGGGCGTTCGCCGTGCCGATCGGCGAGTTCGTCGCCGACGCCCGCGAGGCTCCCGAGCCGCTGCTAGGCACACCGGACGATTGCCTGATCCCCGCCCGAGGGCTCGCCATGCTGATCGCGCGTGGCGGCAAGGGGAAGACGACACTCGCGATAGACCTCGCCCTGCACCTGGCGGCTGGAATCGAGTGGCTCGGCTTCGTCGTGCCGCGGCCGCTGGCCGTGCTATTCGTTGAAAACGAGGGTCCGAGAGAACCGTTCCGCCGCAAGCTGGAGCGCCGCCTGGCCACCTGGCCGCACGAGATCCGCGGTGCGCTCTACGTCTACGACGACACCTGGGGCGCTGCACGGCTCGACGCCGAGGCGTTCGTTGAACGCTTGAACGACTTCTGCGACGAACACGCGATCGACCTCGTGATCGGCGATCCCCTCGACTCGCTGGGGATGGAAGGGGAAGGATCGCCGTCTGAAACGCGGGCCATGATCGACGCCATGAAGGGCGCCGGGTTGTTCTCACAACGCGCGTGGATCTGCCCGCACCACAGCCGCAAAGAGCGCGCCGAGGACATCGTAGACGCCGCGTCCGGCGCCTGGGGCGGCAGGCCCGACACCATGCTGGTGCTGGAGAAGCGACCGGAGAACCGCGCGCAGCTCTACTTCGCCAAGACGCGCTGGGGCGGACGCGCCCGCCAGCCGTACATCCTCGCCTTCGACTCCGAGACCGAGACATTCGGCTTCCTCGCCGAAGGAAGCGAAGAGCGCGACCTCGCTGGGGAGATCCAAGAGCTCCTGAGCACCCGCCAGTGGCTGACGGCCAAGGAAATCTCGGCCCAGACGACCGGCATCGGCGCGCGCCTCGACGGCGTGATCGCGACGCTCAGGAGCGCGCCCGACCTGTTTGTCTCGTGTACCGGAGACGCCGCGCGAGCCCTCGGCAGGAGATCGAACGCGACGCTGTGGAACACGGCTGAAGGGGTTCCCGAAGCCCGGGAACCGTTGGGAACACAAGGCCCCGGCAGGGGGGTTGCGGACGCTAACGGTAACGGGTTCCCCCCTATAGGGGAACCCGTTACCGTTACCGTTACCCCCCCGACCCCTCAAGGGGTTCCCGAAGCCCGGGAACACTTGGCCCCGGAACACTCGCCCCGAGCCGACGGGTCGGCCGATGCCGCCGGCGCGGTGGCGCCTACTGCCCGGGGTGCGGAGCGAATGCGCGAACCGGGGGAGGACTGACGACTTTCCGGTGACGGCAGTCACGCCAACGCCCTGACAGAGGAGACACGAACATGGCTGACGATGCGATCGACACGAGAGAAGAAGAGACGCGAAGGATGACGCGGGACATCTACGTGGGCGCCTGCATTCTAGAGCGGGAGAGTGACAGCTTTTTTGATGATGTCTGTCTTGACTTGATATTCTAGAGAGCCGTTCGTGCGGCCGAGCACTTCAGTAGAGCGTGGAGCTAGTAGCGCGAGGGGCCGAGTCGGGCGCGGCGGAGCGACAAAAACCCCCGCGGACGGCGAGAAAGAGTTCGGCATCGTCCATGCCGGTGTTGAGGTGCTACAATGGCAACCGTGAGCGAGCGATTCTCCCCATCTACTCCAGCCGTGGACGCGACGTGGACGCCGTCTGCTGAACGCGCGGCGAATAGGAACGGCGACGGCCGCGATCCCGCCACCGGCCAGTTCCTGCCCGGCAACACTGCCGCTCTGATCCACGGAGGCCGCTCCGAGCGCCTGCAACGCCGCATGGAGGAAGAAGCGGCCGAGGCGCTGGCCGAACGCCGGCTGGAGATCGTCGAAGACCTTGGCGGTGCAGGCGATCTATCCCTTGTCGCGTCAGATGTCGTCGACCGGTACTGCACGGCCACGGCCCTACTTGGCTGGATGGAACGCCGGCTTCTCGCCGAAGGATGCTTGACCGGCAAGGGCCGGCGCAAGGCGCTCCACGGTGCATACCTCCAGCAGCTCGACCGTGTGACCCGGCTCGCCGCCCTGCTGGGCCTGGACCGGGAACCGCGGGAGGTCAAGGGGTGAGGCTCTTCGAGCGCCCAGATTGGCGCCGCCGGTACGACGTGCGGGGGCGTTACAGGGGGGCGCCTCGCCGGCGGGCGCTTCCCCTGCCCGAGCTGCTGGCCCGGCTGGTAGCCGGCGAGATTGGCGTCCTCGAAGCGGTGCGCCTGGTGAGGCCCGATCCGCAAGCGCAGGATGCAGCGTTGGAAGCCGTCGCGCCGGAGATCGCGGCGAAGGCCCGGCTCGCAGCGAAGGCCCGGGTCGCGGAGAAGGCACGGCTTGGGCGCAGCAAGCTCAAGCGCAAGAAGGGCGAGCTGGTAGCGGCGGCACCTCGACAGCTCATCGGTGGCGTCGATCCCGAAGAGGCCGCAGCGCGGGCTGCGGTTCTGGAAGCGTGGGATCGTCGCGACAACGGCTTGCCCGGGGAACTGCCCGAGGGGGGCTTTTTCCACCCCGCGCGCGCGGGGAGGTCGCGATGGTGACCGAAGGCGACGCGGAATCCATGAACGAACGAACAGGAGAACAAGACGATGTTTGACATGACGAAGGTGCAGCGATCCGGTGCGGGCGCGGGTGCTATGGCTGAGGAGCCTCATGGGGCGGAGTTGCTCACGGACGACGAACGCGAGGAGCTCAGAGTCGCGCGCGCCGAAGCGAAGCTTGCCACCGACACTCTCGATCGTGCACGGCAGCAACACTCCCGGGGCTCGCTGCAAAGCGCTCAAGCTGCCGACGCCGTGCTGCTCGCGCGTGGCGCGCTGGAGTCGCTGGAGAAGTCGCTGCGTAATCTCGCGCGTGATCGGATGCTCCCGCAGGAATTGCGCCAGCGCGGAGGGGGTCGGTGATGCAAACCAAGCAGATAAGCCGCGATGCAGTGATGCGTGACGGCTGTGAATTCGAGGCCGTGATTGCAACGCTCGGTGTCGCTGACGCTGACGGTGACGTGATCGCTCCGGGAGCGTTCGCTGGGGCTGGATCGGTGCCGGTGCTCTGGGGCCACGACTCCGCCGCCGTCCCGATTGGAAAGGCAACGATCCGAGAGCGCGGGAACCTTGTGATCGCGCACGGCTCGCTGATCGACGATGGGGCGTGTGCGTGGCTGCGCGCCGATGTCGCAACCCCGCCGGCCGTGCAGGAATGGAGCTGGGGGTTTCTCCCCATCCGCTGGCGCTTCGGCGACCTCGAAGGCCGGAAGGTTCGCTTCCTCGAAGAAGTGGACCTCATTGAGGTCTCCGGGGTCATCCGGGGTGCGAGCGTGGGGACGCGAACGCTCAGCGCGAAGGCGCAGTCTTGTGGCTGCGGTGGCGCTTGCGGGAGCTGCTCGCCCCGGTTGACGGAGCTCGAGCTCTACGCTCACGCGGCACACGAGTTCGCGCGCCGCGTGAGCGGCTCGAAGTCTCCCACCTGCGGGCCCGTGTGTGTGTGTGCCACGTGTTGCGTCAACCGGACGCTTCCCGCCCGTTCCAGGGGCATCTTGGAGTGGCCCGACAGCAAGCTGCGCGAGGCCGGCTTCGCGAGGTACCACGTCGCGTGGGATCGGGACTTGTCCGACTTGGCGAAGGAGATAGCCGACGACGGCACCGTCCGCGCATTCAGCGCTCGACTCGCCAAGGCGGGGCGCGTCGTGTTGAGCAACTCTATGGGTTGGGCGTTCACGGACGCGGGATACGTGGGCGTTGATGTGGAGCACGTCGAAGGTAAGCAATTCACGATGTTCGTGCTCGCCCACGAAGTCGCGCACCTAGCCGGCGCGGAAGACGAGGAGGCGTGCAATCGCTTCGCGCGTCGGGTGACCGAGGAGGCGGGCTGGCCGGAGCATGCCGAAGCTTTCTATGCGGTGTCGCAGGGTGAGAACCCGTTCGCGGACGCGGTGTCGTGAGGGCCCGGATACTCAGGGCGCTCGCAGTGCTCGACGCGGCGCTGCGCCGGTCGGGGTTGTGAGTGGGCGTCGTGCGCGCCGAAAGCGGGGTGGGACCCCGCACGCGCATTGGGAGCTGCGGCGCGTGAGATCGCGCGCGGCTCCATTGGCCCGCCGGCGGCGTCCTCCGCGTCGTCGGCGGGCGTCTCCTCGATGGTCGAAACCGCTACCGCGCTTGTCGATCCGCCGACGTCGAGCCGCGATTCGAGCTGTATTCTGGCAACGGCGCGCTGGCCTACGTGATCTCAGAGAACATTCACCGGCGACACCTCGACGCGACACAGCGCGCGGTGATCGCCCAAGAGCTACTGCCCGAGTTGGAGAAACAGGCGCTCAGGAGAAAGGCGACGAAGGTGGAAAACCAGCATCTGATCCACGGATCAGATGCTGGTGAGCAAGGTCGATCAATAGACCTCGCCGGCCGCATGTTGGGCGTCGGCGGGGCCACTGTTGAGAGGGTCAAGCGCGTCGCTCGCGAGGCGCCTGAGCTGATCCCCGCGATGCGTGCTGGCAAGCTTTCGGCGAGCGCCGCTGAGACCGAAGTTCGCGAGCGGCACGCCAAAAAGCGCGTGGGAGAAGCGAAGGTCCACAACCGTGATCTACGCCGCCGAGAAGAGCCGCGGCTTTCGCAGCGGGGACTGAGGTGACAGCCGGCCTCAGCGCCACAGACGCTCGGCGCCTCGGGGTCGAGGTGCTGAACCTGGCCCTGGAAGACGCGCGCAGCGGCAATGGCCACAGCCGCGAGGCGCGAAGGTGGCTGCTTGACCCTCAAGGCGGCCAGCGGGTCGTCCTCGGCCTGGGGTGGCCTCCCGAGGCGCTCAGCGGCCCGCCAGCGGCCACCACGCCGGCAACGGTGCCCCATGCGTGACGCAGCCGAGCGAGAGATCCGCTGCCCGTCCTGCGGCCAGCTACTGGGCCGCGTCGTGCCCCTGGGCGGTGCCGTGGTCGAAGTCACCGACGGCGAGCGCGCCGCAACGTTTCGCAGCGGGACGTTGACGTGCTGCCGCTGCGACGTGGCCGTGAGTGTCAATCGGCTACAGCGTCGAGATCCCCCATGACTTGCCCTAGCGTGACCGCGACGATGAGGCCGGTTGCGAGTTCCAACGGTTGCGAATCGTATCAGCGGCCCCGGTCGCTTGTGAGGGCCGGGGCTTTCGCGTCTGCGAGCGCCGGCGTCAGCGGCCGCAGTCTTGGAACCACTCGGGCTTGAGGGGGATGAATGTGCACGCCTGTCCGAGCGCGTAGCACTTGTTTGGACTCGCCGCGTAGACTTTCTTCCCCAGTCCCTTGACGAAATCCACGGCTGGTGTGAAGTCGCCGTCCGCAGAAAGGAGGTACGCAGCATCGTACTCGTCAGCCTGAGCCAAGCTGCACATGTCCACGGCGAGATAGACGTCCGCCGCCTTCTCCTTCAGCCGCGACACGTACTTCTTGGAGTCGAGGAGTTGAACCAGCTCGGCGCGGAAGTCGCGGTGCAGGTCCGCATCGTACTTGCCGATCAGGTCGAGCGCCGGCCCGTAAACCGGGTTCTTCGTCTTCTGGTTCTCGACCCGGCCGCGACGGACCCCTATTCGGCTGTCCTCGGCCTCGAGAAGGCTGAGAAAGCGGCGCTGTTGGTCGTAGTCCCAGTGGTGGCTCTTGAGAGCACCGATGTAGTACCGAGTGCCGACCCATTGGCGTGCAGGCCCGACGATCTTCTCCGAGATCGCCTTGTAGCTCAGCTCAAGCGAGATCTCGTTCTCGATTAGAGAGTGATACCAGTTGTTGCCGTCGACGAAGACGAATGCACGGTCCCGCTTGGCGGCCACTCAGCCCCCTCAAATTGAAAAACCCCGCGTGTGCCTTGTGGCAGACCCGGGGGATGTTAACCCGGCTGGGAGACCGTAGCCCCCCGCCGGCCTCAGACGGTCCCACACTCGACAACAGATGTCAACCCCTGGGCCGCGACACCCCCGGGCCGCGGCGTCCACTGCGCGTCCAGCAGGCCGTGCGTCCATAGTGCGTCCACGAGCCGGCCGGTGAGGTAGACGCCGCCCTCGGCGCCATGCTGTAACTTCCTGTCTCTGTTGGGGTTTATCGTGGTGCCCAGGGGCGGAATTGAACCACCGACACCGGCATTTTCAGTGCCGTGCTCTACCGACTGAGCTACCTGGGCGCGCGGGGCGGGGCCCCGTACGGGTCGGTTTGTAGCAGCAGGCCGTCCGCTTCGTCAAGCGCGACTGGCGGTCAGCTCTTCACCTCGACGCCCTCGCGCAGGCGGTCGGCGGCGGGGGAGAAGGGGGCGTAGGAGAGGACCTTGTGGATGCGGTCGACGGCCTTGCCGTGGTCGCCGATGCTCTGGTAGAGGATGATCTCGGAGAGGGCCTTGTCGGCGAGCTGGTTCAGGCGCTCGCGGGTGGAGTCGGCGTGCGGGCTCTCCGGGTAGTTGCGCAGGTAGGCGGCGCCGTTCTCCATGTCGTCGAATGAGCCGGCCTTCTGGGACAGGCGGTGGGACGCCAGCTCCCGCACCTCGGCGTCGTCCGCGTCGCTGGACAGCGACTGCAGGGCGGCGAGGTCGTTCAAGGACGGGGCCAGGCTCTTCAGTCCCTGGCGCGCCTGCCGCGCCGGCGCTCCCTCGGGGTCGGCCTCGATCACCCGCAGGTACATCTTGACCGCGTCGTGCTGGCGCCCCAGCCGCGCGTAGGCGTTGCCCAGGTTGAGGGCGGCGGTGGGCACCTGCTGCGCCTGCGCGTAGTTCGACAGGAAGGTGGCCAGGAAGTCGGTCTCGTAGACGCCGCCGGCGAGGACCTCGACGGCCTTGGGCTCGAGCTCGACGAGCTGCTCGCGCAGCTCCTGCTGCTCCAGCGCCAGACGCTCGAGGAACGGGCTGTCCGGCGTCAGCTCCCGCACTTCACTCTCCTGCTGGGCGTAGGCGGCGAGCACGCTCCCGAGGTCGCGGGCGAGCGGCGACTTGAACTCCTCGGCCTCGCGCAGAGTGTGGAGCCGCGTCATGCGCAGCCGCTCGGCGGCGGCGCCCTGCGGCCAGGCGGCCAGTGCCGCCTGGCGCAGCATGTCGGCCTCGGTCAAGTGCTCGCGGCCCAACGTCCCGGCACGCTCTCCCGGAGACGTGCGCGGCTCGGGCCGCGGGCGCTGCCGCTCCATGGCCTCGAGATCGGCGGGCCGCTGGGCGTAATCGAGCAGCACGGCCTGGGTGCGCTGCCGCAGATCGTCGGCGCTGGAGGGCTCGTGGGGGCGCAGCAGCTTGGCCCGCGCCTCGGCGCCGGTGACCCGGCTGTCGAAGAACGGGTGGGTCCGCCAGTAGCCGTATTCCTTCGACTCCGGCAACCGTTCGCGCATGGTGCTCATCAGGCGCGCCGCCCCGTCGGGCGCGAAACCCGCGGCCGCGGCCCATCGCTGGCCTTCGGCGTCGGCCTCGCTCTCGAACTGACGGCTGTAGCTGCGCAGCAGCAGCTCGCTGACCACCAGGCTGGTGGCCATCGTCCCCTGGATCAGATCTCCGGTGTCGTTCGAGCGGTCGCGCTCCCAGGGGTCGAGGTAGGGGTCGCGCGGCTCGTTGTCGTTGCCGGCGGCGAGAATGACGCCGACCAGCGCCGCCGAGCTCAGAATGTTGAGCAGAGTCGCCCGGCGCTGCATGCGCACCCCGTGCTGCAGCACCGTGTGGGCGATCTCGTGGCCCAGCAGCCCGGCGAGCTGGTCGTCGTCCAGGCCCAGGGCGAGCATGCCGCGGGTGATGAAGATCTGGCCGCCGGGCAGGGCGAAGGCGTTGGGCTCCGGCATGTCGATCAGGTAGAACGAGAACGGGTAGTCGCGGTAGCCGGAGGCCTCGACCAGCGCAAAGCCGATGCGATTGACCCGCTCGAGCTCCTGCGGGGCGTCCCAGCTCCCGAACGCGGCGAGCGCCTGGCGGGCGGCTTCCAGGCTCTTGCCGAAGAGCTCCGGGTCCTTGATGGTCTGGGCGGCGGCGGGAGCGACGTGGAGGCCGCTCGCGAGCAGAGTCGAGACCAGCGTCGCCGCCACGCCGCGTGACAGGATGGCGCGTCGCATCAGGCCCTCATCTTCGCATGAAACGTGCCACCGTAGCTCGGCCGGGGGCCACCGGATCAGACGCGCGGGGAAGCGCCCGGGGAGGCGGAGCCGCTTCGCGTCTCCGCCTCCGTGGTGGACGCGACCGCGATCAACTCGTCCACCAGCGGGGGCGTCAGGACTCCTCCGGAGATGACCATGCGGATGCCCTCCTCGACCGGGATGGGCAGCGGGATCGCCTCGCTGCGCGGCACCAGGAGCAGGAAGCCGCTGGTCGGGTTGGGGGTGGTGGGGAGGAAGACCAGCAGCGCGTCCTCCAGGCGCTCGTCGACCCGGGGCCAGCGGGCGCTGCCGGTGACGAAGGCGATGGCGAACACGTTGGACTTCGGGTACTCGACCAGGACCACCCGCTTGAACGCCTCGCCCTTCTCAGCGGAGATCGCCTCCAGGACGCCCTTGGCGGCGCCGTAGACCGATCCGGCGATCGGCACCCGGCCCAGGGCCGCCTCCATGGCGCGGATGAGCCGGCGCCCGGCGACGCGGGTCGACAGCCACCCCAGCAGCAGGACGACCAGCAGGGTCATCACCAGCCCCAGGCCGGGCACGTGGTCGATGGGGAACCACAGCTGCACGAAACGGTTCACCACCGGCGCGAAGATGCCGTCCATGTAGTTGAAGATGGCGCGCAGGATGAAGAGCGTCAGCGTCACCGGCACCAGGATCACCAGGCCGGTGAGGAAGAACCTCTTGAGCAGCGTTCTCCGGGGGACGGCGCGCGGCGGGTGCGGGGGTGCGGTCATCGGGCGCAGATTACCAATGCCGAGCCCGTGTGTTAGCTTCCCGGACATGAATCTGGCGAGCGCCGAGGAAGAGGTCTTCGAGCGCGCTGACACGGTGCGCACGCAGGTGCCGGGCGCGGCGGCGCGAGCGCGCGTGCAGACCGGGACGCTGCGTGGGCCCGGCGGGCGGGTGGCCATCGTGGACGGCTGCCGCACGCCCTTCAGCCGCGCTGGAACCGCCTACGTCGACATGGACACCGTGGCGCTGGCGGCGGCGCCGGCGGCCGAGCTGGTGACCCGCAACGACCTCGACCCCGAGACCATCGGCCTGTCGATCTTCGGAGTGGTGGTCCCGACCCTGCACGCGCCCAACCTGGGCCGCGAGGTGCTCTTCCGCGCCTCCCTGCCGATGAGCATCCCGGGCACCACGGTCAACCTCGCCTGCGCCTCTTCCTGCCGCGCCATCACCTCGGGCGCCGAGGCCATCGCCACCGGGAGTTGCGAGGTGGTGCTCGCCGGCGGCGCCGAGTCCCTGACCAACGTCCCGATCCGCTATTCGGACAACGCCGCCCACGCCTTGACCGCGTTCTCAAAGGCGAAGTCGGTGCGCGGCAAGGTCGCGGCGCTGACCGATCTGCGCCCCAAGGACCTGGCCCCCGTCGCCCCGGCGATCGCCGAATACACGACCGGCCTGCGCATGGGGGACTCGGCCGAGCAGATGGCGCGCGAGAACGACGTCTCGCGCCGGGCGCAGGACGAAATCGCCCTGATGTCTCACGTGCGCGCAGCCGCCGCCACCAGCGAAGGGCGGTTCGACGGGGAGATCGTGGCGGTCTTCCCGCCGCCCAAACACGACCAGGCGGTGACCGCCGACAACGGCATCCGCCCCGACAGCTCGATGGAGGCCCTGGCCGGTCTGCCGCCGGTCTTCGACAAGCGCTACGGGACGCTCACCGCCGGCAACTCGAGCCCGATCACCGACGGCGGCTCGGCGGCGCTGCTGATGAGCGAGGAGCGGGCCAAGGCGCTGGGCTACGAGCCGCTGGGCTTCATCCGCGCCTTTGCCTACGCGGCGCTCGATCCCGCCGGCCAGCTCCTGCAGGGGCCGGCCTACGCCGCGCCGGCGGCCCTGGACGCCGCCGGGGTGACCTTCCAGGACATGGACCTGGTCGAGATGCACGAGGCCTTCGCGGCGCAGATCCTCTCCAACCTCAAGGCCCTGGCGTCGGCGCGCTTCGCCGAGGAGGCGCTGGGGCGCAGCGGCCCGGTGGGGAGGATCGACTTCGATCGTTTCAACGTCAACGGCGGCTCCATCGCCATCGGTCACCCGTTCGGGGCCACCGGAGCGAGGGTCGTCGTGCAGCTCCTCGCCGAGCTCAAGCGGCGCGGCGGCAATCTCGGGCTGGCCACGGTGTGCGCCGCCGGCGGCGTCGGATTCGCGATGGTCGTAGAGCGCGAATGACTCGCCGGCTCGGCCGACCCCTCATTCGCTGCTCGGCGATCGCGCTGGCCTTGGCCGTGTCGTCCGGCTGCTCGGTGCGCAAGATGGCGCTGCGACAGGTCGCCGACGTGCTGGCGGGCGGCGGCGGGACCTGGGCGGCGGACCCGGACCCGCAGCTCGTCGCCGACGCCGTCCCCTTCGCGCTGAAGACGGCCGAATCGCTGCTCGTCGAGCTGCCCGACCACCGCGGGCTGCGCCTGGCGGCGTGCCGCGGCTTCACGGAGTACAGCCTGGCCTTCGTCGAGAGCCAGGCACGGCGGCTGCGCGACTCCGACCACGCGCGGTCCGAGGAGCAGCGCCAACGCGCCCTCGGCCTGTACGAGCGCGCCCTGGGCCACTGCCGGCACGCCCTGGAGCGCGAGCTGCCGGGCGCCTTGGAGGCGCTGCGCAGGAACCCCGCCGAGGCCCTGCGGGAGGCGGACTGCGAGGATGTGCCGCTGCTGTTCTGGACCGGCGCCTCGTGGGGAGCGGCGATCGCCAGCAGCGCCGGCCGGGTCGACCTGCTCGCCGATCTGCCCGCGGTGCGGGCCCTGCTGGAGCGCGTGCTGGAGCTGGACGACACCTACGAGCACGGGCTGGTGCACCAGGCCATGATCCCGCTGGCCGCTCAGCCGGGCCCCGCCGGGGGCTCGCCCGAGGAGGCCAGGCGCCATCTCGATCGCGCCCTGGAGCTGACCGACGGACAGGCGGCCAGCGCCTACGTCCTCTACGCCGAGAGCGTGCTGGTGCCGCGGCAGGACCGGGAGGGGTTCGAGACCATGCTGCGTCAGGCCCTGGAGGTCGATCCCGATGCCATTTCGGCGCTGCGTCTCGCCAACGTGCTGGCCCAGCAACAGGCACGATTCCTGCTCCAACAGGCGGACACCTTGTTTCTCGAGCCCGACACGGAGAGCACCCCATGAAGATGTGTAGGAATCTCGCCCTGCTGCTGATCCTGGCCGCGGCTCCGGCCGCGGTCTGCGCCGAGACCGTCGTCAAGCTGGCCACCCTGGTCCCGTCCGGAACGCCCTGGGACCAGGCGTTGCGGCAGATGGGCGACGAGTGGAGCAACGGCACGCAAGGGCGGGTGGTCCTGCGGGTCTACCCGGGCGGCGTCGCCGGCGACGAGCCGGACGTCATGCGCAAGCTGCGCATCGGCCAGCTCCAGGCGGCGGCGGTGACCGTGGCCGGGCTGGCGACCATTGACGAGGGGTTCCGCCTCTTCCAGGTCCCAATGCTGTTCGACTCCTACGAGGAGCTGCAGTTCGTGATCCAGCGCCTGGAGCCGACGCTCACCGAACGCCTGGAGCGCAAGGGCCTGGTGCTGCTCAACTGGGGCCATGGCGGCTGGGTGCACCTGTTCTCCAAGCAGGAGATCCGCACGCCGGAGCAGCTCAAGGGGGCGAAGATGTTCACCTGGGCCGCCGACACCACGATGGTGCAGTGGTGGAAGCGCAACGGCTACAACCCGGTGCCGCTGGCGGCGACGGACATCTTGACCGGCCTCGAGACCGGCATGATCAACGCCTTCCCGACCACCCCCCTGGCCGCGCTGCTGATGCAGTTCAGCAAGGTGACGCCGCACATGCTGGACCTCGGCTTCGCGCCGCTGGTCGGGGCCACGGTGGTCACGCGGCGCGCCTGGGACGGGATCAGCGAGGCGGACCGGACGGTCATGCAGAACGCCGCCAGAGCGGTCGAGCAGCGGGTCGGCGGGAGCATCCCGCAGCAAGACGCCGAGGCCATCGAGGCGATGGAGCAGCGGGGGCTGCAGGTGACCCGACTGACCGCCGAGGAGCAAGCCGCCTGGGAGGGCGCGGCGGAAGAGTTCGCCAGCGCCATGCGCGAGCGCCTGATCCCGCCCGAGATCCTGGACGCGGCGCTGGCCGCGCGCGACGAGTTCCGCAGCCGGTGACGCGACGGCCGCGCAACCCTCCTGACGTAGACTGAGCGGCTGGCTCCGACGGACCGGGAGTCGCCGACACATGAAAAGCGCTCGGAACACGGCGCCTGGAGGAGACGCGATGCGTGTGCGGCGCTGGTCTCCCACGCCATGGCTGCAGCGCGCGGAGGACGCGCTCGGCGGCCTCTCCCTGGTCGCCATCGCCCTGCTGCCGCTGGCCGAGATGGCCGCCCGGCGGCTGGCGGGGCGGGGGGTGCCGGGCTCCGGGCCGCTGATCCAGCACCTGACCTTGTGGGTGGCGTTCATCGGCGCGGCGCTCGCCGCCCGCGAGGGGCGGTTGCTGGCGCTGGCCTCCGGCGAGCTGCTGCCCGGGCGCCTGCGGCCTGCGGCCAAAGCGCTGGCCGGCGTGGTC
>JBOGJI010000255.1:0-2765 GCA_050747865.1 Thermoanaerobaculia bacterium
CCGGCGCCAGCATCGCCACCACGATGTCCTTCTTGTGCACATCCAAACCCACGTAGGGGGTACCCTTCTCCATGACCGGTTCCTCCTGTCGTATGCGGCTCTGCCGCCGTTTCGGGGCTAACCCGCGCACAAGCTGGCCTCCTCGAGGCCACTCCCACGAGACTCTTCACAGACTCGGGAGCTTACGACCGCGGGGAACCGGTCGTTCCATATTGTCTATCCTTCGCCGGCACTTCCCGCTCTGCTACCAGAGCCGCGAGCACGTGACCGCCGAGGATCGCGAGCGCATCGAGGAGATGGTGGCGACGCTCAAGCGCCGCTTCGGCGCGCACCGGATCCTGATCTCGCGCTCCGCCAAGGACCCCCACCAGCTCGCCCGCGCCCGCGTCCTGGTGCGCCGCTGGAGCGGCGAGCTGGAGCCGATGGAGGCGGCCAGCCACTTCATCCGCCACCTGACCCGCATCGACCGTTACCGCGTCTACGCACCGCCGGAGCTTGTCGCCGAGGTGCAGCAGGAAGCCCGCAAGCTGGGCGGAACGTTGTAGCGGCCGACCCGACCCTGCCCGGGGCTTCGCACCGGGCGTCCGCGCCTCAGCTTTCTGGAGCCTCGCGCAAGCGCTCGGCCGGCGGCGCGGTGTCCTCGGCCGCTACGGCGGCACACCGTCGAAGAAGTCGACCTCGCCGCTGTCGAGCGAATACTCCGCGCCCACGATGAGGAGCCCCTGCTCCTCGATCAACTGCTCGAGGAGCTGCGACCCGTGGCGCAGATGAGCGGCGGAAGCGCGGATGTTGGCGCGCACGGCCTCGTGCGCCAGCGCCTCGGGCCGCTCGGCGAGCCCCGCCGCCAGCAGCGGCTCCACCGCCGGACGGATGCGGTCGACGATCGAGCGGATGTTGCGCGAACGGCTTTCGATCGGACGGGCGAGATCCTCGAGCGTCGCCGCCACCGCGCCGCACCCGGAGTGCCCGAGCACCACGACGAGCCGGGTGCCGAACGCCTCGGCGGCGAACTCGACGCTGCCGACCTGCGACGGGGCGACGACGTTGCCGGCGACACGGATGACGAACAGGTCTCCGAGGCCCTGGTCGAAGACGATCTCCGCCGGCACCCGCGAGTCCGAGCAGCCGAGGACGATGGCGAACGGCTCCTGACCGCTCGTCAGCTCACGCCGCCGCGCGTCGTTGGTCGCGTCGCCACGGCCGACACCCGCCACGAACCGACGGTTTCCCGCACGCAACCGCTCCAGAGCCTCAGCGGCCGAGATCATCGTTCTCCCACTCCCAGCAGACTGCGCAGGGCGGGCTCCAGGCGCGGGTAGCGGAACTCGAAGCCCAGCTCGGTCAGCCGCCGGGGACGGACGTGCTGGCCGCGCAGCAGGGAATCCGCCAGCTCTCCCAGCAGCAGGCGCAGCATCGGGCCGGGGACGCGGAACCAGCAGGGGCGGTGGAGGGTGCGGGCGAGAGCCTTGCTGAACTCGCGGTTGTCGACGGACTCCGGAGCCGCCAGGTTGAATGGCCCCGCGGCCGCGGGGTCGGCGAGGAGGAAGCGGATCGCCTCCACCTGGTCGTGCAGGTGGATCCAGGGGAACGCCTGGCGACCGTCGCCGAGCACCGCGCCGAGCCCGAGCCGGAACGGCGTCAGCATGCGCGGCAGGGCGCCGCCGTCGAGCGCGAGGACGGGCGAGGTGCGCAGGAGCACCCGACGCACACCAGCCTCGGCGAGGGGGCGCGACGCCTCCTCCCAGGCGATCGCCAGACGGCTGAGGAAGTCGTCTCCGGGACCGGCGTCCTCGTCCACCTCCTCCCCCACGGCGCGCGGGCCGTAGTAGCTGACACCCGAGCTCTGGACGTAGACCGGTGGGGGCGCGTCGGCACTCCGGATCACCTCGGCGAGCAGGCGGGTCGAGTCGACGCGGCTGTTCCACAGCCGGCGCTTGCGCGCCGCGGTCCAGCGCCCCGAGGCGAGGTTCTCGCCCGCCAGGTGGACGACAGCAGTGGCGCCGTCGAGCGCGCGGGTCCAGGGTCCCGGCGTCTTGGCGTTCCACACCGCCAGCCGAGCGCCGGCGGGCAAGGAAGCGTCTTGCCGGCGGGAGAGGACGGTGCAGCGCGTGCCGTCCGCGATGTGCCGTTTGACCAGAGCCCTGCCGATCAAGCCGGTGCCGCCGCTGACGACGACGTGATCGATGGCACCCATGGGCGAATTGTAGATCGGCGGCTCGCCCGCCACACGGAGGTCGACCCCTCTCTCTATGATCCACGCCAAGCTCATGGAGCCGCCGCAAGTCACCGACTCGCCGATCACGCCCGCCGTGCGCAAGCGCGAGATCTTCGGCTGGGCGATGTTCGACTTCGCCAACTCCAGCTTCACGACGCTGATCGTCACCGTCGCCTACAGCGTCTACTTCACCAAGCTGGTGGCTCCCGGCGACAACGCCGACCTCCTGTGGGGCGTGGGCCTGGCGGTGGCGAACCTGCTGGTGGTGCTACTGGCGCCCGCGGTGGGCGCAGCCGCCGACGCCAGCGGGCACAAGAAGGCGTTCCTCTTCGCCACCTACCTGGTCTGCGTCCTCGGGACCCTGGCGCTGTGGTGGGTGCAGCCGGGCGCGGTGGTGCTAAGGATAGTGAGTTCGTTTTCCGCCGCGGAGGGTAGCACACGCGCGAGCGGCTGTGGTGTCGCCTCAGCCGGGGCCTGAAGCGGAGGGTTGGAGCTGAGGAGACAGCAGAGAGCAGCGAGCGAGGGGCCGAGTGGGTCCGGGGACGGCATG